>NZ_LYVQ01000101.1 GCF_001984095.1 Pelomonas sp. KK5
CAGTTAGCCGCCGATCACGCCGCAGGCGAAGCGCGGCCCGCCGCCGCCCAGCGGCTGCGGGTGGTCGGCGTGGTTGTCGCCGCCGACGTGGACCATCAGCGAGCGACGCGACACATCGGCCAGCGTCTTCAGCCGCGGCGCCAGCACCGGATTGGAAGCGCTGCCATCGGCCGCCACGTACAGCGCCGGCAGATCGCCCAGATGGCCGCTGCCCCAGGGCTCGCCGTGCTGCTTGGTGCCGGCCGGGTCAAGATGGCCGCCGGCCTTGCCTGCCGGCACCGGCTGGCCATTGGCCTCGCCCGTTGCGCAGCTGGGGTTCTCGTGGACGTGGAAGCCGTGCAGGCCGGATGCCAGGCCCGTGAGGGCGGGGTAGAAGGCCAGGCCGTAGGGTGTCTCGACGATGCGCACGGTACCGAGCGCGGCGCCTTCGCCCTGGGCGTCGACGGCGCGCAGGGTCACGCTGGTTTCGGCGGCGCCGGCCGTGGCTGCGATCGACAGCAGCAGGATCGCGGAGAGGAGGTGACGCTTCATCGGGATGCTCCGGCAAGTGGACCTCGCCGGAGCATAACGTCGAGATTCGGCGTGACGTGTGTCAGCGTTCGGCCTGGACGGTAACGCGATGCAAGTCCGGATTGGCTTTGGGGAAGTCGCCCATCGCCGCCTGGAACAGCGCCACCAGCGTGGCGCCGTCGCCCGGCGAGATGCTCTCGTAGCTGGCGTGGGCCTCGTAGATGGGCTCGCTGCTGGCGCGGTCGCGGATCAGCACGGCCACCTCGCGGTCGTAGCGCCGGTCCAGCGAGGACGGGCCCCAGGGCGACCAGCCGAAGCCGGCGCGGAAGCCGCCGCCGCGCCACGGGCCGCCGGTGCGCCAGCCGACGCCGGCATGCCAGCGCCACCACAGCGGGTCGTCCCAGGGCGCGTACTCGACCGCGGACAGCCGGGCGCCGAGGGTGACCAGCACGTCGGCGGTCTTGGCGTCCGCCGCCGGCTTGAAGCCGACGCGCTCCAGCGCGCCGCGGGCGCTGTCTTCCAGCTCGCTCTGGCGCTGCGAGTCCTTCTGCGAGGGCAGGCGTTCGAAGGCGTAGCTCAGCGGCGCGCGGTCGCTCGGCCAGGTGCCGAAGCTCTTGACGTCCGCGGAGAGGGTGTAGGGGCCGCTGCAGGCCGCCAGCGAGGCGGCGGCAGCAGCAGCGAGGACTGCGAGGGTGAATGTGCGGCGCGTTTGCATGATGGACCTCCTGGCGTGAGTGCCCGGTGGCCCATTGTGGCGCTGCTTTGTTGCTGCTACCTGAGTTGGCGTGCCCCGGATCACTCGTTCGGGTGTAGGCGTATGACCGGACCTGAAGAAGGCGTGTGGCAGGCCTCTTCCTCGTCGAAGGCGATGTCGCCACCCTCGACCGGCGCGCCGGTGGCCTTGATCGTCGTGAAGGGGAAGAGATCGCGGTCCATCATGTGCGAGGTGACGATGTTTCCCATCGCGGTGAACATGTTCTCGATGCGGCCGGGGAAGCGGCGGTCCCAGTCGTTGAGCATGGCCTTGACCTGCACGCGCTGCAGGTTCTCCTGGCTGCCGCAGAGGTTGCACGGGATGATCGGGAACTCGCGGTGCTGCGCCCAGCGGACGATGTCCGGCTCGCGCACATAGGCCAGCGGGCGGATGACGACGTTCTTCCCGTCGTCGCTGACCAGCTTGGGCGGCATGCCCTTCATGCGGCTGCCGAAGAACATGTTCAGGAACAGCGTGGTGACGATGTCGTCGCGATGGTGGCCCAGCGCGATCTTGGTGGCGCCGAGTTCGCCGGCCACGCGATAGAGGATGCCGCGGCGCAGGCGCGAGCACAGGCTGCAGGTGGTCTTGCCCTCGGGCACCAGCTTCTTGACGATGCTGTAGGTGTCCTGGTTCTCGATGTGGAAGTCAACGCCGCGTGACTTGAGGTAGGCCGGCAGCACCTCCTCGGGGAAGCCGGGCTGCTTCTGGTCGAGGTTGACCGCGACGATGCTGAACTTGATCGGCGCCCGCTGCTGCAGGTTGGTCAGGATGTCCAGCATCGTGTAGCTGTCCTTGCCGCCGGACAGGCACACCATGACCTTGTCGCCGTCCTCGATCATGTTGAAGTCGGTGATGGCCTGGCCCACCTGGCGGTGCAGGCGCTTGCTGAGCTTGTTGATCTCCAGCTCGGCCTTCTTCTGCGCGGCCTTGGCTTCGGCGGCGGCGCCTGCGTCGAGTTCGGGGGTTAGCAAGGTTTCGGTATTCATGGGTTCGTTCTCACCATGCGCCCACTTCGGCGCTGATCGCGACTTCGCAGTCGGGGAAGATTTCAAGCTTGTGCACCTTGACGCGCACGCCGATCACACCGGGCAGCTTCATCAGCCGCTTGCCGAGCTTGGCCACGAGCGCCTCCAGCAGGTCGGTGTGCTCGGCCGTGCACTCGTCGATGATGATCTGGCGGATGCGGCGGTAGTCCAGCACATGGCCGATGTCGGAGTCGCGCGAGACCAGGGCCTGCGGGCCGAGGTTGATCGCGGCGTCGACCTGGATCGGCTGCGGGCCCTCGCGCTCGAAGTCGAGGATGCCCAGCTTGGCGCCGAAGCGCAGGCCGCTGATGTGGATCACCTGCTGCTCGTTGCGCAGCTCGGGCGCATGGCGCGGGCCCGTGGCCAGGAAGGCCTGGATGCGCTTGGCCGCGTCGGCGCCGTCACCCAGCGCCGTCTGGACGCAGGGATGGTGGCGCTGGCTGGCGTCACCGGCCAGGAAGAGGCCGCGGGCCTCGTCCTCGACGAAGCGACGTTCGCCGGCCGCCAGCTCCCAGGCCGAGGGCTCGGGCTCGTAGCCGAGCAGCACGGCCAGATGGTCGAAGTGCTCGATGCCGAACTGCGGTGACTCGACCTGCACGCCCTCGGCCGTCGCCTCCACGCCGCGCGGCAGGGCGGTGGCGGGGCGGCGGGCGATGGCGGCATCCTGTTCCATCGCGCGGATGAACTGCGCCTGGCCGATCCATTCGGAGCGCGACCAGATGGTCACCTGGTGGCCGCGGGCGCGCAGGTGCAGCGCATTCTCCACGGCGTTGTCGCCGCCGCCGAGCAGCAGGATCCGGCCGGGCGGCAGGGTGTCGCGGCGGGCGGTCAGCGTGATCGCGTCGAGCACGCGCCCGTGCGTCCCGGCTGGGAAGAAGGGGGCCGGATGGCGGGGCCGCAGGCCGGTGGCGACCAGCAGGCTGCGGGCCTGCACGGTCTCGCCCTCGTCGAGGCGCAACTGCCAGATGCCCTGGTGCCAGTCCAGGCTGGCGGCGCTGCAGCCGGTGCGCGCATCGATCCCGGGCTGGGCGGTGATGTGGTCGGCATAACGCTGTCCCAGCGCTGACAGCGCCTGCGCGGGCTCGCCCAGCAGCCAGCCCTGGGCGAAGCGCAGCGGCTCGAGGCTCGCGCACAGGCGCGGCTGGCGTTCGACCATCAGCACCCGATGGCCCAGCTGGGCCAGCCAGCTGGCGGCCGAGCAGCCGGCCGGGCCGCCGCCGAGGATCGCGGTGTCGAAAGGGGTCGAAGGGGGCATGGGCGGGCGGCCGCGGCTCGGCGCGGGATCGCGTGGAAACCCGCAATTATCGCCTGCCCCGCCTGTTCAGCGGCGCGCCGCCTGCCAGGCGCGCCAGCCCAGCAGCACCGCGATGATCACGCCGTACACCGCCGGCTCCACGAAATTGTGCTTGCCGGCGCGCAGCCAGATGAAGTGCAGCAGGCCGATCACGATCACCGCGTAGACGGCCTTGTGCAGCGCCTGCCAGCGCTTCGCGCCCAGCGCCTTGATCGCGCGGTTGAAGCTGGTGGCGGCCAGCGGCGCCATCAGCAGCCAGGCGCTGAAGCCCATCAGGATGAAGGGGCGCTTGGCGATGTCGCGGGTGATCTCGGCCACGTCCAGGCTCTTGTCCAGCCAGGCATAGGCCAGCAGGTGCAGGCTGCCGTAGAAGAAGGTGAACACGCCCAGCATGCGGCGAAAGCGCGCCAGCGCCGGCTTCTTCAGGATCGTGCGCAGCGGCGTCACGGCCAGCGTGATGCACAGGCCGCGCAGCGTCCAGTCGCCCAGGGCGCGGATCACGTACTCGGCCGGGTTGGGCAGCGGCTGCGTGGCCAGCCTGAAGACGATCCAGGCCAGCGGCAGGCAGCACAGGATGAACAGGAGCGCCTTCGCACTCCAGTGCAGCAGGAACGGGCGGGACATCGCGCTCAGAAGTTCTTCTTCAGGTCCATGCCCGCATAGAGCGAGGCGACCTGGGCTTCGTAGCCGTTGAACATCAGGGTGGGGCGGCGCTTGGCGAACAGGCCCGACAGGCCGCCGCCGCCTTCGCCGATGCGGCGCTCGGTGGCCTGGCTCCAGCGCGGGTGGTCGACCAGCGGGTTGACGTTGGAGTAGAAGCCGTATTCCTGCTGCGCGGCCTTGGTCCAGCTGCTCGTGGGCTGCTTCTCGACGAAGCGGATCTTGACGATGGATTTCGCCGACTTGAAGCCGTACTTCCAGGGCAGCACCATGCGCAGCGGCGCGCCGTTCTGGTTGGGCAGCACCTCGCCATACATGCCGAAGGCCAGCAGCGCCAGCGGATGCATGGCCTCGTCGATGCGCAGGCCCTCCACATAGGGCCAGTCCAGCACGCCGGAGCGCACGCCGGGCATCTGCTTCGGGTCGGCCAGGCTCGTGAACTCGACGAACTTGGCGCGCGAATTCGGCTCGGCGCGCTTGAGCACTTCAGACAGCGAATAGCCGACCCAGGGAATCACCATCGACCAGCCTTCGACGCAACGCAGCCGGTAGATGCGCTCTTCCATGGGGCTGAGCTTGAGCAGCGCGTCGAGATCCAGCGTCTGCGGCTTGTTGCACTCGCCCTCGATGGAGACGGTCCAGGGGCGTGGGCGCAGCGTCTGCGCGTGCTGGGCGGGATCGGCCTTGTCGGTGCCGAACTCGTAGAAGTTGTTGTAGGTGGTGGCGTCCTGGTAGGACGTGGGCTTTTCCATCGTCAGCGCACCGGCCACCGCGCTCTTGGCGCCGGGCAGCTTGGCGAGCTTGCCGCTCTGGGCGAAGGCGAGATCGCCGGTGGCGGCGAAGGCCGCGCCGGCGGCGGCGAGCTTCAGCCAGTCGCGACGGCTCTGGTAGAGCTCTCGCGGCGTGATCTCGGAGGGGACGATGAGGGGATCGCGGTGCATGGTCATTCGCTCGTGGCAAGGAAGATGCCCGTGAGTCGCACGGGCGCCGCGAAGCTTACGGGCTACCGCTGAAACTCGTCGTTAAGGTTTTTAAAGCCCCTCGACGACGCTCCACAGCGGCCGGTATTCCGGGCCGAGCGCCGGGCCGCCCCAAGCCGGCCCTCTGGCGGCGCCAGCGGCTCGATGCCGCTGGCGTCGTCGTCCCCTCGGGGGACCGACCAGGCGTGCCCGCGTTCAGCGCGGCACGACTGGGCGAGGGGCACATGTTCACAGCGTGCCGTACGAGTGCAGGCCCGACAGGAACATGTTGACGCCCAGGAAGGCGAAGGTCGTCACCACCAGGCCCACCAGCGCCCACCAGGCCGCGGCGGCGCCGCGCAGGCCCTTCATCAGCCGCATGTGCAGCCAGGCCGCGTAGTTGAGCCAGACGATCAGCGCCCAGGTTTCCTTCGGGTCCCAGCTCCAGTAGCCGCCCCAGGCTTCGGCGGCCCAGAAGGCGCCCAGGATCGTCGCGATCGTGAAGAAGGCGAAGCCCAGGGCGATGGACTTGTACATCACGTCGTCCAACTGCTCCAGCGCGGGCAGGCGGGCGGTCAGCGGCTTGCGCAGGGCCACGGCCAGCGCGAAGAAGACCACCAGGCCCGCCAGCTTGCTCGCCCAGCTCTGCAGGCCCGTGGCGACGTCCGGGGTCAGGTCGGCACCGAAGCGCACCGCCAGGATCGCCAGCACGATGCCGGCCGGCACGCCCACCAGGCCCTTGACCAGCGAGGGCGTGGGCGATGTCTTCAGCAGGTAGGCGAAGGCCACCATCGCCGACAGCGAGAAGGAGCCGTAGCCGACGAAATTGGCCGGCACGTGGATCTTCATCCACCAGCTCTGCAGCGCGGGCACCAGCGGCTGGATCTCCTGCGCGTCGCGGGCCAGCGTGTACCAGAGCAGGAAGCTGACGGCCGCCGAGATGACCAGCAGCACGTAGGCGCCCAGCGCGCGGGTCTTGAAGCGGTCTTCGTAGTAGAGGTAGAACAGCGCCGTCATCCAGGCGAACAGCACGAAGACCTCGTAGAGGTTGCTGACCGGGATGTGGCCGATGTCCGGGCCGATCTGGTGGCTCTCGAACCAGCGCACCATCGTGCCGGTCAGCGCCATGAAGACGGCGCCCCAGGCGAGCTTGGAGCCGATGATCTCGGCCGTGCTGTTGGCGCCACCCCGGGTGAACATGCCGCCCCAGTAGAACAGCGTGCTCATGTAGAACAGCACCGCCATCCACATGATCGCGCTCTGGCTGGACAGCATGTACTTGAGCCAGAAGACCTTGTCGGCGGCGGCCAGGTCGGCGCCGAAGCCGTCGGTGTGCTGGCCGTAGAGGCGGATCGCCAGCAGGCTGGCCACGGCGACCAGCACGGTGAGCAGCCGCGTCGGCCGCCAGAACCAGCCCAGCGCCACCAGCGCCGGCATCGCGCAGGCGAGGATGCCCTTCTCGTAGACGTCCATCGAGGCGGCATAGAGCGCGAAGGCAGCGATGCCGCCGGCGATGACCAGGGCGGCGAACAGCCAGTCGCCGGTGCTGCGGCTGTGCAGCGCGTGCCGGCGGGGCAGGGTGATCGTGGTGGTGTTCATCTCATCATTCCTTCAACTGCAGGGCCGCCTTCAGCTGCTCGAAGACGAGGCCGGTGTCCGGCGAATCGCGGGTGCTCGAGAGGGCCATGCGGACGCGGGTATTGTCGGGCGAGGTCGGCTCCAGCCAGATCCACACGCGGCGCTCCTTGACGTAGAGCATCGCGAACACGCCGATGATCAGGAAGATAGCACCGAGGTAGACCAGCTTTTGCCCCGGCGCGCGGGTCACCTGGAACACGCTCTGCTGGATCTGCGTGAAGTCGTCCAGCCGCAGCAGCACCGGCGCGGGGTAGTACATGCTGTCCGACAGCGAGAGCACGGCCTGCGTCATGAAGGCCTGCGTGGCCTCGTTGCCGGCCGGCGGCGCCAGGTTGGCCCGCTCGCGGCCGAGCTTGTAGAGCTCGTACAGGCTGCCGTTGAGGATGCGCAGCAGCACCTCGGAGACGCGCTGCCGCTCGGCTGCCGGCACCTCGGACTCGATGAACTGCGACAGCGCCGGCAGGCCGCCCCAGCCGCCGGCAGGGAGGGCCTCGCCGGGCTTCACGCCCTCGACGCCCGCGAACAGCGCCAGCGCCCGCTTGGCGGTGGCTTCCAGTTGCGGCGTCATCTGCGGCTTGTCGCCGGGCGTGGCGGCCACCGCGTACTGATGGGCGGCGCCTTCGCGCATGACCGGGTCGGCCAGGTTCTGGCGCATGCGCAGCCAGCCGTCCATGCCCATGTCCTCGTCGACCGGGATGCGCAGGTAGCGGAAGGACTCGTTGGGGTCGTCGCGCACACCGGCGAGGAAGACGCGCTGGCCGTCCAGTTCCACCGGCGCCATGTAGTTGTTGTACTCGCGGGCCTGGCCGGCCGCGTCGCGCAGCCGGTAGCTGAAGCTCGGGCCGACGTTGTGCAGCGTCTTCGGCGTGTTGGATTTCGCGCCGCTGCCCAGGTGCTTGCCCAGGGCGTCGGCCAGGTCCACCTTGCGCACGTCGGCGCCGCTGGCGCTTTCATCCTTGCCGCCGGCCAGGTTCTCCACGTTGATGACCCTGAGACCGCTGAACTCCAGCGTCAGCTTGTCGTCGCCATTGCCGTTGGACAGCAGCGTGCCGCCGCCGACCGCGCCCTCGATGGCGAAGGGCTTGGCCTGGGCGCTGCGCAGCGGCAGCGCGGTCAGCTTGAGCTTGGAGCCGCCGTCGTCGAAGCTGCTCTGGTAGATCGCGATGCCGTCGTGGATGACCGGCGCATTGACCTTGACCGTGTGCTCGGTGATCTTGCCGGTGGCGTGGTCGCGGATCGCGATGTCGCTGGCGAAGAGCTTGGGCATGCCGGTCTGGTAGTACTCGACGATGAACTTCTTCAGCTCCACGTCGAAGGGCAGGTCCTGCAGGACCACGCCGTCGGGCATGTTGATGATGGCCGTGGCCGCGCGGCCGCCCTCGGGCACCGGCAGCGTGCCGCGGAAGCTCGGGTTGGACGGCGACAGCCGGTTCTGGGCCGGCACTTCGCTGACCAGGCCCGCGCCGGTGTACACGCTCTTGCCCTGCAGCTTCATCAGCGCCTTGACGACGATGTCGCCGTCGGAGAGCCCGCCCAGGCAGATCAGCACGATGGCCGAGTGGGCGCTCAGGTAGCCGATCTTGTTGGCCATGCCGCGGCGCGCGGCGACCATCGTGCCGTTGGGCCGCACCTGGGCCTTGGCCTTCCAGCCCAGTTGGTCCAGCACCGCCGAGACCTGCCCCAGCGCCGTCTCGCCCGACACCGGCAGCGAGCCGATCGCCTTGTGGTGATGGGCCTGCAGCGACTGCTCGCGCACATGCTCCTTGTAGGTCTTCAGGTCGTGGACGATCTTGGGCGCATTGCGTGCGATGCACAGCGTGGTGGAGACCACCAGGAAGGCCAGCAGCACCAGGAACCACCAGGCCCCGTAGATCGTGTAGAGCCCGACCTTGCCGAACAGCTCGGACCAGAAGGGCCCGAACTGGTTGACGTAGTTGTTCAGCGGCTCGTGCTGGCGCACGACGGTGCCGGTGATCGAGGCAATGATGATCACGACGAAGACCGTGATCGCGAAGCGCATCGAGGACAGCAGGTCGATCAGCTCGCGGCCCGCGCTGTTGGCGGGCGGAGGCGCTTGGGGGGACAGCAACTCGTCGGACATGAAGGGATCGTACGGAATGCAAAAAGGCCGGTGATGACACCGGCCTTCTTTTAGCTAACTCTTTGTTTCAGCGGAGCCCGGCGATGTAGTCCGACACGGCCTTGATTTCCTTGTCGTTCATCTTCGCGGCCACGCCGGTCATCTGCGGGCTGTTGGTGCGCTCGCCGGAGCGGAAGGCGTTCATCTGGGCGAGGACGTAGTCGCCGTGCTGGCTGCCGATGCGCGGATACTGCGAGGGCATGCCGATGCCGTTGGCCAGGTGGCAGCCGGCGCAGGCCGGGACCGAACGATCGGCGATGCCGCCGCGGTAGATCTGCTCGCCCAGCTTGGCCAGGTCCTTGTTCTTGCCGAAGCCGGGCTTGGCGCTCTTGGCGGCGTAGAAGGCGGCGACGTTGGCGATGTCCTCGTCGGACAGCGGGGCGGCCATGCCGCTCATCACGGCGTTCTTGCGCTTGCCGGACTTGAAGTCGTGCAGCTGCTTGGCCAGGTAGTCGGCGTGCTGGCCCTGCAGGATCGGGTAGGCCGCGGCGCCGCGCGAACCGTCAGAGGTGTGGCAGGAGGCGCAGGCCTGGGCGACGGCGGCTCCCTTGGTCAGGTCCGGCTTGGCCTTGGCAGCTTCTTCGGCGGCGCGGACCGGAGACAGCGCGGCACACGCGATCACAACACCAGACAACAGGAGAGCAACGGTCTTCATGAATTGATGGGTTCGTTAGGCGCAACCTGTGAATCTTACAATGGCAAATTCGCCTGCCTCCCACGCTCATGAGCACCAAGACCCCACCTCCGCAAGAAAACGACGCCATGAGCCAGGAGAACCCTGATGAGGTTTTCACTGAGAAGCAGGCTTTGGGCTGGACCCACACCGCCCGTTTCCTGACCACGGCCGCCCAGCTGGTCCACCTGCCGGCCAACGAGTTGCCGGAGATCGCCTTCGTCGGCCGCTCCAACGCCGGCAAGTCCACCGCGATCAACACGCTGGCCCAGCAGAAGCGCCTGGCCTTCGCCTCGAAGACGCCGGGCCGCACCCAGCACATCAACCTGTTCGCGCTGGGCCCGAAGGACGCGCCCGACGCGCTGTTCGCCGACCTGCCCGGCTACGGCTATGCCGCGGTGAACAAGAGCGCCAAGCAGCGCTGGCAGAAGGTGATGGCGGACTACCTGGAGGTGCGCCGCTCGCTCTCCGGCGTGGTGCTGATGGTGGACTCGCGCCTGGGCCTGACCGACCTCGACAAGCAACTGCTGGAGTTCGTCGCCGCCCGCGTGGCCACCGGCGAGATCAAGCTGCTGGTGGTGCTGACCAAGGCCGACAAGCTCAACCGCAAGGAAGCCAACGCCGCGCTGGCCGGCTGCCAGGAATTCCTGGCCGGGCTGAGCACCGACCATTCGGACGTGTCGATCACGCTGTTCTCGGCGCTGAAGAAGCAGGGCGTCGGCGACGTGGCGCTGCTGCTGCGCGAGTGGGTGGATGCGCATGTCGTGGTGCCCGCCGTCGGCGATCTGCCGCCGGAGCCGGAGGCCGACACCGAGGCGCCGCTGTCGCCCGATTGACAGGCTGAGCCTCACGGGCCGGCCTATGCTGGCCCGATGAACCCCATCGAGACCTTCGACCTCGCGCTGCCGCACGGCATCACGCTGTCCTGCCGCGCCTGCGGGCCGGCCGATGCGCCGGTGATCGTGCTGCTGCACGGCTTCCCCGAGGCGGCCTTCGTCTGGGACGAGGTGATCGTCGATCTCGGTACCCGCTGGCGCTGCGTGGCGCCCAATCTGCGCGGCTACGAGCGCTCCAGCGCGCCGGCCGAGGTCGAGGCCTATCGCGCCAAGCACCTGATGCAGGACATCGCCGCGCTGGCCGCCGCGGTCAGTCCGGGTAAGCCGTTAGCTGCCCTGGTCGCCCATGACTGGGGCGGCGCCGTGGCCTGGAACCTGGCGGTGCAGAAGCCGGCGCTGATGGAGCGTCTCGTGATCGTCAACTCGCCGCACCCGGGCACCTTCCTGCGCGAGCTGAAGACCAGCGAGGCGCAGCGCGAGGCCAGCGCCTACATGAATTTCCTCTGCCGGCCCGATGCCGAGCAGCTGCTGGCCGAGGACGACTACGCGCGGCTCTGGCCCTTCCTGCGCTCGATGAACGGTGCGCCCTGGCTCGACGCGGCCACGCAGCAGCGCTACCGAGAGGTCTGGGGTCAGGGCTTGACCGGCCCGCTGAACTACTACCGCGCCTCGCCGATGCGTCCGCCCACCGAGACCGACCCCGGCGCGATGGCGCTGGACTTCCCGCCCGAGTTCGTCACCGTGAAGGATGTGCCGACGCTGGTGATCTGGGGCGAGGGCGACACCGCGCTGCCGCCGGGCCTGGTCGAAGGCCTGGAGCAGTTCGTGCCGCAACTGACCCTGCATCGCGTGCCGCAAGCGACCCACTGGATCGTGCACGAGCAGCCGGCGCTCATCGCGGAGCTTGTCGCTACGGCCTGCCGATGAACAGGTAGATCGCCGTATCGCTCTTCTGCGCCCGGCCCAACGCCAGGTACAGCGGGCCGATGCCGGTGTCGGTCCCCACGAACAGGCTGCTGGCCCAGCGCAGGTCGCGGGTGGAGGCATCGCGCCGAGTGTTCCAGGTGTTGCCGGTTTCCAGCGAGCCGCCGACGAAGAAGCCGCGCGAGAGCACCGGGATCGGGAACATGCGCCGGTAGTAGGTGGCGCGGGCGAAGGCCAGCGCGTTGCCGGTCAGCTGGCCCGGCTTGTAGCCCGAGAGCTGCTGGAAGCCGCCCAGCGAGTAGGGCCCCTGGGCGGAATCGTCGGGCTGGCGCGCGACCAGCGCGCGGCCATGCAGGTTGAGCGTGTTGGCGCCCCAGGTGCTCACCTGGGTGGCCTGCAGCTCGGTGCGGTTGAAGCTGGCGTGGCGCACGGTGGCGCCGCCGTTCTGCTGGCCGTCGGTGGCCTCGAACTCGATGCGGTAGCCGCTCTGCGGGAAGTTGGCGTAGTCCAGCTGGTCGATCACGACGCGCAGGCGGATGCCCGTTTCCTGCCAGCGCTGGTGGAAGACGCCGGTGGTGTCCGCCAGCGTGCTCACGATGAAGGTCGGGTTGATGCGCCACTCCTGATGCACCAGGCCCAGCCGCACCTCGCCCAGGCGCCCCCAGGGCTGGCCGATGTCGGCGCCCAGCGTCAGCGACTTGCGGCCCAGCCGCGCGAGCTGGTCGCCGCTGCTGGCGTCGTAGAGGTCGATGTTGCGGCGCTCCAGGTCGCCCCAGGCGGAGACGAACCAGTCGTTGGACGGGCCCAGCTTGAAGCCCAGCGGCTGGTAGATCTCGCTGTACAGGCGCGGCGTCTGGCCGATGGTGACCTGGTTGCGCCACTCGGTGCCGGAGTCGGTCAGCCAGTGGCGGTTGTGCGAGACGCGCAGGTTGAAGGCGCTGTCGCCGGCGAAGTCGGTGGACAGGTCCAGGCCGACGCGGAAGTAGTTCGGGCCCCAGGTCTTGTCTTCCATCGCGAAGACCAGGGTGTCGCCCTGCGGCGTGGGCTCCACGTGGTAGTCCACCCGCTCGTAGTCGCCCGAGGAAGCGAGCAGGCGTGCATCGCGCTCGGCGCGGGCGGTGTCGAAGGGCTGGCCCGGCTTGCTTTCCAGCTGGTCGCGGATGCGCTCCGGGTGCGTGATCTCGCTGCCCTCGAAGGCGATGGCGGCCAGCCGCGGCGAGCCGGCCGCCTGGCGCGTGCGCTGCAGCTGCCAGTCGGCATAGGCCAGCGGCGGCACGGCGAAGGCGCGCAGCTGGGGCAGCATGGCCTCGGCGGCCGCCTCGCCGGCGGCGATCATCTCCCGGGTCTTGGCGAAGTCGCCGGAGGTCAGCTTGTCGAGCGCCGGGGTGATCAGCAGGTCGCGCTCGTCCAGCGAGGCGATGCTGCGCTGCACGTTCTGCTCGGTCAGGATGCTGATCATCTGGGACGTCAGGCCCAGTACCGAGTTCAGCGTCTCGCGGCCGGCCAGCGGCGTGCCGACGTTGACCGCGATCACGCGGGTGGCGCCCATGCGGCGGGCCACGTCGATCGGCAGGTTGTTGACCAGGCCGCCGTCGCCGAGGATCTGATCATGAGTCTCGGTGGGCGCGAAGACACCGGGCACGCTCATGCTGGAACGCATCGCCAGCGCGAGGTCGCCGTCGGCGAGCACGACCTGACCCCCGGTCTCCATATTGGTGGCCACCGCGCGGAAGGGCGTGGCCAGCGCGTCGAAGCGGTCGATGCTGCGCACCGGCAGCGTCAGCCGGCGCAGCAGGATCTCCAGGCCGCGGCTGGACACGGTGCCCTGCGGCGCGCGGATCTCGCCGTTGCGCATGCCCAGCTCCAGCACGGCCGAGAACTCGAAGTCTTCTTCCTTGCGGCGCTGCGACAGCTCCTGCCGCGCCACGCGGGCGGCGAAGATGTTGTCCCAGGAGATCAGCAGCAGCTCGCGCTCGAGATCCCGGGCGGACATGCCGCTGGCATAGAGCCCGCCGATGATCGCGCCCATCGAGGTGCCGGCGATCAGGTCCACCGGGATGTGCTCGCGCTCCATCACCTTGAGCACGCCGACGTGGGCCAGGCCGCGGGCGCCGCCGCCGGAGAGCACCAGGCCGAGCCTGGGCTGGGCGCTGGTGCTGCTGCCGTCGGCGGCCGATGCCAGGCACGGCGCCAGCAGCGCCGCGATCACCAGCCGGCGGAAGCGGCGCCCCGCCTCAGCCCGCATCGCCGGGCGTGTCTGCCAGCTCGGACATCAGCGTGTCCAGCGCGCGCTGCACGACGCCGTGCTCGGCCAGCGCGGTGATCAGCCCGTTGGCCAGCAGCTGCTCCAGCGCGCCGCGGGTCATCGACTGGCGCTGGTCCGGATCCTGGCCGATGAAGAGGAAGAACTGCTTCGATTCGCTGACCCAGGCGACCTGCGCCGTCAGCCACTCGCTCTGCACGAACATGTGGAACCAGCTGCCCACGGTCAGGCCGTCGAACCAGGACTTGACCGCCTTGGCGGCGAACTCCGATTCGTACAGGCCCACGGGCACGGTCGGCAGCTGGCCACGGTCCACGTCGGCATGGGCCCAGTGCTCGGACAGCTCGGACTTGCGCTCGTCCAGCAGGCGGCGCACCTGCTCATGCGGGCTGGCGGCCGCCGCGGGCGCGGCGGCCGGCATGGCGGGTGCCGACGGCGCAGGGCCGACCGCGATCGCCGGCTGCCCGGCGAGCAGCCTCGCATGCAGGCGCATCAGCTCCTGCAGCGGCTCCTTGCGCTGGCTCTCGAACAGCTTGATCGAGTCGCAGCCGTTCTCCAGGTCCTGGATCAGGCCCGGCAGGCTCTCGCGCAGCCGCATGCGCGCGAGTTCGCCGGTCGGCACCTGCAGGCTGGCCAGCAGCCGGTCGATCAGGTCCATCTGCGCGGCGGCCTGCGGCGAATCCTGGCCGCCTTCCATCATCGAGTGCACGATCACCTCGGGCCAGGACTGCACCAGGAAATCGTGCAGCTTCGGGCCCAGCGGCGCGCCGTCAATCTGCTCCTCGACCTGCTCGCGCACCAGGGCCAGCCATTGCGGCCGGTGCTGCTCGCGCTCGAGCACCTCCAGCGTATGGGCACCGCCGTCGTGCTGGCCCTGGTCCGCCAGGAAACGGTCCACCCGCTTGAGCACCTGCTCGAACAGCAGTGCGCTGCTCATCGGGCTGTCGATCAGCAACTGGGCTTCCTCGTCCATGAAGCCGAGGAAGGCCTGCAGGCGCGGGTCGTCCCCGCGGTCGAAGCCCATGCCGTAGGCGGCCACGCGGTCCAGCAGCAGCCAGGCCGGATGGTCCTGGTGGCGCAGCAGGTTCTTGTCGCCGCGCGACAGGCGCACCACCGCCACCTGCAGCCGCGACAGCAAGGCCTTCATCGGCGGCAGCAGGCGCGGGTCGGCGAGGATCTGGTCGTAGAGCCGGTTCAGCATGTCCGGGCCGGCGCGGCCGTCCAGCAGCGAGGTCAGCGCGCCGGGGCGGGAATTGCGCTCCTGCACGCGACGGGCGAGGCCGTCGAAGGTGGCCGGGGCGCTGGCGGGCGCGGCGAGCCGGGCCTTGCTCAGGCGTTGGTGGGCGTCGGCGTCCTGGGCATGGGCGGCATGGCTGGCCACCATCTGGCTCAGGTCGGCCGCCTTCAACTGCGCGCACAGGTCGGCATAGAGGCGGTGCAGCGAGCGGGCCATCGGCGTGGCGGCCGCATGCATCAGCGCGTAGCGCTGCTGGGCGTCCAGCTCGACGCCGTAGAGCGACTGGAACATCGCCTGCGCGAACAGCGCGGGCCGCAGCGGGTTGTCGTTCTGCCGCGCCTTGGCCGTGCCGCGCAGCGCGGCGAAGAGATTGGTCAGCTGGTGCAGCTCGGTGAGGTTGTGCTGCTCGATCGTCTGCACGACATGGGCAAGCGCCACGTCCTGCAGCGCCTGCCGCTCGTCCACCAGGCTCAGGCCGTCGTCCAGCGAACCGGCGCCGCGCGGCGCCTGGGCCAGCGGATCCTCGCCGCGGCGGCCGGCCTGCAGCAGCGGGATCAGGGCGCCTTCGAAGTCGCCGGCGAAGCGCGGGCGCAGGCGGCGCCAGTCGGCCATGGCGGCGAAGTACTGCGGCCGCGAGGACAGTTCGTCGTGGATGGCTTCGACCAGATGGCGGCTCAGCGCCGGCACCTGGGTCAGCGCTTCATCGAGCAGGGAAGTTCGGGACGGGGCGGCGAGCATTTCGGGATTATGAATCTGGCGCCCTGACCGAAAGCCCTTGGGAGAGTGGAACAGTCCCCCTTATCTGCGGGCCGCGTGTCAGAGGGGGTAACGGGTCATTTCAGCGGCGTTTCCAAACGAAAAAAGGGCCGCTTCGCAGCGGCCCTTTCCAGTCTGAGCAGGAGGCTCAGGCGCGAGGCAATTACATGCCCATGTCGCCCATGCCACCCATGCCGCCCATGCCGCCAGGCATGCCGGCCGGGGCGTCATCCTTCGGGGCTTCGGCGACCATGCACTCGGTCGTCAGCATCAGCGAAGCGACCGAAGCGGCGTTCTGCAGGGCAGTGCGCGTGACCTTCGTCGGGTCCAGGATGCCCATCTCGATCATGTCGCCGTAGGTGTCGTTGGCGGCGTTGAAGCCGTAGTTGCCCGAACCGGCCAGCACGGCGTTGACGACGACGGAGGCTTCGCCACCGGCGTTGCCGACGATCTCGCGCAGCGGGGCTTCGATGGCCTTCAGGACCAGCTTGATGCCGGCGTCCTGGTCGGCGTTGTCGCCCTTGATCGAACCAGCAGCTTGCTTGGCGCGCAGCAGGGCCACGCCGCCGCCGGCGACGATGCCTTCCTCGACGGCGGCACGGGTGGCGTGCAGCGCGTCTTCAACGCGGGCCTTCTTTTCCTTCATCTCGACTTCGGTGGCAGCGCCGACCTTGATCACGGCAACACCGCCGGCCAGCTTGGCCACGCGCTCTTGCAGCTTCTCGCGGTCGTAGTCGCTGGTGGCTTCCTCGATCTGGATGCGCACTTGCTTGACGCGGGCTTCGATGTCGCCAGCGGCGCCGGCGCCGTCGATGATGGTGGTGTTTTCCTTGCCCACTTCGACGCGCTTGGCCTGGCCCAGGTCGGCCAGCGTGACCTTCTCCAGCGTCAGGCCGACTTCTTCGGCGATGACCTTGCCGCCGGTCAGGATGGCGATGTCTTCCAGCATGGCCTTGCGGCGGTCGCCGAAGCCCGGAGCCTTGACGGCGACGACCTTCAGGATGCCGCGGATGGTGTTCACCACCAGGGTGGCCAGCGCTTCGCCGTCCACGTCTTCGGCAATGATCAGCAGCGGACGGCCGGCCTTGGCGACGGCTTCCAGCGTCGGCAGCAGGTCACGGATGTTCGAGACCTTCTTGTCGTACAGCAGGACAAACGGGTTGTCCAGCAGGGCGACTTGCTTTTCCGGCGTGTTGATGAAGTAGGGCGACAGGTAGCCGCGGTCGAACTGCATGCCTTCGACGACGTCCAGCTCGTTGTTCAGGCTCTTGCCGTCTTCGACGGTGATGACGCCTTCCTTGCCGACCTTGTCCATCGCGTTGGCGATGATCTGGCCGACGTCGTCGTCGCTGTTGGCCGAGATGGTGCCGACCTGGGCGATTTCCTTGGAGGTCGTGGTGGCCTTCGAGGCAGCCTTCAGCTGGGCGACCAGGGCGGTGACCGCCTTGTCGATGCCGCGCTTCAGGTCCATCGGGTTCATGCCGGCGGCCACGTACTTCATGCCTTCGCGGACGATGGCCTGGGCCAGGACCGTGGCGGTGGTGGTGCCGTCACCGGCGTTGTCGCTGGTCTTGGAAGCGACTTCCTTGACCATCTGGGCGCCCATGTTCTGGAGCTTGTCCTTCAGCTCGATTTCCTTGGCGACGGACACGCCGTCCTTGGTCACCGTGGGGGCGCCGAACGAGCGCTCCAGCACCACGTTGCGGCCCTTCGGGCCCAGGGTCACCTTGACCGCGTTGGCCAGGATGTTCACGCCTTCGACCATGCGTGCGCGGGCTTCGCCGCCGAAGATCACGTCTTTTGCTGCCATGTCTTGTTTCTCCGAATTCTTGGGTGTCTGTGCTTACTTGGCGACGACTGCGAACAGGTCGTCTTCCTTCATGACCAGCAGCTCTTCGCCGTCGACCTTGACGGTCTGGCCCGAGTACTTGCCGAACAGCACGCGGTCACCGACGGCCACGTTCAGGGTGATGAACTCGCCCTTGTCATTGCGCTTGCCCGGGCCGACGGCCAGGACTTCGCCCTGGTCCGGCTTCTCGGCGGCGGCGTCGGGGATGACGATGCCCGAGGCAGTCTTGGTTTCGTTTTCCAGACGCTTGACGATCACGCGGTCGTGCAGGGGACGCAGTTTCATGGATGGATCTCCTAGAGATTTCTCGGTGCCGGATCGGGTGCGCTGCCCGGCAAAGGGCGGCGCACCCAGGAATTTCAAAGCCCTGTCGAGCAGGGCTTTTCGAATATTAGCACTCAAGGGTGTTGAGTGCTAGCAGGCAAATTATAGGGGCGGGTCGTGACGTTTCAAGACCGGCCGAGCTGCTTGGTCAGTCGTCGCCCGGGGTTTCCCGCTGAGCGAAGTCGAACAGGTGGCCCATCCGGTGGGCCTTGGTGTCCAGGTAGGCGCCGTTGCGCCGGTTGCGGCCGACCTGCAGCGGCACCCGGCCGACGATCCGGATGCCGTGGCCCTCCAGGCCTTCCATCTTCTTCGGGTTGTTGGTCATCAGCTGGATGGCGGTGATGCCCAGCTGCTTGAGCATGGCGGCGGCGAAGGCGTAGTCGCGGGCGTCCTCGGGCAGGCCGAGCAGGCGATTGGCATCGAGCGTGTCGGCGCCCTGTTCCTGCAGCGCGTACGCGCGGATCTTGTTCAGCAGGCCGATGCCGCGGCCCTCCTGGCGCAGGTAGAGCAGCGCGCCACGGCCCTCCTCGGCAATGGCTTCCAGCCCGCCGCGCAGCTGCGGCCCGCAGTCGCAGTGGCAACTGCCGAAGGCGTCGCCGGTGAGGCATTCCGAATGCAGGCGCACCAGCACCGGGGCGCCGTCGCCGACATCGCCCAGGCACAGGGCCGCGTGCTCGAGGCCGGTCTCGGGTTCCTTGAACCCGTAGAGGCGGAAGTCGCCGTGCCCGGTGGTCAGGCGGCAGCTCGCCAGTTCTTCAATGGTCTTCTTGCTCATGGTGGGATCGCTCACGCTTTTTCTTTCTCTCTCGACGACAAGCTTAGCGTCACACCGCGGGCAGGGTCTTGGCGGGCCGCAATGGCGGCCCGTCCACGGGGTCACTCGATCGCCTGCTCCACCACCGGCGCGCGCATGCCGACAGCCATGCGGTTCCAGGCGTTGATTGCGGCGATGGCCCAGTTGAGCTCGACGATCTCCTGGTCACTGAACTGCAGCTTCAGCGCCTCGAAGCTGGCGTCCTGGCCGGCATGACCGTCGGGCAGGCGGGTCAGCAGCTCGGCCCAGTCCAGTGCGGCACGCTCGCGGGCGCTGTACAGGGTCACCTCGCGCCAGGTGACGACGCTGTTGATCCGCTGCCAGGTCTCGCCGCCCTTGCGCAACTCGCGGGCGTGCATGTCCACGCAGAAGGCGCAGCCGTTGATCTGCGAGATGCGCAACTGGATCAGCTCGATCAGCGGCATGCCGAGGCTGGAGCGGCCGAGCAGGGCGCTGAGGCCGGCGAGCTGCTGGTAGGGCTTGGGGGCGATGGTGATCCAGGGCAGGCGGGCTTCGTGGGTGGGCTGGCTCATGGTCTCGGTTCCTTGCTGTGATGTTGTCGTGCCCGGCCGACCATCGGCCGGGTCCACACCTTCAAGACGAGACAGGTCCCGGCTTTGTGACGACAACATTCAGCAGCTCGCGGCCCAGCGCCGCGGCGATGTGCGCCAGCTTGGCCGGGTTGCGCTGCGAGTGGATGCGCAGGATGCGATCGCCGTCGGTCAGCAAGGTCTGGGCCGATTCCAGCGCCCCGTCGATGAAGCGCAGCAGGCCCCACTGGCCGTTCAGCACCACCACCTCGTACTGCACGCCCTCGCGGTGGCGCAGCTGCACCGCCAGGAAGAGCTGGGCGATGCGCTGGGCGCCCTCCAGCGGCACGCCGAAGCTGGGCACCACGCCGCCGCCGTCGCCGATGAAGCGGGCATCGGCCGCCAGCATCTGCTTGAGGCTGGCGAAGTCGCCCCGCGTGGCGGCATCCGCAAAACCGCGCAGCAGGCGCAGCTGGGCCTCGCGCGGGACGACATGGCGCGGCCGTTCGTCGCGCAGCTGGGTCTTGGCGCGGCTTACCAGCTGGCGGCAGGCCGCCTCGCTCTTGCCCAGCGCCTCGGCCACCTCGTCGTAGTCGGCATCGAAGACCTCGCGCAGCAGGTAGGCGGCGCGGGCCTCCGGCGACAACCGCTCCAGCAGGGCGAGGAAGGCGATGGAGACATCGTCGGAGCGCTCGAGCATCTGCTCGGGCGAGGGCGAGAGCGGCATGATGTCGTCGCCCAGCAGCGGCTCGGGCAGCCAGGTGCCGACGTAGTGTTCCCGCTGGACCTGGGCGCTGCGCAGGCGGTCGATGGCCAGGCGGGTGGTCACGGCGACCAGCCAGGCCTCGGTGCTGGCGATCGCGCCGCGCTCGCTGCCGTGCCAGCGCAGCCAGGCGTCCTGCACCACGTCCTCGGCTTCGGCGCGCGAGCCGAGCATGCGGTAGGCGATGCCCTGCAGCCGGGGGCGCAGGCGGTTGAAGTCGGCGGTTGCCTGGGTGGTGTCGTCCATGGCCTGAAAGACGGATCAGGCCCGCATTTTGTGACGGTTCAGCTCAAGGATTCAGCGACACGCGCCAGATCGTGTTGCCCACGTCGTCGGCCACCAGCAGGGCGCCGTCCTTGGCCAGCGCGACGCCGACCGGCCGGCCCTGGGCCTGGCCGTTGTCGTCGAGGAAGCCGCCGAGGACCTCGATCGGCTCGCCGCGCGGCTGCGGCCCGTCGAAGGGGATGAAGAGCACGCGGTAGCCGTTGGGCTTGCTGCGGTTCCAGGAGCCGTGCTGGCCGACGAACATGCCATGGGCGAAGCCCGGGCCCAGGCTGTTGCCGTCGGCCGCGGCCAGGCCCAGCGAGGCGGTGTGCGGGCCGAGTGCGTAGTCGGGCACCAGGGCCTTGGCCACCATGTCGCTGCGGCGGGGCTTGACGCGCTTGTCCACATGGCTGCCGTAGTAGCTCCAGGGCCAGCCGTAGAAGCCGCCGTAGCGCACCGAGGTCATGTAGTCGGGCACCAGGTTGTCGCCGAGTTCGTCGCGCTCGTTGACGCTGACCCACAGCCTGGCGCCGCCGCCCGGCTCCCAGGCCAGGCCGACCGGATTGCGCAGGCCCGAGGCATAGATGCGGCTGGCGCCGGTGGCGATGTCGATCTCCAGGATGGCGGCGCGGCGCTCCTCGGCCTCGATGCCGTTCTCGGCCACGTTGCTGTTGGAGCCGATGCCGGCGTAGAGCTTCTTCCCGTCGGCGCTGGCCACCAGGCTCTTGGTCCAGTGGTGGTTGATCGTGCCGGCCGGCAAGTCGGCGACGCGGGTCGGCGGGCCGTCGTTTAGTTTCACCTGGCCGGGCCGGTAGGCATAACGGACGATCGCATCGGTGTTGGCCACGTAGAAGCTGTCGCCCACCAGGGCCATGCCGAATGGGGAGTTCAGGTTCTCGGCGAAGACGCTGCGCTGGTCGGCGATGCCGTCGCCGTCGGTGTCGCGCAGCAGGGTGATGCGGTTGGCGCTGGGCGTCCCGGCGCCGGCGGATTTCATGAACTGACGCTGGAACCAGGCCTTCGGGCCCTTGCCATCGTCGGGCCGCTCGGGCGCGTTGGTCTCGGCCACCAGCACGTCGCCGTTGGGCAGGCGATAGAGCCAGCGGGGGTGATCCAGCCCGGTGGCGAAGGCGGTCACCGTCAGCCCGCCGCTGGCGCGCGGCTTCCCGCCCTCGGGCCAACCGACGGCCTTGGCGACCTTGACGGTGGGCAGCAACTGGCGGTCCGGCTTCGGGAGCACGGGGTGCGGGCCGAAGCCGGGATAGCCGGTCTCGGGACCGTCGGCGGCGATGCAGGCGCCAGCGCCGGCCAGGCCGACGGTGAGCGCGAGCAGTTGCAGCAGCAGTAGCGGGAGGGTGGGTCTTTTCATGATGGGCTGGCCGTTGTTCCTCGTTTCCTTCGTTCTTCTGGTGGCAAGCCGGGTGCCGGACCTCGCGGCGAGCCGAGCTGCATCGATCGGCGCTATGCGTCTGGCCTGGGCGTTAGCAAGCTCATTGACGGGTTCGACGGGCTTGAGTAACCTCGATCGCGCACCGGACCGCGTGAGGCGCTCCGGGCGCGTGGCGACGGGAGGAGATTCGTTCGATGAATTGCCGGGTCGCAGCAGTCGGGGAGGGCAGGACCGGCCGGGGAGCCGCCAGGTGCTGATCCTGAACGAGGAGGAGCGGTCCCAACAGGCCCGCTACGAAGCCTTCCTGGCGCTGGCCAGCGAGATGATCGCGCCCGGCACGATCAGCCAGGTCGCCAAGGTGATGGTGGCCCGCTTCAAGTACGTGACCGATGTCTTTGCCTGGCGTTACCTGAGCCTGGAGGCGATCGGCGCCAATGCACAGGAAGACGGTGCGGAGGCCTTTGCCATCGACGGGCTGCAGTCCGAGGGCGTGGCCACCCCGGGTGGTGCCATCGAGCTGAGCAGCTTCGAGCGGGACGTCTGGAACGAAGGCAAGGCGGTGATGCTCGATGTCGAGGAACTGGCCGCCTTGCAGGACACGCTCCCGGCGCTGTTCCGCAACCCGGAGATCACGCGGCTGTACGTCGTGCCGCAGTGGGGGCGCGACCGCCTGGAGGCGCTGTTCTTTACTTGCACGCACGGGCCGGTGTTCGACAAGTTCGATATCAAGTTCATTGGGCTGACGTCGCTGTTCTTCCATCGCAAGGTGGCCTACCTGCGGATGGAAAAGCGCATGACCGACGATCTGATCGAGACGCTCAACCGTCTGCGGCAGACGCAGGACGACATGATCGAAGCGGAGAAACTGGCGGCGCTGGGCGCGATGGTGGCCGGTGTCTCGCACGAGCTGAACACGCCGATCTCCAACGCGCTGATCGTGTCCTCGACGCTCAGCGAGCACCTGAACGATTTCGCCAGGCTGCTGGCCACGCCGGGGCTGAAGAAGTCGGACCTGGTGGGTTGGCAGAAGGGGGCGCTGGAGATGGGGCAGTTGATCGACAGTTCGCTGCAGCGTGCGTGCTCGTTGATTGCCAGTTTCAAGCAGGTGTCCATCGACCAGACCTCCGAACGTCGCCGCAGCTTCGATCTGCGCGGCTGCGTGGAAGACATCCTGGCCGCCTTGCGCGCGGGCTACAAGGGGGCCCCGTGGGTGCTGGAAAACCAGATCCCGGAGGGGATCGAGTGCGACACCTTTCCCGGGCCCTTCGGGCAGGTCGTCACCAACCTGGTCCAGAACGCGGTGGTTCATGGCTTCGAGGGCCGGGACCGCGGGCGCGTCGTGCTGACGGCCAGCCTCAGCGGCGCTCATGTCAGCGTCATCGTGACTGATGATGGCGTGGGCATGAGCGGCAGCGTGCTGGCGAAAGTGTTCGAGCCCTTCTTC
>NZ_LYVQ01000102.1 GCF_001984095.1 Pelomonas sp. KK5
GGCCGTCGGCCATGACGGCTGGATCCTGCGCAGCGAGGACGGCGGCGCGCACTGGCAGGAGGCCGGCTTCGCTGCCGGCCGCGATCCGCTGCTGGGCGTGGCCGGCGGCGCGGGCGGCGAGCCGATGCTGGCCGTGGGCGCCTTCGGCCAGTTGCTGCGCTCGGAGGACCAGGGCAGGACCTGGACCCCGCAGGACATGACGAAGCTCGCCGACGAACACCACCTCAACGCCGTGGCCGTCGCGCCCGGCGGGCGCGCGCTCGTCGTCGGCGAGGCCGGCACCCTGCTGCGCAGCGAGGACGGCGGCCGCGGCTGGGCCCGCCTGCCGAGCATCTACGAGGGCTCCTTCTTCGGCGTGATGGCGCTGGGCGCCGACGAGTGGCTGGCCTACGGCATGCGCGGCCATGTGTTCCGCACGCGCGACTTCGGCCAGAGCTGGGAAGCGGCCAAGGTGGGGCTGCCGGTCTCGCTGTTCGGCGGCACGCAGCTGGCCGACGGCCGCGTGGTGCTGGTGGGGCAGGGCGGGGCCATCCTCGTGTCGAGCGACCGCGGCGCCAGCTTCTCGGTCGCCCGGGCCGGCGGCGTGCAGAGCCTGGCCGGCGCCGTGGCCACGGCCGGCGGCGGCCTGGTGGTGGGCGGCGAATCGGGCGTGCGCGCGGAGCCGCTCGCCGCCAAGAACTGAGACCTGGACATGAGTGCCTCCAAGAGTTCCCCCCGCTTCGTCGAGCGCTGCGCCGACCTGCTGATCCACTGGCGCCGCCCGCTGCTGGCCGTCTTCATCGGGCTGACGCTGCTGTTCGGCGCCTCCGCCACGCGGCTGACGCTGGACCCGGGCTTCACCAAGATGATCCCGGTGACCCACCCGTACATGAAGACCTTCATCGAGTACGCCAGCACCTTCACCGGCGCCAACCGCGTGCTGGTGGAGCTGCGCTGGAAGGGCCCGGGCGATATGTACAACAAGGCCTTCCTCGACACGCTGCGCAAGGCCACCGACGAGGTCTTCTTCATCCCCGGCGTGTCGCGCTCCGGCGTGCAGTCGCTGTTCACGCCCAACGTGCGCTACATCGAGGTGACCGAGCAGGGCTTCGTCGGCGATGTGGTGGTGCCCGCGCGCTTCGACGGCTCGGCCGAGGCGCTGGCCACCGTGCGGGCGAACGTGCAACGCTCGGGCCAGATCGGCGGCCTGGTGGCCAGCGACCTGAAGGGCGCCCTGGTCCGCGCCGACCTGCTGGACGTGGACCCGCAGACCGGCAGGCCGCTGGACTACCGGCAGCTCTCGGCCAGGCTGGAGGAGGTGCGCATGCGGCTCGGCAGCGACCAGGTCGAGGTCCACATCGTCGGCTTCGCCAAGGTCGTCGGCGACGTGATCGAGGGCCTGGGCAATGTCATCGCTTTCTTCGCCATCGCCTTCGCGATCACCGCGGCGCTGCTCTACGGCTACTCGCGCTCGCTGAAGCTCACCGCGGTGGCGCTGGCGGTGGCGCTGCTGCCGGTGGTGTGGCTGCTGGGCCTGCTGCCGCTGCTGGGCCTGGGCATCGATCCGATGTCCATCCTCGTGCCCTTCCTGATCTTCTCGATCGGCGTCTCGCATGCGGTGCAGATGAGCAATGCCTGGAAGCAGGAGGTGCAGGCCGGCCGCAGCGCCGAGGCCGCCTCGCATGCGGCCTTCCGCAAGCTCTTCGTGCCCGGCGCGCTGGCGCTGCTGACGAACGCGCTGGGCTTCGCCGTCATCATGCACATCGACATCCCGATCGTGCACGAGCTCGGCATCACCGCCTGCCTGGGCGTGCTGCTGATGATCGTGACGAACAAGCTGATGCTGCCGATCGTGCTCTCGCACCTGAAGCTCGGCGGCACGGAGGCGGCGCCGCGCGAAGCCCGCGCCCGCCACCCGCTGTGGTGGGCCGTCTCGGCCTGCGCCGAGCGCCGCGTGGCGCTGTTCGTCTTTGCCGTCTCGCTGGCGCTGCTGGCCATCGGCGCGCTGGGTTCGCGCCAGCTGAAGACCGGCGACGTCGGCAACGGTGCGCCCGAGCTGCGCGCCGACTCCCGCTACAACCGCGACAACGCACAGATCGTCGCCCGCTACGGCGTCGGCGTGGACGTGCTGAGCGTCATCGTCGAGACCCGCGGCTTCGACGGCGACGCCTGCCTGCACTACCCGGTGATGAACGCGATCGAGCGCTTCGAGCTGTTCATGCGCGGCGTGGCCGGCGTCCATTCGGTCAGCAGCGTGACCACGGCCGCGCGGGTGGCCATCGCCGCCAACAACGAGGGCAGCCCGCGCTGGGCCGCGCTGCCGCGCAATGCACAGGCGCTGGCGCAGGGGGCCTCCGGCTTCAATCCCGACGCGGGCCTGAACACCGACGGCTGCAAGGCCATCCAGGTGCTGGTCTACACCCAGGACCACGAGGGCGCCACCATCGCCCACCTGGTGCGCGAGATCGACGGCTGGATCGCCGCCAACCCGGTGCAGGGCGTGAGCTTCCGCCTGGCCGCCGGCAATGTCGGCGTGATGGCCGCGACGAACGAGGCGGTGGAGCATGCGGAAGTGACCATGCTGGTCTCGATCTTCGGCGCCATCGCGCTCCTGTGCCTGCTCACCTTCCGTTCGTGGACCGCGGTGCTGTGCATCATCGTGCCGCTGGCCATCGTCTCCATCCTGTGCAATGCGTTGATGGCCAGCCTGGGCATCGGCCTCAAGGTGGCGACGCTGCCGGTGGTGGCGCTGGGCGTGGGCGTGGGCGTGGACTACGGCATCTATTTGTTCGAGCGCATCCAGCACCACATGGCCGATGGGGAAGACTTCCGCGAGGCCTTCTACCGCGCGATGTGCGAGCGCGGCACGGCGGCGGTGTTCACGGCGCTGACCATGTCCATCGGCGTGGCCACCTGGGCCTTCTCGGCACTGAAGTTCCAGGCCGACATGGGCCTGCTGCTGGCCTTCATGTTCCTCGTCAACGTGTTCGGCGCGATCCTGCTGCTGCCGGCGCTGGGCGCCTGGTTCAATGCGGTCCGACCGGCCGCGCTGCCCGTGAAGGCAGCGGCCACTCAGCCGAGCTGACCGACGCTGTTCAGCACCAGGCGGACCAGCTCCGTCTGGCGCGTCACGCCCATCTTCGAGAAGATCGAGCGCAGGTGCGCACGCGCCGTGTTGCGGCGGATGTTCAGCTGCTCCGAGGCCTCGTCCAGCGTCAGGCCATTGGTCAGCAGCACGGCCAGCGAGGCCTCGGCGTGGGTCAGGTCGAAGAGGCGGCGGATCACGTCGATGGACGGCGAGGCCTTCTGCTCCGCATTGCGCAGGAACACCGCCACCTTGGGCCGGCTCCACGCGTCTTCATGCTCCTCGGCGGGGATGATGCGCACCAGCGCGCCGAGCTTGGCGCGGCCCGAGGGGCGGGTGATCGACATCGCCTCGGCCATCACCGTCTTCTCGCTGGCGTCGCGCGTGCCGGCCAGCGCGGTCTGGATCAGCTTCTGCAGCTGGGTGTTCTCGTTGCCGTAGTCGGCCTTCAGCGCGCCGCCGACCAGGGCGATGCCGTCCTTCTCGTCGAGGATGGCGGTGGCCTCCGAGTTGATCGAGAGGATCACGCCCTTCTCGTCGAGCGTGACCGTGCCGACCTGCATGCTGTCCACCGTGCCGGCGAAGAGCTTGCGTTCGAGCTTGATGTTGCCCATGTGCGAGCACAGGTGGACCGACTGCCGCACATGCGGCATCAGCAGGGCCATCAGCGCCTTGTCGCGCTCGTCGAAGGCCGGCTGGCCGTGGCCACGCGTGACGCGCAGCCGGCAGTCCTCGCCGGGCTCGGAGGGCACCATGTCGCAGGCCAAGATGTGGCGGATGTCCAGCGGCTTCAGGTATTCGAGATAGATCACGCTCTCCAGCCAGACGCGCTCGCCGAGCAGGTCGTCGGCGGTGACGATCCTGCCGCGCGGCAGGTTCTGGAACGGGTCGAGCTGGTAAAAGCGCGAGTCGTAGAGGTCCACGCTCTCGATCTTGCTCGGGCCGGCCAGCACCAGCACGCTGGGCCGATCGGCCGCGGCGGGCCGCAGGATCAGCGTGACGAAGCTGGCCTCCATCAGGCCGCGCAGCTCCTCGACGAAGCTCTTCCAGGGCGGCGTTTCCAGCGGCCCCTGGTAGACGCTCTCGAGCAGGCGCGAATACTCGCCCAGCGGCAGAGGATCGGCGGGGGTGGGGTTCATGCGTCTTGTCTCGGGTGTTCTTGTCGGGGCCAGCAGCCGCTAGTCCCATCAGACGATGACGGAGATGGGCGTGAATCAAAGAATCCGCGCCATCCGATCGAATCACCTGACCATGCATTTTGCACTCACCGACGACCAACTGATGATCAGAAATGCGGCCGAGGCCTTCCTGTCGGAAGCCTGCGACAGCGCTGCGGTGCGACGCGCCGCAGGCCGCATGGATAGGGCGTTATGGCAGCGCATCGCCGCCGAACTGGGCTGGTGCGCCACGGCCATTCCCGAGGACTGCGGCGGCCTGGGCCTGGGCCAGGTGGAGCTGGTGCTGCTGGCCGAGCAGATGGGCCGGCGCCTGCCTTGCGTGCCCTTTCTATCGACGGTGGGGCTGGCGGCCACGGCCTTGATGGAAGCCGGCGGCGGCGAGCGGTGGCTGGCGCAGATCGCGGCCGGCGAGCTGAGCGCCACGCTGGCCCTGGGCGCGCGCGAGGTGAGCCTCGCCGGCTGCGCGATCTGGGCGCGGCGCGAAGGTGAGAGCTGGCTGCTGGACGGCGGCAGCGAGCATGTGCCCGACGGGGCCGATGCCGCGCTGCTGCTGGTCGTGGCGCGCACCGACGACGGTCCGGGCCTGTTCGCGCTTGCTAACGATCATCCCGGACTGACCCGCACGCCGCTGGAGACCTGGGACCTGACCCGCCGCCTCGCCCGCATCGAGCTGGCCGGCGTGCCGGCCCAACGCATCGGCGAGGTCCGCGCGATCGACTTCGAGCGCATCGAGGCGCTGGCCGCGCTGATGCTGGCCGCCGAGCAGCTCGGCGGCGCGCAGCAGTGCCTGGACCTGACGCTGGCCTACTGCAGCGAGCGCAGTCAGTTCGGCCAGCCGATCGCCGGCTTCCAGGCGGTAAAGCACCGCTGCGCGGAGATGATGGTGAAGGTGGAGACCACGCGCTCCGCCGTCTACGGCGCGGCGGCCGTGGCCGATACGAAGCCGCCTACGCGCGAGCTGGTGATGGAGATTGGCGCCGCGAAGGCCCTGGCCAGCGAGGCCTTCTTCTTCTGCGCCCAGGAGGCGATCCAGCTGCACGGCGGCGTGGGCTTCACCTGGGAGTACGACCCGCAGCTCTACTTCAAGCGCGCCCAGGCCGGCAGCCGCTGGCTGGGCACGCCCGAGAGCTGGCGCGAGCGCATCGCGGCCGAACTGATGGAATGAAGCAAGCACATGAGACTCGATTTCACCCCTGACGACGAAGCCTTCCGCGCCGAGGTGGCGCAGTGGATGGACCATCACCTCACCGGCCGCTTCGCCGTGCTGCGGCATCGCGGCGGCCCCGGCGACGACGAGGCCTACCCCGCGCTGCGCAAGGACTGGGAGCGCGAGCTGGCCGCCGGCGGCTGGACCTGCGTGGGCTGGCCGCGCGAGCACGGCGGGCGCGGCCTCTCGATCGAGCAGCAGCTGATCTTCCACGAGGAATACGCCCGCGCCGGCGGCCCCGGCCGCATGGGCCATATCGGCGAAGGGCTGATGGGTCCCACGCTGATCGCGCTGGGCACCGAGGCCCAGAAGGCGCGCTTCCTGCCTGGCATCGCCGCCGGCACCGAGTACTGGTGCCAGGGCTATTCGGAGCCCTCGGCGGGCTCGGACCTTGCCAATGTGCAGACCCGCGCGCGGCGCGACGAGGCCAGCGGCGACTGGGTGCTGCACGGCCAGAAGGTGTGGACCTCCTGGGCGGTCGAATCGCAGTGGATCTTCGTGCTGGCACGCAGCGAGCCGGGCTCGAAGGGCCACAAGGGCCTGAGCTTCCTGCTGGTGCCGCTGGACCAGCCGGGCATCGAGATCCGGCCGATCCGGCAGATCACCGGCGGGGCCGAGTTCAACGAGGTGTACTTCGACGGCGCGCGGGCGCGGGCCGAAGACATCGTCGGCGCGCCCGGCGGCGGCTGGGCGGTGGCGATGGCGCTGCTGGGCTTCGAGCGCGGCGCGTCCACGCTGGGCCAGCAGATGCATTTCATCGACGAGCTGGAGCTGCTCGTCGCCACCGCCAAGGCCAACGGCGCCGCGCGCGACCCGCACCTGCGCGGCCGCATCGCCGGCGCCTGGGCGGGCCTGCGGGTGCTGCGCTACAACGCGCTGCGCATGCTCTCCGGCCCGCAGGACGGCGCGCTGCGCCGCGAGGCAATGATCTACAAGTACTGCTGGTCCAACTGGCACCGCGAGCTGGGCAAGCTCGCGCTGGACGTGCTTGGCGTGGATGGCGACGTGCGCAGCCCCGAGGGCAGCGACCGCAACCGGCTGCAGCAGATGGCGCTGTACGCCCGCGCGGACACCATCTATGCCGGTACCAACGAGATCCAGCTGAACCTGATCGCCGAGCGGGCGCTGGGCATGCCGAAGGCGCCGCGACCGAACTAGCCCATTCGGACGATGCCGCATCGAGGCCGTCTTCTGAGAATGCCCCGGCACTCAGGAGACATTCAAGATGAAGGAAAGAAAGCTTCGCATCGCCGTCATCGGCGCCGGCATGGCCGGCATCCTCGCCGCCATCCGCTTGAAGGAGGCTGGCAAGCATGAGGTGGTGGTGTACGAGAAGGCCGCGCGCATCGGCGGCACCTGGCGCGAGAACAGCTACCCGGGCCTCAACTGCGACGTGCCGGCCCATGCCTACACCTACTCCTTCGCGCCGCATGCCGAATGGAGCAGCTTCCTGGCCCCGGGGCCGGAGATCCAGCAGTACTTCGAGGGCGTGGTCGATCGCCATGGCGTGCGCCCGCTGATCCGCTTCAACAGCGAGATCACGCGCTGCGAGTGGACCGACGGCCGCTGGCAGCTCGAGACCGCCGACGGCCAGCGCGACACGGTCGACGTGCTGATCGCCGCCACCGGCGTGCTGCACCACATCAACCTGCCGCAGATCCCCGGCCTGGACAGCTTCGCCGGCCACGCCTTCCACACCGCCCGCTGGGACCATTCGGTGCAGCTCGACGGCCAGCGCGTCGGCATCATCGGCAACGGCTCGACGGGCGTGCAGATCGTTTCGGCACTGGCTGGCCGCGCCGCGCGGGTGAGCCACATCCAGCGCACGCCGCAGTGGATCATGCCGATGCCCAACGAGCCCTACACCGAGGCGCAGAAGGCGGCCTTCCGGGCCGACCCGAAGCTGATCGACGAGATCCGCTACGGCGAGCCCTATATGGGCCTGGTGCGCCGCTTCACCGATGCGGTGGCCGACCCGACTTCGCCCGCGATGGCCGAGATCGAGGCCTATGTGCTCGGCAACCTCGAGCAGAGCATCGCCGACCCGGCGTTGAAGGAGAAGCTGCGGCCCGACTACCGCGCCGCCTGCAAGCGCCTGATCTACTCGCCCGACTACTACCAGAAGGTGCAGCGCGATGACGTGGAGGTGGTCGTCGGCGGCATCGAGCGCATCGAGCCCGCCGGCGTGCGCATGCGCGACGGCTCGCTGGTGGAGCTGGACGTGCTGGCCCTGGCTACCGGCTTCAAGGCCGACCGCTTCATCCGTCCCGCCGTGGTGAGCGGCCGCGACGGCGCCGACCTCGATGCCTTCTGGGGCGGCACGCCCAGCGCCTACCTCGGCATCTCGATGCCCGACTTTCCCAACCTGTTCATGCTCAACGGCCCGACCGGCCCGGTCGGCAACTTCTCGCTGATCGACATCGCCGAGCGGCAGTGGGGCTATGTGGACCAGTTGCTGGCGCAGCTGGAGCAGGGCGCCTGCCGCGAGATCAGCGTGAGCCGCGCCACGATGGCGGATTACGACCAGCGCCGCATCGCCGCCGCGAAGACGACCGTCTTCGGCTCCGGCTGCCGCAGCTGGTATCTCGACGCCACCGGCGTGCCCACCAGCTGGCCCTGGAACTACGACGCCTTCGCCGAGGCCACGGCCACGGCCAGGCTGGACGAGTACGAGCTTCGCTGAGAACCGTCATGATCGACGCCCGTATCGACCCCCTGGCCCGCGAGCTCTTCGACGCGCTGCGCAGCCGCCGCACGCTCGCCCCGCTGACCGAGCGCGAGCCCGCCATCACCATCGCGCAGGCCTACCAGATCTCGCGCCGCCTGCTGGCGCTGCGCGAGGCCGAGGGCGAGCGCCTGATCGGCAAGAAGATCGGCGTGACCTCCAAGCCGGTGCAGGACATGCTCGGCGTGCACCAGCCCGACTTCGGCTTCCTGACCGACCGCATGCAGCTCGAGGACGGCGCCACGGTGAGCCTCGCCGCGGCCGGCCTGATCCAGCCGCGCGCCGAGGGCGAGATCGCCTTCGTGCTGAAGCGGGACCTGCGCGGCCCCGGCATCACGAAGGACGACGTGCTCGGCGCGACGGACTACGTGCTGCCCTGCTTCGAGATCGTCGACTCGCGCATCCGCGACTGGCAGATCCGCATCCAGGACACGGTGGCCGACAACGCTTCCTGCGGCGTCTTCGTGCTGGGCCGCCAGCGCACGGATCCGCGCGCGCTGGACCTGGCCGCCGTGCGCATGGACATGTTCCGCAACGGCGAGCCTGCCGGCAGCGGCCTGGGCGCGGCGGTGCAGGGCCATCCGGCCGAGGCGGTGGCCTGGCTGGCCAACACGCTGGGCGCCTTCGGCATTCCCTTCCTGAAGGGCGAGGTGATCCTGTCGGGATCGCTGGCGCCCCTCGTGCCGGCCGCGGCCGGCGACCGTTTCCACATGAACATCGAAGGCATGGGCAGCGCGTCCATCGCCTTTTCTGAATAGGAGAAGCAATGACCCGGAGAAAGAAGATCCGCTGCGCCATCATCGGCCCCGGAAACATCGGCACCGACCTGCTGATCAAGCTGCAGCGCAGCGAGTGGCTGGAGCCGGTCTGGATGGTCGGCATCGAGGCCGCGAGCGACGGCCTCCGGCGCGCCCGCGAGATGGGCATCAAGACCACCCACGAGGGCGTGGACGGCCTGCTGCCCCATGTGAAGGCCGACGACATCCGCATCGCCTTCGACGCCACCAGCGCCTATGTGCACGCCGAGAACTCGCGCAAGCTCAATGAGCTGGGCGTGCTGATGATCGACCTGACCCCGGCGGCCATCGGCCCCTACTGCGTGCCGCCGGTGAACCTGAAGGACTACCTCGGCCAGCGCGGTACGACGATGAACGTCAACATGGTCACCTGCGGTGGCCAGGCCACGATCCCGATGGTGGCGGCGGTCTCGCGGGTGCAGGCGGTGAGCTACGGGGAGATCGTGGCGACCGTGTCCAGCCGCTCGGTGGGCCCCGGCACGCGCCGCAACATCGACGAGTTCACCCGCACGACGGCCGGCGCGATCGAGCGCGTGGGCGGCGCGAAGAAGGGCAAGGCCATCATCGTGATCAACCCGGCCGAGCCGCCGCTGATCATGCGCGACACCATCCACTGCCTGACCGAGGAGCCGCCCAAGGCCGCCGAGATCGAGGCCTCGGCGCGCGCGATGGTCGAGGAGGTGCAGCGCTACGTGCCGGGCTACAAGCTGGTCAACGGGCCGGTGATCGACGGTCACCGCGTCTCGGTCTTCATGGAAGTGGAGGGCCTGGGCGACTACCTGCCGAAGTACGCGGGCAACCTGGACATCATGACCGCCGCGGCCGCCCGCACCGCCGAGATGTTCGCCGAGGAGATGCAAGGATGAGCAAGTCCCACCTTCACGGACGGAAGATCACCGTCCACGACATGACGCTGCGCGACGGCATGCACCCGAAGCGCCACCAGATGACGCTGGCGCAGATGCAGGCCGTGGCGCAGGGCCTGGACGAGGCCGGCGTGCCGCTGATCGAGGTCACCCATGGGGACGGCCTGGGCGGCTCCAGCGTCAACTACGGCTTCCCGGCGCACAGCGACGAGGAGTACCTGGGCGCCGTGGTCCCGCTGATGAAGCGGGCCAAGGTCTCGGCGCTGCTGATCCCCGGCATCGGCACGGTGGACCACCTGCGCATGGCGCTGGACCTGGGCGTCAGCACCATCCGCGTGGCCACGCACTGCACCGAGGCCGATGTGTCCGAACAGCACATCGCGCTGGCCCGCCAGCTGGGCCTGGACACCGTGGGCTTCCTGATGATGGTCCACATGAACAGCCCCGAGGGCCTGGTCGCGCAGGCGAAGCTGATGGAGAGCTACGGCGCCAACTGCATCTACCTGACCGACTCGGCCGGCACGATGCTGCCCGAGCAGGTGAAGGCGCGGCTGGCGCCGGTGCGCGCCGCGCTGAAGCCCGAGACGGAGCTGGGCTTCCACGGCCACCACAACCTGGCCCTGGGCGTGGCCAACAGCATCGCCGCGATCGAGGCCGGCGCCAACCGCATCGACGCCGCCGCGGCGGGCCTGGGTGCCGGCGCGGGCAACACGCCGATGGAAGTGTTCGTCGCCGTCTGCGAGCGCATGGGCATCGAGACCGGCGTTGACGTCTTCAGGATCAGCGACGTGGCCGAGGACATCGTCGTGCCGCTGATGGACAACCTGGTGCGCATCGACCGCGATGCGCTGACGCTGGGCTATGCGGGCGTTTACTCGAGCTTCCTGCTGTTCGCCAAGCGGGCCGAGAAGAAGTACGGCATCAGCGCCCGCGAGATCCTGCTGGAGCTGGGCCGCCGCCGGATGGTGGGCGGGCAGGAGGACATGATCGAGGACACGGCGATCACGATGGCGCGCGAGCGCGGGATGGGAGTGCGAGGATGATGAATCAGTCCGACAAGCAGATGCGCGCAGCGCTGCAGGCTTATGTCGATGCCTTGAATGCGAAGGACCTGGCCGGCGTGGTCGATCTCTATGCCGAGGACGCGACGCTGGAGGATCCGGTCGGCGGGCCGGTGCTGCAGGGGAGGGCCGCCATCGAGGCGTTCTATGGCCGCGTGGTGCCGCTGGGCCTCGAGGTGCGCATGGTGGCCGAGCCGCGCGGCTCGCATGGCAACGCGGCGGCGATGGCCTTCGAGGTCGTGGCGCCGACGGCCGAAGGCGGCCGCGCGCGCATCAAGGTGATCGATGTGTTCACCTTCGACGCGGCGGGGAAGTTCACGTCGATGAAGGCGTATTGGGGGCCGGAGGATGTGGGGCTGGCGTGAAGGCGCAGGGCTGCTGAGCGCTTGATTTGCCGAACGGGCCCTGGGGCCCGTTTTTCGTTCGTGGAGGGCGGTAGGCGGTGCGGCTGTTTCGGGCCGGCTGCTGACGATCAGGCCCGGAGGTCCATGTCGGCGGACTCCAAAGGCGGCCTCTCGATACTCGCTAGGGCGGCGTCCGTTTCAGCGCAGACCGGCCACTCGTCTCCAGGGCGAGACTTGATCGACAGCCAGCAAGGGCTAGAGCGACGGAAAGCGATTCGCACCTTCCGCGGGCAACTTGTGCATGCATGCCGCGAACAGCGGGTTGGCGAGCCAGCCGCTCAGCCATGACCGTAGCGACGGCAAGTCCAGCGTTTCAAACCATCCCGGCTCCACGGCGGCGAACTGGCGGACGAAGGGCAACACGCCCAGGTCGGTGGCGCATGGCTTGGCGCCGCCCAGGAAGAGCGCCCGGCGCAGCCGTGCCTCCAGCGGCCGCAGAAGCACATCCACCGCGCTGTCGCGGTGTGCGTCTGGCGCGATGGCCTCACTCGCGTAGCGCTGGGGGTACTTCCAGCGGTCCAGGTGATGCTTGAAGGTGCCGTCATTTCGCCGTACCAGGTCCAGGTTCTCAGGCGACTGCGCACGAGCCCACCAGCCGTGCGCATCGGGTTCGGCCAGTGCCCAGCGCATGATGTCCCAACTCTCGTCGATCACGCCGCCATCGGGTAGTTGCAGCACCGGCACCGTCGCCTTGGGAGACAAGGTCAGCAAGTGTGCCGGCTTGTCGCGCAAGCTGACCTCCACGGCCTCGAAGACCCGCCCGCCTTGCAGTAGCGCCATCCGTGCGCGCATCGCGTAGGGACAGCGGCGAAAGGTGTAGAGCCGCGGCAGCTGTGGATCCGGGAGGGCGAGTGGTACCTGCGGTGCCGGTGTCGATGCTTGCATGGGTACGGTCTTCGTAGCGACGGCCTGCGGCTCAATGAACCCGCAGCACCTCGAACTGCTGCCGGGTTGACGCGATCTGAATCGACAACTCATCGCCTTCGCATTTGCCCAGCATGGCCCTGCCCAGCGGAGCTTCGCTGCTGATGACCTGAACGAGCTGAGCGCCGCTCATCAACTTCATGCTGCCTCCGTCGGGGCCGAGAAAGAGCTGTTGCTGCTTGTCGTCGGAGTCGACCAGGCAGACCAGCGCTCCGAGCTGTATCCCTTTGCTGGCGTCGTAGCAGCGCGGGTGGAACTGACGCCAAATGACAATCGCCTGGCGGATGGCTTCGGCGCGACGGGCTTGGCCGGTTGCCAGGTAAGCGGCTTCAAGACCCAGGGTGTCGTACTTGTTCTCGGCGATGTTCTCTTCGTGAGTCGCCGTCTCATGCGCCACGCGCGCAGCCTGTTCGACTTGCAGGAGGTCGTCGGCGAGCCGTTCCAGCACCTGCTGTCGCAGCAAGAATTTGTCCATGATCAAAGGTAGGCATCTCAAACAAGCGGAGCGCCTTGATTGTCAATGCGTTCGGCGGCAATGAGGGCGGCGTTGCCCTCGACAGCAGTTTCCGCCACCGGGCGCTTGCGACCGCCGCCAACCGAGCATGACGACGAGACCCCCGACGAGCAACACTGCCGCCCCCGGCTCCGGCACCGGCGTCGCCTCGTAGCTGATCTGCAACTGCGGCCGCATCGCGGCATCCGGCCATTCGCTCGAATAGAACGCGCGATGGGTCTGCTTCAGCGTCTCGTCCCGGTTGATCAGGATCCAGCCGTCGTTGGAGGCGGGGTTGTCGAGCCAGCCCTGCACGTCGGAGATCATCAGCGCCGTCGAGCTCCAGGTCTGCGCCGAGCCGAACACGCTGCCCACCGCCCGCGTGCTGCTGGCTTCGGCAACATGGTCGCCGCCAGGCGTGGTCCACGAGACCTGCTGGTAGGCGGACTGCAGCCAGGTGGCGTCGCCGGTGTTGGCCGGGAAGCCCTGGCCCGTGCCGCCCACCGTCGTCGCGTTGGCGCCGGTCGTGCCCTCGCCCCAGTCGCGCGTCAGGCGGAACAGGTCCATCGTGCGCGGGGTCTGGTCGCCCAGGCCGGGCGCGCCGCCGGATCCCGCGACGATGCCGATGTACATCGTCAGCTCCACGGAGGTGACGCGGGCACCGGCGGGCAGGGCCGAGGCGATGTCGAACTCGATCAGCGCGCGGTGCGGCGCGAACTGGCCGTTGCCGCCGGCGAACAGGCCCGGCCCCGCGCCGTTGCTGTGGTCGAACAGGTCCTGGCCGGAGGAGTTCGGCAGCCCCTGGTTCATGCTGGCGCCATAGATCGTGGCGTCCTTGGACGGCGTCAGGGTGATGACGGCGGCGTGGGAGCTCGCGCAGGACAGGAGGCCCAGTGCAGCAGCGACGAGGCCGCGTTTGATGGAGAAGGCACGGCTGATCATCAGGAACCCTCCGCCATGTGCATCCGGCGCCGTAGCGCGATGACGATGACCACCAACCCGCCAGCCAGCAGCGCCGCGCCGGCCGGCTCCGGCACGGCGGCGAGCACATAGCTCACCTGCAGCTGCGGGCGCAGCGCGGTGTCGTCCCAGGCCTGCGTGTAGAAGATCCGGTAGCTGCCGGCGCTCCACTCGTCGGTGTTCAGCAGCGCCCAGCCCTGGTTGGTCGATGGCGCGTCCAGCATCGCCTGCGCGTCGGCCACCATCTGCGGGGAGGACCAGCTGTAGGCGCTGCCGACCGCCTGGCCGACCACGCCGGCCGCGCTCACGGTGGCGGCAAAGTCGCCGCCCGGCGTGGCCCAGGGCTGGCCCTGCTGGTAGCGACGGTCATACCAGGTCGGGCTGGGCGCGATGGCCGGGAAGCCCTGGTCGGTGCCGTCGATCTGCGTCACGCCGAGGCCCGTCGGGCCGTGTGCCCAGTCGGCGGTGATGCGGTGCAGGTCGATCTGGCGCGGCGTCGTGTCGCCGTCCGCGACACCGGCGAGGAACAGCGTCAGCTGCACGTCGGTGATCGTCGCGCCGGCGGGGATGCTGGCGGCCAGGTTGAAGTCGATCAGGCCACGCCGCGGCGAGCCGCTGGCGTCGCCGCCGATGAAGGTGGCCGGGCCCTTGCCGATGCTGTGTCCGGGCTGGTTCTGGAAGAGGGTCGAGACCTTGCCGGCGCCCAGCACGACGGTCGCCGCCGAGGCGTCGGCCGGCGGCACGGCCAGCAGCGCCGCAAGAAGCAGAGGAAGAACAGGGGAAAAGGAAGCGGCGCCCACGCCGCGCGCCCGGAACCGAGCCGTCATCAGCAGTCTCCTTCGGATGGATTGATGTCCTGTATTCGATGTGTTTGTCAATATACAACGCTCGTTGTATCTCACTGTATATTTCGCAAAAGCGTCAACCCTTCACGAAAGTTCGGAGACACCGATGAAGCCATCAGCGATCCCCCTGGCCTGCCTGGGCCTCCTGTGCGCGGCGAGCCCCTGGGCGCAGGCCTACGAGCAGTTGCCGGCCAACCGCAACATCTACGTCAACGTGGCCAACGATGGCGGCGCACGCTACGGCGGCGGCGCGGCCGACACCTACTGGATCAACGCCCCGGGCGGCGGCCTGAACCAGTTGCACATCGCCAACAGCGGCGCCGCGGCCAACGTGTCCGGCCAGGTGACGACGCAGACGATCTCCACCTCGTCGACCTCGGGCAGCTTCTGGGTCACCACGACGGGCGGCCGCGGCTACAACGACGACATCGTGCTGGCCTTCTCGATGACCGGGCCGGTGTCCAGCGATTTCAGCCTGTCCATCAAGTCCAGCGGCTACCAATGGGACGCCGGCACGACCCTGCCGTCGACACTGAGCTACGTGGCGGGCGCGGTCGACGAGACCTTCACCGGCGCCGATCTGCGCTATGGCCCGAACGCCGCCAAGCCCGGCCCCGGCGACGGCTGGACGCTGCCGTTCTGGTCGGGCGAGGATCTCTCCGATCCGGCCAACCAGCAGGTCCTGATGTTCATCGACCTGAACCTGGGCAACACGACGGACCGCAGTGCCATCGATGCGGGGAGCGTGAAGGTCGAGTTCCAGCTCACCGGGCTGTATGGCGCGCATGCGTCCTTCAACGCCTATGCCTTCGCGATGGCCGCCAACGTCGCCGACGCGTCGATCAACTGGACCAACCGCGTCAGCACGAATCTCGCGGAGGTCGGCCAGAGCGGCTATTCGATCATCTCGACGGCGCAACCCGTGCCGGAGCCGGCGAGCGGGGCGCTTGCCTTCCTCGGGCTGGGCATTGTTGCCCTGCGTCTGCGAGGGCGGCGACTATAGTCGCGCATGCCCATTTCCAGATCCACTCTCGAGACCTTCGCGGCCTGGTCCCGCGGCTGGGCGATCACGCGACAGGTGGCCCCGCCGGTCACGCATGGCGACGGCCTGCGGATCGAGGTGGGGCAGCCGCTGCACGTCGCCCGCTACCTCTTTGCGCATGCCTCCTCGCCCGTCCTGCGCGATCTCGGCGCCACGATCACCGAGCCCTGGGTCTTCCTGAAGGCCTGCGCGGAAGCCGGGGAACTGCGCTCGCTGCTGCCCGGCCACTGGGAGATGCAGCCGGACGGCTTCATGATGCGCTGCGACGACACGCCGTTTCCCGGTGCCGGCGCGCTCCCGGCGGGCTATGTGATCGAGCTCGATGACGATGGCGCGGCCACCGGCCGTGCCCATGTGCGGGTGCTCTCGCAGGACGGCGCGCTGGCGGCCTCCGGCCACCTCGCGCTGGACGAACGGCTGGCCATCTACGACCGCATCGTGACCGAGCCCGCGCACCAGCGGCGCGGCCTCGGGCGCGCGGTGATGCACGCGCTGCAGGCCGTGGCGCACAGGCATGGGCGCCACGGCGGCGTGCTGGTCGCCACGCCCCAGGGCCGCGGGCTCTACGAGTCTCTCGGCTGGCAGATGCTCGCGCCGTGGGCGACCGCGGTCATTCCCGGCCCGGCCGCCGGGGCCTGAGCCTGCCGGAGGTGGCGGGCCCTGTTCAGGAACAGCTCTCGTCCACCGCGCACAGCCCGCGCCGCGAGACGTCGCCCATCAGGTCCAGCGCCGCCTGCCCCTTGACCTGAAGGCCGAGGGCATCCAGGGCCAGGTCGTGCGCATCCTGCGCGCTGCCGGCCACCAGCCGGGTCTGTGCCCATTGCACAGGCACCGCGGATGGATCGATGTCCACCCCGGCGCCATCGCGCAGCGCCGCGAGCACGGCCGCTTCCGCCGCCGCCACCGCGCCCGCGTCCAGGCCCTTCGCATCGGCCTCGCTGAAGCCGTCGAACACGCCGGCTGGCGCCCGCCCCAGCAACTTCCACAAGGCCAGCTCGGTCAGCGGCGTGCAGTTGACGATGCGCCCGTTGAGCAGCAGGCCGTGCAGGCGCTGCGCGTTGGCGGTGCAGCGCACCATCACGGGCCCGGCCGGCACCTCGTCCAGCGTGAAGCGGCCCTGGGCATCGCTGGTGGCGGCGTGCCGCCCGCCCAGTGCATCGCGTAGTTCGACGCTGGCACCGTCCAGCGCCGCGCCCACGGCCGCCGTGCCCGTCACCGGCTCCGCGCCGCCGCCGAGGCAGCCTGCCAGCGACAGCAGCGCGGCGATGGAGAACAACTGTCGAGTCGTCTTCCTTTTCTTCATCGTCATGCCCCTCACGGCGCCAGCGCCGCCAGATCCTTGCGTGCCCGGTTGAACAGCCCGCGCTGCAAGGGCGTCGGCCGGAAGTCCACCGTGATCGGCGAGATGGTCACGTAGTTGGCGACGAAGGCCGGCGTCTCCGCGAACTTCGCCAGCTCCGCGGGCTCGGCCGGCACCGGGCCGACGTTGATCGCCACCGAGCCGTCGGCGTTGCGCGAGTAGGCGGTGCCGAAGGAGTCGGTCACGCCGGGCGCGGTCAACTTCACGCCCAGCGGCATCTGCGTGCCGGGCAGGGCGGGGTAGTTGAGGTTGAGCGGCTGGGTGGCCGTCAGCAGCGGCTCGCCGGCCTTGCGTTGGGTGTCGAGCTTGGCGAGCAGGCGCACCAGGAAATCGGCCGCCTTCGGGAAGCTGGCGCTTGTGCTCGGGAAGCCGGTGGCGGCCTCGGCGAAGTTCACGCCCACGCTGATCGCGATGGCCGGCACGCCCTGGCGCGCCGCGTAGAGCGCGTTCATCACCGTGCCGGAGTGCGGGATCGAGTCCGACAGGTTCTGGCCGTAGTTGGCGCCGGAGACGACCAGGTCCGGCGTCATGCCCGCTTCCTTGGCGAGGACCTTCAGGCCCATCGCGGTGGCGTCCACCGGCGAGCCGGAGCCGATGTAGTTGGCGTTCGTGCTGTCGAGCGCGGTGCCGGCCACGAAGGCGGGCTTGACGCGGTAGACGCAGTACACATCGGTGGCGCCGGTCAGCGGCTGGATGACCAGCTTGGTGCTGCGGTCGGGCACGGCGTAGGCGGCGCCCGAGCCGCTCTGGTTGCTGGCCGGGCCGACGGTGATGACGCGGTGGCCGGCGGCGAGCAGGGCCGTGCGCACGGCCGTGATGCCCGGCGCGGCGCAGCCGTCGTCATTGCTCAGCACGATGTTGAGCGCGTGGGACGGGCCGGCGAGGGCCAGGGCCGCGAGGCCGAGGCACAGATGGACACGATGGGTCACTGAAGTCTCCTGTTGTCGTTGTAGAGAGAGAAGAAAGCTGTCAGCTGAGTTCAGCCGTTAGCGAGGAAATCCAGGCACTGCCGGTTGAACAGCCCGCGGTGCTCCACCTGCACCCAGTGGCCACAGCGGTTGAGCATCACGATGCGCGCCTCGGGGCAATGGGCCAGCAGCTTGGCCGCGCCGCCGGGCGGGGTGAACTGGTCGTTCACGCCCCAGAAGCCGAAGACCGGGCAGCGCAGCTCGTGCAGGCGTCCGGTGAGGTTCGGGATGTTCATCGGCGAGCGCGCGGCCTGGGTCTGGATGGCGGCGATCGGCGCGCGCTCGGCGATGGTCTGCTCGCTGAGCAGGCTCGCGTCGAACAGCTGCAAGCGCATCACCTCGCGGATCGCGTCGGCGCCGGTGAGCCCCTTCTTGTAGACATCGAACATCGCGACGATGCCCGGCATCGCGAAATAGGCTGGCAGTTCCTCGATGCCACCGGGTGCCATCAGTACCAGGGCCTTCACTTCGTCGGGCGAGGCCAGCGCATAGCCCAGCGCGATCGCCCCTCCCAGGGAATTGCCGAGCAGCGTGACCTTCTTCAGTCCCAGCGCATCGACCAGGCCCTTCACGCCCTTGACGAAGAAGTCGAGATCGAACTGCGCCACCTCGGGTTTGCTGGACAGCCCGTAGCCGAGCAGGTCCGGCACGATGACCCGATGCCCGGCCGCGGCGAAGGCCGGGTAGTTGCCCTTGAAGTTGCTGTAGCCGCTGGCGCCGGCGCCGGAGCCGTGCAGCAGGATCAGCGCTTCGTCGGCATCGGCCGGGCCGGCCTCGTGATAGTGGATGTGCAGGCCATCGCCGATATCGGCGAAGTGGCCGACGGGAATGGGGGAACGCTCCATGTCGCTGGTCTCCTTGTGTGCAGCGCATCGTCGTCAGCGGGCCATGCGTTCACATCGTCCGCTCGGACGATGAGCCGCGCGGGCCGCGCCGGGACACTGCGGCCACACAAAGGAGACAAGCATCCATGGGCCATCCCGACTACCTGACCCCCGAGGCGCTGGACGTGATCGCGAAGGCGCGCGCCCTCGTCCCCGTGCTCGCCGAGCGCGCGGCGGCCGCCGAAGCCGCCGGCCGCGTACCGCAGCAGACCATCGACGACCTCAAGGCCGCCGGCCTGTTCCGCGTGCTGCAGCCGAAGCTGTGGGGCGGGCTGGAACTGGACCCTCGCGTGTTCTACGCGGTGCAGATGACGCTGGCCGAAGGCTGCATGTCCACCGCCTGGATGTACGGCGTGATCGGCGTGCACAACTGGCAGCTCGCGCTGTTCCCCAAGGCCGCGCAGGATGAGGTCTGGGGCCGCGACACGTCCACGCTGATCGCCTCCACCTACATGCCGGTGGGCAAGTGCGAGCGGGTGGACGGCGGCTGGCGCATGTCGGGCCGCTGGAGCTTCTCGAGCGGCTCCGAGCACTGCCAGTGGATCTTCCTCGGCGCGCTGCTGCCGCGCCGCGACGGCCAGCCCGGCATCGAGCACGCGACGATGCTGCTGCCCCAGGGCGACTTCCGCATCGAGAAGAACTGGGACGTGCTGGGCCTGCGCGCCACCGGCAGCCATGACATCGTGGTCGAGAACGCCTTCATCCCCGACCACCGCACCCAGCGCACCAACGACTACAGCGACGAAGGCTGCCCCGGCCGCGTGGACCACACGAGCTGGCTCTACCGCATCCCCTTCATCCAGGTCTTCCAGCGGGCGGTGTCCTCGGCCTGCATCGGCGCGCTGGACGGCGCCATCCATGAGTTCCGCCGCCGCGCCGCCGCGCACGTCGGCAAGCACGGCAACAAGACGGCCGAGGACGTCAACGCCCAGCTCGCCGTGGCCGAGGCCATGATGGCCACCGACCAGCTGCGCCTGGTGCTCAACCGCAACTTCGCCACCATCGTGGACAACGCCAGGCACGGCGGCCGCGTGATGCCGGTGGAGGAGCGGCTGCTGCAGCGCGCGCAGTCTGCGGCGGTGCCCAAGGTGTGCAGCCAGCATGTCAACGAGCTGCTGCGCTGCCAGGCCGGCTCGGGCGTCTACAAGAGCAATCCGGTCGAGCGCATCTACCGCGACATCAACACCGCCCGCGGCCACTACGCCAACAACGCCGACGCCTATGCCCGCGCCCATGGCGGCGTGATGCTGGGCCTGCCGAACACCGACCCCTTCGTCTGATCATGGAACACAGCTACGACCTGGTCGTCGTCGGCTCGGGCGCGGGCGCGCTGCTGGCGGCGGTGCGCGCGGCTGACGAGGGGCTCTCGGTGCTGGTGGTCGAGAAGACCGGCCTCGTCGGCGGCACCTCGGCCATCTCCGGCGGCGGCATCTGGATCCCCGCCAACGAGCAGATGCCGGCCCTGGGCCTGAAGGACAGCATCGACACCGCCTACGCCTACCTGAAGGCCTGCGCCCGCGGCCTGGCCAGCGACGACCGCGTGCTGGCCTATGTGGAGACGGCGCGCCTCATGGCCCGGTATCTCGGCGAGATCGGCGTGCCCTTCCGCGCGATGCCGCGCTATGCCGACTACTACCCGCATCTCGCCCACTCGCTGCCCGGCGGCCGCACGATGGACCCGGTGGACTTCGACGCCGCCCGCCTGGGCCTGGCCGACCTGGCCCTGATGCGCGACACCAACCCCGGCCAGAAGATGCTGGGCCGTTTCCTGATCAGCGCCTTCGATGCGCGCGTGCTGGCCGCGCGCGAGCCCGGTGCCAACAAGCTCTTCGTCAAGCTGCTGCTGCGCTACTGGCTGGACCTACCCTGGCGCTTCAAGACCCGGCGCGACCGCCGCCAGACCGGCGGCCAGGCGCTGGTCGCCGGCCTGTTCGCCGCGCTGCGCCAGCGCCGCAACATAACGCTCTGGCTCGACGCACCGATGCGCTCGCTGCAAACGGACGGTGCCGGCCGCGTCACGGGCATCGTCGTGCAGCGCAAGGGGCGCGACGTGAGCGTGCGCGCGGCCAAGGCCGTGCTGCTGGGGGCCGGTGGCTTCGAGCGCAACCCGGCCATGCGCGAGCAGCACCTGCCCAAGCCGACCGACGCGGCCTGGACGGCCACGCCGGTCGGCGCCAATACCGGCGATGCGATCCGAGCGGGCGCAGACGTGGGCGGGGCCCTGCACCTGATGGCCCACAGCTGGGGCGTGCCGACCCTGGCCGTGCCCGGCGAGGAGAAGTTCCGCGGCGTCTTCGTCGAGCGTTCCTTCCCCGGCTGCATGGTGGTGAACCAGCGCGGCGAGCGCTTCGTCAACGAGTCCGGCCCGTATCCGGAGTTCCAGCAGGCGATGTTCGCCAACCACGCGAAGACCGGCGGCGCGATCCCCGCCTGGGTGGTCTTCGACGGCAAGTTCCGCCGCAAGTACGCGATGGGCCCGCTGCTGCCCGCCATCGCGATGCCCGACAGCAAGCTGCCCGCCGAATGGCTCAACCGCCTCTACTGGCGCGCCGACACGCTGGACGAGCTGGCCCGTCGCATCGGCGTCGATCCTGCGGGCCTCGTGGCCAGCGCGGCGCGCATGGGCGAGTTCGCGCGCAGCGGCGTCGATGCCGACTTCGGCCGCGGCGGCAATGTCTTCGACCGCTACTACGGCGACGACAGCGTGCAGCCCAACCCCAACCTCGCGCCGATCGCCAAGGCGCCGTTCTACGCGATGAAGTTCTACCCCGGCGACATCGGCACCAAGGGCGGCCTGCTGACCGACCGCGACGCGCGGGTGCTCGACACCGCCGGCGCGCCGATCGAGGGGCTCTACTGCGTGGGCAACAACGCGGCCTCGGTGATGGGCCCGTCCTATCCCGGCGCGGGCTCGACGCTGGGGCCGGCGATGACCTTCGCCTACCGCGCGGTGGCGCACATGGTCGATCGGCCGATCGCGCTGGAGCGCACGGACTTGCTGGATGCGTGAGATGAATCCTTCAAGCACACGCCGGCACTGCCGCCAGCCGTTCGTCCTGAGCCACTTCGACAAGGCAGAGGCTTCGACAAGCTCAGCCCGAACGGTTCTCGTTCCATTGCCTGAAGTGAAACACGCCGCTCAAACCCGAGTGCAGCCCCCCGCCCCGTTCGGGCTGAGCCTGTCGAAGCCCTGGTCGCGCACGGCCCTTCGACAAGCTCAGGGCGAACGGCTGGGGGCGTGTTTCATGCGTCGCGGGTGGTGCGCGGCAGCGAGGACAACTGAGATGAAACCGCTAGGCGCATGCGGGCATGTCCGCCAGCCATTCGTCCTGAGCCTGTCGAAGGACTGCTTCGACAAGGCCCAGGCTTCGACAGGCTCAGCCCGAACGGGGGCTGTCTCATCGCCTCCGGGTGGCGCAATCGCGCCGTGATTGGCTGAAGCGATGGACCAGACGAGCATCACGCCCATCTCCCCGCCGCTGCAGATCGCCTCGCCCGATGCGCTCGCCTGGGACGACGCGGCCGACGTGATCGTCGTCGGCTGGGGCGCGGCGGGCGCCTGCGCGGCGCTGGAGGCGCGGGCCGCCGGAGTCTCGGTGCTGGTCGTCGACCGCTTCCAGGGCGGCGGCGCCAGTGCGCTCTCGGGCGGCGTCGTCTATGCCGGCGGCGGCACGCGCCAGCAGCGCGAGGCCGGTGTGGCGGACAGCCCCGCGGCCATGGCCGACTACCTGCGCCACGAGGTGCAGGACGCGGTGAGCCCGGCCACACTGCAACGCTTCTGCGCCGACAGCGCGGCCAACCTCGAATGGCTGGAGCGCCAGGGCGCGCGCTTCGGCGCGACGCTGCCCGAGCACAAGACTTCCTACCCGCCCGATGGCGTCTTCCTCTACCACTCGGGCAACGAACTGGTGGCCGGCTACCGGGGCGCCGAGCCACCTGCGCCGCGCGGGCATCGCGCGGTGGCGAAGGGGCAGTCGGGTGCGGCGCTGTTCGAGGCCTTGCGCACGGCCACGCAGCGCAGCGGCGCGCGCACGCTCACGCAGGCGGCCGTGCGGCGGCTGGTGCGGGCGGGCGAGCGGATCGTCGGCGTCGAGGTGTGGTGCCTCAGTGGCGAGGCGGCGCGCGAGCATGCGGCCTTGAATCGACGCATCGAGCGCTGGCGCCTGCTGCGCCCGGCCCGCTGCCAGCGCTGGCGCGACGAGGCGGCGGCGCTGGAGCGGCAACACGCGGTGCCGCGGCTGCTGCGGGC
>NZ_LYVQ01000103.1 GCF_001984095.1 Pelomonas sp. KK5
GTGCTGGCCAGCAGCGGCGCGCTGCCGGCCGCCTGGCTGCAGGACGCGATCCCGGCGGCGGCGGTGCAGCGTGCATTGGCCAACAGCGCCGCCGGCCTGGCCTCGCGCTGCCCGCCGCAGGGCCTGCCGGAGCTGCGCGAGCGCATCGCGCTGCTGATGCGCTCGCAGGGCATGCCGGTGGACGCCGGCCGCATCCTGACGACCTACGGCGCGACGCAGGCCATCGACCTGGTCTGCCGCGCCTTCCTGCAGCCCGGCGACACGGTGCTGGTCGAGGACCCGGGCTACTTCCTGATGTTCGGCCGGTTGCGCGACCAGGGCCTGCGCATCGTTCCCATAACCCGCAGAGTCGACGGCATCGACCTCGACGAGCTGGAGACCGCCTGCCGCGAACACAGGCCGCGCCTGATGTTCGTGCAGACGGTGCTGCACAACCCGACCGGCTGGGGCAGCAGCCCCGCGAACCTGCACCGGCTGCTGACGCTGGCGCAGCAGCATGGGGTCCTGCTCGTCGAGGACGACGTCCACGGCCACTTCCATCCGGGCCACGCGACGACACGCCTGGCGGCGCTGGCCGGCTTCGAGCGGGTGATCTACATCTCGTCCTTCTGCAAGGCGCTGAGCCCGGCGCTGCGGCTGGGCTATGTGGCGGCCGATCCGGCGCTGCTGAAGCCGCTGCTGCGCGAGAAGATCGTCACCGTGCTGACCACGCCGGCGCTGAACGAGTACGTGATGCAGGAGGCGCTGGCGGCGGGCCGCTGGCGCAAGCACCTGGAGCGGCTGCAGCGCAGGCTCGTCGCTGCGCGCAACGCGAGCATGCGTCAGTTGTCGGAGGCCGGTATTGCCTTCGATGCGCCGGGGGAGGGCGGGCTGTTCCTGTGGGGCCGGGTGCCGAGCGCCGCGGACGCGGACCTGCTCGCGCAGGACGCGCTGCAGCACGGCTTCGTGCTGGCCCGCGGCGCCAGCTTCAGCGCCCACGGCACGCCCAGCCCGCACATCCGCTTCAACGTCGTGCTGGCCCAGCACCTGGGCCTGGCGGCCTACCTGCGCGAGCGTCTGCAGGCGCAGGGCAGTGCCCGCGCGCTGCTCGCTAAGATCTCGGGATGACGATTGCCTGGGATATTTCCGACCCGTTCATCCTGCGTGTCAGCCCTCGGCCCGAGGACATCGACGGCCTGAACCACACCAACAACGCGGTCTACGTGCAGTGGTGCGAGCGCATCGGCTGGGCGCACTCGGAGGCGCTGAACCTGAGCCTGGCCGACTACACCCGGCTGGACCGCGCGATGGCGATCCGCCGCGGCGAGTACGACTACCTGCTGCCTTCCTTCCTCGGTGAAGACCTGACCCTCGGCACCTGGCTGCTGCCCGGCGACGGCAAGCTGGTGATGGAGCGCCGCTTCCAGCTGGTGCGCGAGAGCGACGGGGCGACGCTGATGCGTGGCCGCTGGGACCTGGTCTGCATCGAGATCAGCAGCGGCCGGCCGCGCCGCATGCCACCGGAGTTCGTCAGCGCCTACGTGGGGGCTGCGAGAGAATCGGGGCATGGACAACAGCCCTGATGACCTCCAACGACCCGACGGCTTCAAGCGCGTGAGCGCCGCGCTTGCAGACAGGCGGCATGCCCACACCCCGCTGTGGCTGGAACAGACCGCCCGCACCTCGCAGGAAGCCGCCGACGCGCTGGGCGTCGCGCTGGGCCAGATCGCCAAGTCGGTCGTCTTCCGCCGCAAGGCCGACGATGCCGCGGTGATGGTGATCGCCTCCGGCGATCTGCGGGTGGACGAGAAGAAGCTGAAGGAGCACACCGGGCCGCTGGGCCGTGCCGATGCCGATTTCGTCAAGGCGCGCACCGGCTTCTCGATCGGCGGTGTGTCGCCGCTGGGCTTTGCGCCGGTCGATGGCGAGGCGCATCCGCTCGTCTTCATCGACCGCGAGCTGTTCCGCTTCGACGTGATCTGGGCCGCCGCGGGTCATCCGAACGGGGTGTTCCGGATGACGCCGGACGAACTGGTCGCGCTGACCGGCGCGCCCGTCATCGACGCGATGCAGGCATCGTGATCGAATCGCCTTGCATCAACATCTGCCGCATGCATGAGCCGACCGGCCTGTGCGAAGGCTGCGCCCGCACGATCGACGAGATCGTCGTCTGGGGCCGTGCCGACGACGCGCTGAAGCTGCAGATCCTCGAGCGCCTGCCTGCCCGGCGCGAACTCCTCTTCGACCACGGCATCGCCGCCGGACACCCGGATTCGCCATGAAGACCATCACCTTCTACTTCGACCCCGTCTCGCCCTACGCCTACCTGGCCTTCGAGCGTCTGCCGGAGGCGCTGGCGGGCCTCAGCTACGAGGTCGAGTACCGCCCGATCCTGTTCGCCGCGCTGCTGCATGCGCTGGGCCAGAAGGGCCCGGCCGAGATCGAGAGCAAGCGGCAGTGGACCTTCCGCCAAGTGGCCTGGCAGGCCGAGCAACTGGGCATCCCGCTGCAGGTGCCGGCCCAGCATCCGTTCAACCCGCTGCCGCTGCTGCGCCTGGCCTGGGCCGCGCCGGCGATGCCGGGGCAGACGCCGAGCCGCCGGGTGTGCGAGCAGATCTTCCGCCATGTCTGGCGCGGCGGGGAAGGGGACCTGCAGGCGGCGGTGGCGCCGCAGCAGGATCCGGCCGGCGAACCGGTCAAGGACCTGCTGCGCAACGAGACCGAGCGTGCGCTCAAGCGCGGGGTGTTCGGCGTGCCCACCTTCGAGGCCGACGGCCGCCTTTTCTGGGGCCTGGACGCGCTGCCGATGCTGGCCGGCCAGTTGCGCGGCGATGCGTTTTTCGCCGGCCCGACCTGGGACGAGGCCGGCAAGACCCGACCCGGCGTGGTCCGTCGAGCCTGAAAGTTAGGGTCAGGGACAAACCCTTGCAGCGGTCTTCCATCTCGCATCACGAAATGAACCCCGCGGGTTGCACCCGAGTTTGTCAGTTTGGATTCAGCGTCACGTCAGAAGAGTGTCAGAGCGGCCTCCGATAGTGCCGGTCAGAACCGCGGTTGGGCGGTTCATGAACGATCAGCACAACTTCGGAGACAACCATGGCAACTGCAAGCGCAGTGTCCACCGCCACGCCGATGACGAAGGAAGAGAAGAAGGTCATCTTCGCTTCCTCGCTCGGGACCGTGTTCGAGTGGTACGACTTCTACCTGTACGGGACGCTCGCCGCCATCATCGGCAAGCAGTTCTTCACCCCGCTGGACCCGGCCTCGCGCGACATCTTCTCGCTGCTGGCCTTTGCCGCGGGCTTCCTGGTGCGACCCTTCGGCGCGCTGGTGTTCGGCCGGCTCGGCGACATGATCGGCCGCAAGTACACCTTCCTGGTGACCATCCTGATCATGGGCATGTCGACCTTCCTGGTCGGCCTGCTGCCCAACTTCGACAAGATCGGCTGGGCCGCCCCGATCATCCTGATCGGCCTGCGCATGCTCCAAGGCCTGGCGCTCGGTGGCGAATATGGCGGCGCGGCAACGTATGTGGCCGAGCACGCGCCGCACGGCAAGCGCGGCGCCTTCACCTCGTGGATCCAGACCACCGCGACGCTGGGCCTGTTCCTGTCGATCCTGGTGATCGTCGGCACCCGCACGATGGTCGGCGAGGCCGAGTTCGCCAAGGACGGCTGGCGCGTGCCCTTCCTGGTCTCCGTGCTGCTGCTGGGCATCAGCGTGTGGATCCGCATGAGCATGAACGAGTCGCCCGCCTTCCAGAAGATGAAGGCCGAGGGCAAGACCTCCAAGGCGCCGCTCTCCGAATCGTTCGGCCAGTGGAAGAACCTGAAGATCGTGATCCTGGCGCTGGTGGGCCTGACGATGGGCCAGGCGGTGGTCTGGTACACGGGGCAGTTCTACGCGCTGTTCTTCCTGACCGGCCCGCTGAAGGTCGACGGCAACACCGCGAACATCATGATCGCGATCGCGCTGGCCATCGGCACGCCCTTCTTCATCCTGTTCGGTTCGCTGTCCGACAAGATCGGCCGCAAGCCGATCATCATGGCCGGCTGCCTGATCGCCGCGCTGACCTACATGCCGCTGTTCGGGGCGCTGACCAAGGCCGCCAACCCGGACCTGGCCGCCGCGCAGGCCTCGTCGAAGGTGACCATCACCGCCGATCCGGCCGAGTGCAGCTTCCAGTTCAACCCGACCGGCACGGCCAAGTTCACCAGCTCCTGCGACGTGGCCAAGCAGGCCCTGGCCGCCGGCTCGGTGAGCTATGACACGATCCCGGGCACCGGCACTGCCAAGATCCAGATCGGCGACAAGGTGATCGAGGCCTACTCGGCCAAGGACCCGGCCGCCAAGGAGAAGGAAGCCGCGTTCAAGAAGGAGCTGGCCGGCGCGCTGAAGGATCACGGCTACCCGACCGGCAAGGCCGACGATGCCAAGATGAACAAGCCGCTGGTGATCGCGATCCTGGTGCTGCTGGTCATCTACGTGACCATGGTCTACGGCCCGATCGCCGCGATGCTGGTGGAGCTGTTCCCGACCCGCATCCGCTACACCTCGATGAGCCTGCCGTACCACATCGGCAACGGCTGGTTCGGAGGCCTGCTGCCGGCCACCGCCGTGGCCATCGTGGCGCAGACCGGCAATATGTACAACGGCCTCTGGTACCCGATCATCTTCGCGACGATCACCTTCGTGGTGGGCACGCTGTTCGTGAAGGAGACCAAGGACGTCAATATCTATGCTGCGGACTGATCGAGTCCCTTCTGAATGAAGCTAGCGCGGCCCGAGGGCCGCGCTTTGCATTGGGGGCTTGTGTTTCGGGCCGAGCGCCGGGCCGCCCCAAGCCGGCCCACTGGCGACGCCTGCGGCTCGATGCCGCATGCGTCGTCGTCCCCTCGGGGGACCGACCAGGCCCGCCCGCGTTCAGCGAGGCGAGACTGGGCGAGGGGTTCACTTCACGCCGCCGCCGGCACCCGCTGCGGCGCCACTCTCGGCAGCCGCATCACCATCCGCGCGCCCTCGCCGGGGCTGGAGTGGACCTCGATGTGGCCGCCCAGCACGTTGATGATGATGTTGTGCACGATGTGCATGCCCAGGCCCGAGCCGCCGGTGCCCAGCTTGGTGGTGAAGAAGGGGTCGAAGATGCGGCGGCGCACCGATTCGTCCATGCCTTTGCCGTCGTCGCTGACGCTGAGTTCCACGTCGTCGCGGTCCTGTGCGACGCAGCGGATCGTGACGAGGCCGCGGTCCGCGCCCTCGAAGGCGTGGACCAGCGTATTCATCAGCAGGTTCACCAGCACCTGGCCCAGCGAACCGGGGAAGCTGTTCATCACCAGGCCTGGCTGCAACTGGGTCTCGATGGCGTAAGGCGTAGGCTTGAAGCGCGGCTCGACCATCACCAGCACCTCCTCCACCACCTGGGCGATGTCGAAATCGCGCCGCTGGTCGGTGCTCTGGTCGGTCGAGACCTGCTTGAAGTCGCGCACCAGGTCGGCCGCCTTCTGGACGTTGCGATGCAGGATGTCCTGGCCGTGGCGGGTCGCCTGCACCAGCTCCAGCAGCACGCTGCGGCGCATCGGCTCCTTGCTGTTCATCATCGCGTCCAGCGCGGCGAAGCGGTCCTCCAGCGACGAAACCACCGTCAGCGCATTGCCCAGCGGCGTGTTCAGCTCGTGCGCCACGCCGGCCACCAGCCGTCCCAGCGAGGCCAGCTTCTCGGACTCCACCAGCTCGGCCTGCGCGCGCTGCAGGTCGCCCAGCGCCTGCGACAGCTCGGCGTTGCTGGAGGTCAGCTGCGCGGTGCGTTGCTCGACGGTCTGCTCCAGCGTTGCCGCATGGTTGCGCAGCGCCTCGAAGGCGGTGACCAGGGCCTGGCGCATGCGGTCCATGGCCACGCCCACGCGGGCGATCTCGTCGGCGCCGGGCAGCTCCAGCGGCTCGTCGAGCTTGCCGGAGGCGAGCGACTCGGCCGCCCCGGTCAGCCGCGTCATCGGCTGCAGCACGAAGATCCGCATCACCCACAGGATCAGGACGGACGACAGCGCCAGCACGCCGGCGCTGCGCCACAGGGCGGCCAGCATCTCGGCCTTCTTGGTGCGCAGCAGCGGGGCGGCGCTCATGCGGACGGTCAGCTGGGCGATCTCGCGTCCGTCGCGCAGCACGGGGCGGGTCTCGGCCAGGGTCAGGTCTTGCTCGTCGGCGGCCTGCGGGCGCGAGTGGCGCAGGAAGGGCTGGGCGGAGCTGGGCTCCATCACCTGCATGGAGACGAAGCGCGGGTCGTCGAACTGGGCCTTGATCATCGGCTCGGCCAGGTCGGGAGACACCTGCCAGACCGGCTCGGCCAGCGACAGCGCCATCACCTCGGCGGTGCGGGCCAGGTCGCGGTGCAGGTCCTCCATCGCCAGGCGGCGGGTCCGGTTCGCGTCGTAGACCAGCACCAGCGCCGTCGGCACCACCAGGCCCACCAGCAGCGCCAGGATCACCACGTAGTGCAGCGGGCCCCGCCAGAAGGCCACCAAGGCGGCAAGGCCGCGGCGCTGGTCGGCAGGCTTCTCGGCTGCGGGCATCGGCTTGTGTGACGGTCGAGGAAGGGCCAGTTTAGGGGCAAAGCCGGTACTAACGCCCATCCTCAGCGGCTAGCATTTGGCGATGCCACAAATCACAGAGCTTGTGCCGGCCGCGGTGCTGGCCCAGTCGGTCCTGATCGGCCTGTCGATCGCCGCGCCGGTGGGCCCGATCGGCCTGCTGACGATCCAGCGCAGCATCGACCATGGCCAGCGAGCGGGCCTTGCCACCGGTTTGGGAGCGGCCGTGGCCGACGGCCTGTACGGCGCCATCGGTGCGTACGGCATCAATGGCGTGATCCGGCTGATGACCGGCGCCCGCGTGCCGCTGGGGCTGGCCGGCGCGGCCTTCCTGCTGTGGATGGCCTGGGGCCTGTGGCGCAGCCGGCCCGCGAGCATGGCCGCGACACCGGCCGCGGTGCGCGGCGGGCTGCCCGGCATGTTCGCCGGCACGCTGCTCCTGACGCTGTCCAACCCGGCCACGATCTTCTCCTTCATGGCGGTGTTCGGTGCGCTGGCGGTGCGCGGCGCCCAGGTGCCGCCGTGGCTGCTGGTGCTGGGCGTGTTCGCCGGCTCGGCGCTGTGGTGGTTGCTGCTCAGCGCGGTGGTCGGCCGCCTCGGCGCGCGCTTCGATGCGCGCTGGCGCCTAGGCGTGCAGCGGGTCAGCGCGGTGCTGCTGGCGCTGTTTGCCGGCTGGCAGTTGTACGGGCTGGTCGACCGGGCCTGATGTGGCGCTCGCGCCGTCCGCGGTGACGCGGTTGCGCCCATCGCGCTTGGAGGCATAGAGCGCACGGTCGGCCCGCTCGAAGAACTCGCCACTGCTCTCGCCGGGCCGGCGCTCGGCCACGCCCAGCGAGATCGTCACCCGCGCGATGGATTCGGACTGGCCGCCGCGCCGCACCCGCCCCAGCGACACCTTCTGCCGCAGATGGTCCGCCAGCATGCGGGCCTGCTCCAGGCCCAGGCCCGGCAGCAGCAGCGCGAACTCCTCGCCGCCGACGCGGGCGGCCAGCGCATCGCCGCCGGTGCAGGCCTGCTGCAGCGTCTGCGCCACCGCGCGCAGCACCTGGTCGCCGAAGGCATGGCCGAAGCTGTCGTTGATGTTCTTGAAGAAATCGATGTCGCCCAGCACCAGGGCGCAGGGGCTGCCGGCGGCCTCCAGGCGCTGCTCGAAGGCGCGGCGGTTGGCCAGCCCGGTCAACGCGTCGACGAAGGCCTCGCTGCGGGCGCGCTGCACCTCCTCGCGCAGGCGCTGGATCTCGCCCTGGCTGGCGTCGAGCTGCTGCTGCAGCGAGCCCATCACCTGGCGGATCTCGCGGGTATCGGCCACCACCTGCTGCAGCAGTTCGGCCTGCGTGGCCGGCGCTGCGGCCTGACTGGGCTCCTCGGCCTGCGCGAGCAACTGGTCGACCCAGCCGCTGAGCGAGCCGTCCAGCCGCGCGGTGTCTTCGCCGGCCTGGGTGGCCGAGGCAGCGATCGATTCAAGCATGCGGGTCAGGCCGTCGTTCAGCTGGCGCGCGGCCTCGTTGTCGGGCTCGGCCACGTGGCGGCGGAACAGCGCGCGGGTGCAGGCGTCGTCCAGCGTCGTGCCGTCGTGGGTGAGCTGTTCGATCTCGCGGGCCAGGTCGGGGTTGCCGCCGCTGACGAACTCGTACCAGACCGCATAGCTGATCGGGTGCAAGGCGGTGGCCTGCCGCGTCATCAGCGGCAGGGCGGCGCGCAGGTGCTCGGCGCTGCGGCTCTTGCTTTCCAGGTATTTCATCGAGGTCCCTCTTCTTTTTCAGGTCGCGTGCGCAGACCCGTGGCGTCCTGTCCTGCCTCTCGGGTGGACGGTGCCGGGCCTCGGTACTGCTTGCTTCTTCGATGCGAGCGCGCAGCGTAGGCCCGGGGTCAGGCCTTGCCAACGGGGTGCGCCGGTTTCGCCACACCGCTGCGCGGCATTCCGTCAACTAATGCATGAATGCCGCGGCGCCGCGCGGCGTGGGCGCCACGCGCACGGGTTTCCCCGCACGCCTGCCGCACCAGCGCCGGCCGCCGCTGGGCAAGAATCCCGCCGATCTCGGATGGGGGTGGCAGGATGCGTCGAACTTCAAGGTTAGTCAGCCGATGCGTGGCGTTAGGTCTGGCGGCGTTGCCGCTGCTGGCGGCGGCGCAGATCCGCATCGGCCAGAGCGCCGCCTTCACCGGCCCGGCGGCTGCCAGCGTGCAGGAGAGCACTGACGGCGCGCGCCTGTACCTGGACGCGGTAAACGCGCAGGGCGGCATCAAGGGCCAGCGCATCGAGCTGATCTCGCTGGACGACCGCTACGACCCGCAGCAGGCCGCGGCCAACGCGCGCAGCCTGATCGAGCAGGGCGTGCTCGCGCTGTTCCTCTCGCGCGGCACGGCGCCTTCGCAGGCCTTGCTGCCGCTGCTGGCGGAGAACCGCATGGCGCTGATCGCGCCGGCCACCGGCGCGCGCCAGCTGCGCGAGCCCTTCAACCCGTATGTGTTCAACGTGCGCGCCAGCTTCCAGCGCGAGGCCGAGCGGGCGGTGCGCCACCTGCACGGCATGGGCGCCAAGCGGCTGACCATCGTGCAGGTCAACGATGACTTCGGCAGCGATGCGGGCACCGGCGCGCTGAAGGGGCTGGAGGCGGTGGGCATGCGGGCGACGGCGGTGCTGCGCTACGACGCCCGCAAGCCCGAGCTGGCGCCGCTGATGCAGCAGCTGGCCAAGGCGGATGCCGAGGCGGTGCTGCTGATCGGCCCGGCCTATGCGGTGGTGGAGGGCGTGACCGCATTGCGTGCGGCGGGCTCCAGCGCGCCGGTGGCTACGTTGTCGAACAACGCCTCGGCCGACTTCGTCAAGGCGCTGGGCGGCAACACCCGCGGCGTCATCGTCACGCAGCTGTTCCCCTACGAGCGCTCGGCCTCCACGCCGCTGGTGCGCGAGGCGCAGGCGCTGGCGCGGGCGCGCGGGCGCAACGAGCTGAGCCCGGCGGCGATCGAGGGCTTCGCCGCGGCCAAGGTATTGGTCGAGGGCCTGCGCCGCGCGGGCAAGGACCTCAGCCGCGAGGGCCTGCTGAAGGCGCTGGATTCGCTGCAGCGGGTGGACCTCGGCGGCCTGGACCTGGCGATCGGGCCGCAGAACCATGCGGGCCTCGAGTTCACCGACGTGTCCATCATCAGCGCGGACGGCCGGTTCCTTCGCTGATCGCACGGGCCCGGGGGAGGGCAGGGATGGCGTCCATAGAATGGCCGCCGATGTCCGCTGTCCTCCAACACAAGCCCCTGTGGCCCGGCCTGGCGATGGCCTCCGTCGGCGCCGTCTGCTTTGCCGGCAAGGCGATCATCGTCAAGCTTGCCTACCGCCACGGCGTGGACGCGGTGACGCTGATCATGTTCCGCATGCTGTTCGCGCTGCCGCTGTTCCTGGCGCTCTCGATCTGGGCCAGCCGCGGCAAGCCGCCGCTGGCGCGGCGCGACTGGATCGTGGTGACGGGCCTGGGCTTCTCCGGCTATTACATGGCCAGCTACCTGGACTTCGCGGGCCTGGCCTATGTCTCGGCCAGCTTCGAGCGGCTGATCCTCTATCTGAACCCGACCATCGTGCTGTTCCTCGGCGCGCTGCTGTTCAAGCGGCGCGTGACGGCGCGGCAGCTGGTGGCGCTGGCGGTCAGCTATGCGGGCGTGCTGCTGGTGTTCGGCCACGAGCTGCACTTCCAGGGCAGCAATGTCTGGCTCGGCGCCGCGCTGGTGTTCGGCAGCGCGATCAGCTATGCGCTGTACCTGGTCTACAGCGGCGAGGAGGTGCAGCGCCTGGGCGCGCTGCGGCTCACCGGCGTCGCGACCTCGGTGGCCTGCCTGTTCTGCATCGGCCAGTTCCTGCTGGTGCGGCCGCTCGATGCGGCGCTGACGGTGCAGCCGGCGGTGGTGTGGCTGTCGGTGCTCAATGCGGTGCTGTGCACCTTCGCGCCGGTGCTGCTGGTGATGATGGCGATCGAGCGGGTGGGCGCGACGATCGCCGCGCAGACCGGCATGATCGGGCCGATGTCCACGATCCTGATGGGCGTGGTGATCCTCGACGAACCGTTCACGCCCTGGGTGGCGGCCGGCACGGTGCTGGTGATGGGCGGCGTGTGGCTGCTGACGAGATGGAGGTGATGCGATGGACCTGGGACTGAAAGGCCGCTGGGCGCTGGTCTGCGCGGCGAGCAAGGGGCTGGGCCGCGGCTGCGCCGAGGCGCTGGCGGGCGAGGGCGTCAACCTCGTGATCACCGCGCGGGGCGATGAGGTGCTGCAGGCCACGGCCGCCGCCTTGCGCGCGGCGAACCCGCATGTCGAGGTGCGCGCCGTGGCCGGCGACATCGCCACGCCCGAGGGCCGCGCCGCTGCGCTGGCGGCCTGCCCGCAGGTGGACATCCTGGTCAACAACGCCGGCGGCCCGCCGCCCGGCGACTTCCGGGACTGGGGCCGCGAGCAGTGGCTGGCCGCGCTGGAAGCGAACATGCTGGCGCCGATCGAGCTGATCAAGGCCACGGTGGACGCGATGGCGGCGCGCGGCTTCGGCCGGGTCGTCAACATCACGTCCGGTTCGGTGAAGGCGCCGATCGACGTGCTGGGCCTGTCCAACGGCGCGCGCTCGGGGCTGACCGGTTTCGTCGCCGGCGTGGCGCGCCAGCCGCGCCTGGCCGGCCGCAACGTGACGATCAACAACCTCCTGCCGGGCGCCTTCGATACCGAAAGGCTGCGCAAGGGCTGGGCGGCGGCGGTGGCGCGCAGCGGCGAATCGGTGGAGGCGGTGGCGGACAAGCGCCGTGCGGCCATCCCGGCGCAGCGCTTCGGCACGGCCGAGGAGTTCGGCCAGATCTGCGCGATGCTGTGCAGCGCACAGGCCGGTTACTTGACCGGGCAGAACATCCTGCTCGATGGCGGGGCGTATCCGGGCACGTTCTGAGATCCCGTTCACGACCGCTTGCAATTGAATGGACGAAACCACCCGGCTTCGGCGTTGACCCTGCGGGCGGCTCTCGACAAGACTGCGCCTTGCACATTCTTCATCCACAAGGAGTACCGATGAACAACAAGACCCGCCTCGCCTGCAGCGCCCTCTCGCTGAGCCTGCTGGCCGCCTGCTCGAACATGACGCCCGAACAGAAGGGCACCGCCCAGGGCGCCGGCATCGGCGCGGCCGGCGGCGCCATCCTCGGCGCGCTGGTCGGCAACCGCAACACCGCGGCCACCGGCGCCGTCATCGGCGCGGCGGCCGGCGCGATCGGCGGCAACATCTGGTCGCGCAAGATGGAGGAACGCCAGCGCGCGCTGGAGCAGAAGACCCAGGGCACCGGCGTCGAGGTCACCCGCACGGCCGACAACCAGCTCAAGGTCAACATCCCGAGCGACATCTCCTTCGACGTCGGCCGCGCCGACATCAAGCCCAACCTGCGCGGCGTGCTGGACGACTTCGCCTACGGGCTGAAGGACGATCCGGCGGTGAACGTGCGCATCGTCGGCCATACCGACAACACCGGCAGCGATGCGGTCAACGATCCGCTGTCCCAGCGCCGCGCGGACAGCGTGCGCGGCTACCTGGAAGACCGCGGCGTGGCCGGCTCGCGCATCCAGACCACCGGCCGCGGCGAGCACGAGCCGATCGCCGATAACGCGACCGAGGCCGGCCGCGCGAAGAACCGCCGGGTGGAGATCTACCTGCGCGAGCCCGAGCAGCGCGGCTGATCAGCTCGGATCCTTGGCGCGGGTCCTTGCGACCGCGCCCATGATGCCGAGGCCGGCGATGACAAGGCAGATGATGGCGATGTAGGTCGAACCCAGGCCCGCGGTGGCCAGGCCCCAGGCGACGCCGCCCAGCAGCACCAGGAGCCCGACGATGTACAGAGCGAAGGACATGGCAACTCCTTTGTAGTCGTGTGTTGCCGATGACTCTAGGCTTGGTGGAGGGCCGCGCCGGTCGGAGCGCGGCGTTCGCCGTGGTAGGCCCGGTCCTACGGGAACACGCCGAGTCGGACGCACCGACTTGGCGCTGACAATGGCAGTTAGCTACTCATCGCTACCGCTCCATGACCCTGATCCGTCGCATCCTCATCGGCCTGCTGGTCCTCATTGCGCTGCTGGCCCTGGCGCTCTACTTCGGGCTGCGCGGCAGCATGCCGACCTACGACGGTCAGCTGAAATCCGCCGTTAGCGCGCCGGTGAAGATCGAGCGCGACGAGCGCGGCTACGTCACCATCACCGCCGCCAGCCGGCTCGACGCGGCCCGCGCTTTGGGCTTCACCCACGCGCAGGAACGCTTCTTCCAGATGGACCTGCTGCGCCGCAATGCGGCGGGCGAGCTGTCGGCGCTGGTCGGGGCCAAGGCGCTGCCGCTGGACAAGGCGCGGCGGATCAACCGCTTCCGCCATCGCGCGGAACTGGCCGTCGCCGCATTCAGCGCGGACGAGCAGGCGATGCTCAAGGCCTATGCCGCGGGCGTCAACGAGGGCCTGGCCCATCTGAGCGTGCGGCCCTTCGAATACGGGCTGCTGCGCCAGGCGCCCCAGCCCTGGAAGCCCGAGGACTCGATGCTGGCGGTGCTGAGCATGTACCTGGACCTGCAGGGCGCGCAGGGCAAGGATGAGCTGGCCATGGGCGCGCTGAAGGACGCGGTGCCGGCCGAGTGGTATGCCTTCTTCACCCAGCTGGGCGGCGACTGGCAGCAGGCGATCGACGGCAGCGTGATCGAGCCGGTGGCGATCCCGAAGACGCCCTGGCCCGAGGCGCTCAAGCCCGCCGGCAGCGGCGATGCGAAGGTCGCCTGCAGCGACTGCAGCCTGCAGGACAGCCGCGACATCGGCAGCAACAACTTCGCCGTCGCCGGCAAGCTGACGCCGCACGGCGGCGCCATCCTGGCCGACGACATGCACCTGGGCACGCGCCTGCCCGGCATCTGGTTCAAGGCGCGCCTGGTGTGGACGGACGAGCAGGGCGCCAAGCGCTCGGTCGCGGGCCTGAGCCTGCCCGGCACGCCGGCGCTGACGGTGGGCAGCAACGGCAAGATCGCCTGGGGCTTCACCAACAGCACGGCGGACTGGACCGACGTGATTGCGCTGAAGCTCAACGCCGCCGGCACGCACTACCTGACCCCCGAAGGCGAGAAGCCGCTGACGGTGGCCACCGAGCACATCGAGGTGGCCGGCGGCGCGGCCGAAGACGTGCAGGTGAAGGAGACCATCTGGGGCCCGGTGATGGCCGCGCCCTTCGACAAATACGCGCTGCGCTGGGTCGCCTTCGATGCGCCGGCGCTGAACGTCAAGTCGATCGCGCTGGAGCGCACCGAGAGCGCCGAGGCCGCGCTGACGCTGGCCGCCGGCGTGGGCATCCCCGCGCAGAACCTGCTGGTGGCCGACGACCAGGGCCATATCGGCTGGACCGTGATCGGCGCGATCCCGAAGCGGCACTACGCCGCCGGCGCCGACATGAACGTGCCGCAGGACTGGAGCACCGGCGCCAACGGCTGGGACGGCTACCTCACCGCCGAGGACCACCCACCCCGCGTCTACGACCCCGAGGACGGCCGCCTGTGGAGCGCCAACGCCCGCCAGGTCGGCGGCGAGGCGCTGGCCCTGCTGGGCACCGGCGGCTACGACCTGGGCGCCCGCGGCCAGCAGATCCGCAACGACCTGCGCGCGCTGCCGAAGCTCGACGAGGCGGCGGTGCACGGCGTGCAGCTGGACTACCGCGCGGTCTTCCTGCAGCGCTGGCGCAAGCTGCTGCTGGACGAGGTGCTGACGCCCGACTTCGTGGCCAAGAACGGCCTGGCCGAGTACCGCGATGCGGTGGACAAGAGCGCGGACGAGGCCCGGCCCGATGCGGTCGGCTATGCGCTGGTGCGCCAGTTCCGCGACGACGCGCTGGAGGAGCTGTTCGCCCCGATGGCCGCGCTGATGGAGAAGAACCACCTGAAGATGCGCGACCTGAAGCTGGCGCCCGAGACGGCCGGCTGGATGCTGATCCAGGCCCGCCGCGCCGATGCGGTGGCCGGCGGCAACTGGCATGCGCTGTTCGAGCGTGCGGTGCTGAAGAGCCGCGACCAGGCGATCCAGCGCGCGGGCAGCGTCACCGCCTTCACCTGGGGTTCGGAGAACAAGCTCGGCTTCGCCCACCCGCTGTCGGCCGCGGTGCCAGGTCTTGCCAGGCTGCTGGACATGCCCGCCACGCCGATGTATGGCGATCGCCACATGCCGCGCGTGGCGCTACCGGGCCATGGCCAGTCGGAGCGCATGGTGGTTTCCCCGGGTCATGAGGACAAGGGCATCCTGGTGATCCCGGGCGGCCAGTCGGCGCACCCGCTGTCGCCGTTCTACAAGGCCGACCACCTCTACTGGCTCGAAGCCAAGCCGCTGCCCTTCCTGCCGGGCGATACGCGGCACACGCTAACGCTCAGCCCGAGCTGACCCGCCGCAAGTCTTGTTGCGAACGATTATCATTGCTGGTTTTCGGTGAAGGGAGTTCTCTTCACCGACACAAGCCAGCCAAACTTCCTGTCCCGACCGGTGTCGCGCAGAGCAGTCCAGCCAGCGCACGAGTCATCACCACTCCGACCCGATCGAGACTTCGATGTATCGCATTGCCCATCGTGGCGCCGCCTGGCGCCTGAACGCCGTTTCCTCGTCCATCCTCATCCTGATGCTGCTCGGCGCGGCGAGCCCGGCCCGGGCGGAGGATGACACCGCGACATCGCAGCTTGAGACCGTGCAGGTCAGTGGCAACTGGCTCGGCACCGGCCTGCAGGGCAGCGTCAAGAGCTTCGGCGGCGCCCGCACGGTGGTGGACCGCGAGGCCATCGACGACAGCGGCGCCGTCAGCTTCGGCGACCTGCTGCGGCGCGTGCCGGGCGTGCAGGCGAGCGAGAACTCCGGCACCGCCGGCAGTTCGATCTCGCTGAACATCGGCGTGCGCGGGCTGACCGGCCGCTACTCGCCGCGCTCCACCGTGCTGCTGGACGGCGTGCCGCTGGCGGTGGCGCCCTACGGCCAGCCGCAGTTGTCCTTCGCGCCGATCAGCCTGGCCAATATCGACTCGGTGGACGTGGTGCGCGGCGGCGGCGCGGTGCGCTACGGGCCGCAGAACGTCGGCGGCATCATCAACTTCAACACGCGGGCGATCCCGAACGATGTCGGCTTCGCCGGCGACGTGACGCTGCGCCGCAATGCGTACAGCGAAGGCGCCAGCGGCAATACGCAGGCCAGCGTCTTCCTGGGCCAGCAGTACGAGAGCGGCCTGGGCGTCGCCCTGCTGTACTCCGGCCTGCGCGGCAGCGACTGGCGCGCCGGCAGCGACGAGCACCTGGACGACGTGGCCGTGAAGTTCCGCTACGAGCTGGGCGCCACGGCCCAGGTCTACGGCAAGCTCTCGTATTTCGAGGTCAAGTCGATGACGCCGGGCGGCCTGACCGTGGCCCAGTACAACGCCGACGCCTTCCAGAACACCCGCCCGACCGACTTCTGGAACGGCCGCCGCCAGGGCCTGGACCTGGGCTACCTCAACACGATCTCGGCCACGCAGGAGTTCGAGGTCCGCAGCTACTACAACGAGAGCAACCGCCAGAGCTCGCTGATCAATGCCGGCCGCACCCAGAACGCGGTGCAGCCGCGCGACTACCAGGTGCTGGGCATCGAGCCGCGCTACACGCAGCGCCTGCTGGCCGGCAGCGTCGCGCATGACCTGACCCTCGGCTACCGCTATGTGCGCGAGCGCGGCAGCGACAACAGCTACAACGTGACCATCGCCAGCGGCGCCGCCTCGGCCGTCACCAGCTTCAACAACGCCACCGACGCCCACGCCGTCTACCTGGACGACAAGATCTCGGTCGGCGCCTGGCGCATCACGCCGGGCATCCGCTACGAGCACATCGTGTCGCACCGCCAGGATCTCGCCGCCGGCTCGACCTTCGAGGTGCGCAACAACAAGCCGCTGCCCTCGCTGAACGTCTCCTGGCTGCTGAACCGCGAGCTGACGCTCTTCGGCAACTACAACACCTCCTTCGGCCCGGTGCAGAACCTGCAGCTGAACTCGCAGACGCCGGCCAACCCGCTGAAGCCCGAGCTGGCCCGCACCTTCGAGCTGGGCTCGCGCTGGCAGTCGCGCGAGATCACTGCCGAGCTGACCGTGTTCCACCTGAAGTTCGACAACCAGATCCAGCAGGTGCCGCTGGTCACGCCGACGCTGTTCCAGAACATCGGCGCGACGAAGCACGAGGGCATCGAGTCGGCCTTCAGCTACCGCTTCGGCTTCGGGCTCGAGGCCTACCTGAACTACACCTTCACGAAGGCGCTGCAGGAGTCGGGCACGACGGCCGGCAACGACGTGCCCTTCTACTCGCGCAACACCGACACCGTCGGCGCCCGCTACGCCCTGGGCGACTGGCGCTTCAACCTGTCCACCACCCACCAGACCGCGCAGTACGCCGACAACGCCAACACGGTCGCCGAGAACGCCGCCGCGTCGACCGGCCAGATTCCCGGCTACCGGCTGTGGAACGTGCAGGCGAGCTGGAAGCCCGGCAAGCGCTTCGACGTGGACCTGGGCGTCAACAACCTCGCCGACAAGCGCTACTACACCCGCAATGTGGACGGCAACGCCGGCCGCATGGTCGGCGCGCCGCGCACGGTCTACGTGCTGGGCCGCCTGAGCTTCTGAACATGAACGTATCGCTGCGCCGCCTGTGGCTGCGCCTTCACCGCTGGATCGCGCTGGGCCTGGGCTGGTTGCTGGTGCTGGCCGGCCTGACCGGCGCCACGCTGATCGTCGCGCAGCCGCTGGATCGGCAGCTGCATCCGGAACTGTTCGTCTCGCGGAGCGCGGTCGATGCACCTGCCGTGCCGCTGGAACCGCTGCGCGAGCGGGCCGCGGCCGAGTTCGGTGCCGGGGCGGCGCTGATCTTCCGCCTGCCGCGCGAGCCCGGGGACACGCTGCAGATCAGCGTGAAGGCGAGCCGCTGGATCGGCACGCTCTTCGTCGACCCGGCCACCGGGCAGGAGCAGGGCCGCCGCAGCGAGACCGGCAGCTTCGCCGGCGCGCTCTACAAGCTGCATAGCACGCTGCTGATGCAGGACACCGGCAAGACCGTGCTGGCCTTCGCGGCGCTGGCCTACCTGTTCATGCTCGTGACCGGCCTCGTGTTGTGGTGGCCACGGCAATGGCCGCCGAGCCTGAAGGTCGAGCTGCGGCGCGGCCTGCTGCGCGGGCTGTTCGACCTGCACCGCACCGGCGGTGCGCTGCTGGGCCTGCTGGTGGCGGTGTCGGTGTTCACCGGCGCCTACATGGCCTGGCGGCCGCTGGGCGAGGTGTTCAACACGGTGAGCGGGCAGGTGGCGGTGAAGCCGCCCAAGCTGCCCAAGGGCGCGGTCGGCGAGGGCAAGCTGCCCACGGTCGACCAACTGCTCGCCACGGCCCGCGTGCAATTTCCCGGCGAACTGGTGAACCTGGTCCAGCTCTCGCCCAAGCTCGACCGGCCGGTGCGCGTGCGCTTCAGGCTGGCCGACGAGCCGCATCCGAACGGCATCAGCTCGGTCTGGCTGGACCCGCGCAATGGCCGTCTGCTGGGCGTGCAGCGCTGGAGCGACCTGGACCCCGGCGCCCGCTCGGTCGTGTGGATCTACCCGATGCACACCGGCGAGCTGGGCGGCCCGCTGCACGAGGCGCTCAACGTCGCCATCGGCCTGGCGCTGGGCTGCTTCGGCGTGACCGGCCTGTGGCTGTGGTGGAAGCGCCGCCGCCTGGCCTCATCGGCCCTTGCGCGATGACACCAGGATGCCCGCGACGATCAGCGCGAAGGCCAGGCCGTGGTGCCACTGCGGCCCCTCGCCCAGCAGCGCGGCCGACAGCAGCGCCGCGAACACCGGCGTCAGGTTGCTGAAGAAGGCCGCCAGCGCCGGCCCGGCCTCGGCCACGCCGGCGCCCCAGCAGCGGTAGGCGATCAGCGAGGGGCCGATCGCCACATAGGCCAGCGCTGCCGCAAGACCTGACCCCCAGACGAAGGGCTGCGAGCCGTCGATCGCCCACTCGAGCCCGGCCATGCCGGTGGCCAGCGGCGCGCCGAAGAGGATCTGCGCCATCAGCAGCTCGGCCCAGTTCCAGGCCGGCCGGGCGCCCGGCAGCATCGAGGCCGGCGGCCGCGCCAGCATCCAGCTGTAGATCGACCAGCAGAACACCGCGGCCAGCATCAGCAGGTCGCCGCGCACGAAGTGCACCCGCGCCAGCGCCGCCAGCTCGCCATGGGCGATCACCACGGCCACGCCGGCCAGCGACAGGACGGCGCCCAGCAGCTCGCGCGGCGTCGGCCGCACGCCGTAGGCCAGCGCGCCGACGGCGAGCATCCACACCGGCATGCTGGCCGCGATCAGCGTCACGTTCAGCGGCGTGGAACTGTGCAGCGCCTGGTACTGCAGCGCGTTGTAGCTGCCCATGCCCAGCAGGCCGGCGAGCGCGAAGTAGCGCCAGCGGGTCAGTACAGGCTGGAGGTTAGCGAACAGGGGGCGCGCCAGCGGCGCCAGCAGCAGGCCGGCGATGATCCAGCGGATCGCGTTCAGCGCCAGCGGCGGCACCGTGCCCACCATCAGCCGGCCCACCACCGCATTGCCGGCCCACAGCAGCGGCGGCAGCGTCAGCATCATCGCGAGGCGGGGTGTCAGCTTCGTCATCGAGCAGGCCGGGGCAAAGGCTGGCAGGATACCGGCATCGCAGACCGGACGAGGAAGGATTGACGATGAGCACAGAAAAGGCGATCCGCATCGAACAGCAGGGCGGCCCCGAGCAGATGAAGCTGGTGGACGTGGAGGTCGGCGAGCCCGGCCCCGGCGAGATCCGCATCCGCCACAAGGCCTGCGGCCTCAACTACATCGACGTCTACCAGCGCGACGGCACCTACAAGCTGCCGGTGCCGCTGACGCTGGGCATGGAGGCCTCGGGCGTGGTCGAGGCGGTGGGCGAGGGCGTGACGCACCTGGCCCCCGGCGACCGCGCCGCCTACGCGAGCCCGCCGCCCGGCGCCTATTCGACCGCGCGGGTCATGCCGGCCAAGGCGGTGGTGCGCCTGCCGGACGAGATCAGCTTCGAGACCGGCGCGGCGATGATGCTCAAGGGTCTCACCGTGCAGTACCTTCTGCGCCGCACGCTGCCGCAGGGCGGGCTGCAGGCGGGCGACCATGTGCTGTTCCATGCGGCGGCCGGCGGCGTCGGCCTGATCGCCTGCCAGTGGGCGAAGGCGCTGGGCCTGCAGCTGATCGGCACGGCCGGCTCCGACGAGAAATGCGCGCTGGCCAAGGAGGCCGGCGCGACCCACGTCATCAACTACCGCAGCACGCCCGATTTCGCGAAGACGGTGCGCGAGATCACCGGCGGCAAGGGCGTCAAGGTGGTGTACGACTCGGTCGGCGCCGATACCTTCGAGGGTTCGCTGGACAGCCTCGCCCCCTTCGGCCTGCTGGCCAGCTTCGGCAATGCCTCGGGCGTGGCGCCGCCACTGCCGCTGGCCACGCTGGCGGCCAAGGGCTCGCTGTACGTGACGCGGCCGACACTGTTCACGCACTTGGCCACGCGCGAATCGGCGCAGGCGATGGCGGACGAGCTGTTCGCCGTCGTGCAGGCCGGGCAGGTGCACATCCGCGTGGAGCAGCGCTATCCGCTGGCCGAGGTGGCGCAGGCGCACCGCGAGCTGGAGTCGCGCAAGACCGTCGGGTCGTCGGTGCTGATGATCTAAGCCGTTACTTCGGCGGAGGAGGCTGACGCGATGGCGGCCTCCCGCCGCAGCGCAATCTCGAAGCTGAAGCAGGAGCCTTCGCCCGGCGAGCTCTCCACCCGCACGCTGCCGCCCATCAGCGCCACCAGGCGCTTGACGATGGTCAGGCCCAGGCCGGTGCCGCCGTAGCGGCGGGTGATGCTGCCGTCGGCCTGGGTGAAGGGGTCGAAGACCTGGGCGATCTGCTCGGGCGTCATGCCGATGCCGCTGTCCTGCACCAGGAAGCGCAGGCGCAGCGCGTCGGGCGCGGCGTCGGTGGCGGCGGTGCCCGCGGGCTGCACCTCGACGCGCACCTCGCCGTCCTTGTCGGTGAACTTCAGCGCATTGCCGACCAGGTTCACCAGCACCTGGCGCAGGCGCAGCGCATCGCCGCGCACGCGCGGCGGCACGCCCGGCTGCAGCATCGCCTGAAGGTGGATGCCCTTCTCGTGGGCGGTCAGCAGCAGCGGGCTCAGCGCCTCGCGCAGCGCGTCGTGCAGCGAGAAGGAGTGCTCCTCGATCTGCAGCCGCCCGGCCTCGATCTTGGCCACGTCCAGCAGGTCGTTGATGATGACCATCAGGCTCTTGGCCGAGTTGTGGGCCAGCTCGATGAAGCGGCGCTGGCGGTCGTCCAGATCGGTCTGCAGCACCAGCTCGGTCAGGCCCAGCACGCCGTTCATCGGCGTGCGGATCTCGTGGCTCATATTGGCCAGGAAACTGCTCTTGGCCTGGCTGGCGGCCTCGGCGGCCACGCGGGCGGCCTCCAGCGCGGTCTGGCTGGCCTTCAGCTCGGTGATGTCGCGGGCATTGAGCTGCATCACCTGGTCGCCGGTGACCGGGTCGCGCATCGGCCGCGCGTCCACCGCATGCCAGCGCGGGCCTGCGGTGGTGCGCAGCAGCAGTTCGCCGCGGCAGCTCTCGCCGCGCTGGACCTGGCCGAAGACGCGCTCGGCATCGGTCTCGTCGGCGAACAGCAATTCGAACTCGCGCTGACCGGGCTCGGGCGCCAGCTTGCCGAAGCTCAGCGCCGCGGCCGGGTTGCGCATCAGCACGCTGCCGTCCTTCAGCGAGAACACGGCGATGCGTACCGAGGTGTGCTGCAGCGCCTCGACGCCGCGCAGCATGGACTTGTCGGTGCCGCTGGCCAGCGAGTCGGCGGCGAACAGCATCATCTGGCGCCGCTCGGGCGAGCGGATGCCGCGCGAGACCAGCATCACCGTGGTGGGCTGGCCCTTGGGGTAGAGCGTCCATTGCTCGCGCACGATGCGGCCCTGGGCATGGTCGGAGGCGGTGACGGCCAGGCGCTCGCGCACCGAGCTGCTGCCGTCCGAGAACTCGCAGGACAGGAACTCCTCCGCCGTCTCGCAACGCCAGAAGCTCAGCGCGGCCGCATTGGCCCAGAGGTTGCGCTGGCGTTCGGGGTCGTAGACCCACATCGGCACGTCGAGCCAGTCGTAGTGGCTCAGGCTGGAGAAGTCGAGCATGAGGCGGTGGAGTGAACAGCGACTGATTTTCGCTGCCGCATCGCCTCCGCCCGGAGGCGCCTAACGCTCAAACGTGACGGATTGCCGAGCCCCGTTCAAGCCTTGCGCGCGCGGCTCAGCTCGTCCCAGATCAGCAACACGGCGCCGACGGTGATGGCGCTGTCGGCCACGTTGAAGGACGGGAAGTACCAGCCGGCCGCATGCACCTGGATGAAGTCGACGACGTAGCCGTGCAGCAGCCGGTCGATCACATTGCCCAGGGCGCCGCCGAGGATCAGGCTCAGCGCCAGCGCGAAGCGGGTCTGGTGGCCGTGGCGCTTGAGAAGCGCGCCGATGACGCCGGTGGCGATCAGGCCCAGGCCGACGAAGAACCAGCGCTGCCAGCCGGCGGCGCCGGCCAGGAAGCTGAAGGCGGCGCCGGTGTTGTGGACCCGCACGACGTTGAAGAAGCCGGTCACCGTCACCGAGTCGCCGAAGGCGAAGTTGCGCAGGATCAGCCACTTCGTCAGCTGGTCCAGCACGATGGCCAGGACGGCGATGGCGAACCAGAGGGGCAGGCGTTTACTGGAGGACGGGGACGGCATGTTGGATCTTGAGGGACGGGGCAAGGCAAGGCCGCTAATGTAGCGCCTGTCCTACGCTCATTCAGGGCATGCGCGCTTGTCGCACGGCATGAACAGGCGTAGAACTGCAGCCACGTCGAGCTAACGCCGAATCTGTGCGGCACCTGCCGCGCCGGCGACTACAAGACTGGAGCGAGCCATGCGCAAACGCATCTACTGGCTGCTGCCCGACCTGGGCAGTGCTCAACGAACGATGAACGAGCTGCTTCTGGCTCGCATATCGGAGCACTACATCCACTTCGCAGCGTCCGATGGCGCGGACATGACCGGCCTGCATGCGGCCAACCTTCTGCAGACCTCCGACCTGGTCGAGTCCGCGCAGACGGGGCTGCTGATCGGCGCCGGCGTGGGCGCGGCAGCCGGCGTGGCGGG
>NZ_LYVQ01000104.1 GCF_001984095.1 Pelomonas sp. KK5
GGGCCATGGGAGCCGGCGCCTGGCGCGGGGCCGGCGGCAGCTGGAAGGGCGCGTTCAGCAGCGAGCTGTTGTCCTGCCGCGCCTGGCCCACGTCCAGCGGCGCGGCGTTCAGCGAGGCCAGCGGGTCGGCGTTGGCGGCCATGTTCGGCTTGGCCATCGGGGCGTCCAGCCGCGAGTTGGCCAGCGGATCGCCACCGCTGGCGGGGCCCAGGCCGAACAGGTTGTCCAGCGAGCTTTCCTGCGGGCCGCCGCCGCCCAGGCCCGGGATCAGCGGGCCGGCCGCGCCGGCGCCGGCGTCCAGCCCCAGGCTGTTGCCGAAGGGCGAGGCGGAAGAGGGCCCGGGCGCGGCCACCGGATCCGGCGCGAACGGATCCCAGTCGTCCGGAATGCCGCCCATCGACGGCGGCGCGGAGGCCGGCGTCCGCGCGCTGGCCTTGTTGTAGACGCCCGGGGTGGTCTGCGGGCCGTGGGTGTTGCCGCTGCTGCTGCCGAAGGCGGCGAGCGGGTCGATCAGCGCGGGACCGGCGGCGGGCGAGCGGGCCTGCACGGCGGCGGCCGGGCCCAGCAGGTCGGCGAAGGGATCGGCGGGACGGGCGGCCGTGCCGGCGCCGCCGGCCGAGCCCTGGCCCACGCTGAGCAGGTAGCCGCCGATCTGCACGCGGTCGCCGGCGACGACGCGCTGCTCGCGCCCGCTGCCCAGCGCCTGGCCGTTGACCATGATCGGATTGCTGCCGCGATCGACGATGGCGAAGTCGCCGTTGCGGAACACGATCTGGGCGTGGACGCGGGAGATCGTGCGGTCGGGGTCGGGCAGTACCAGCAGGTTGGTGTCGGCGCGGCCGATCGTGCCGCCCAGTTCGTCGAACTGGGTGGACAGGCGGCCGTCACTGGCCTGGCCGTTGTACGAGACAACCGTGAGCGTGATCAATTGACTTCCTCGAAACGGGCCTCCATCGGCCCTCTTGTTTGTTGTTCTCTAGCGCAGCACGTAAAAGCGGTTCTCCACCCACGCCAGGCGCAGCGGGAGTGCCCAGCTCTTTCCCTCTTCGTCCGGCGCGCTCTGCAGGGCGGGGGCTCCGTCGGGGCCCAGGGCCTCCAGCATGCGGCCGTTGGCCAGCGGGCGCAGGAACAGCTCTTCGGCCTTCGGCGCCGGCCATTGCAGGCCCTGGGAAGCATACCCTTCCAGCAGCGCTTCGCGCAGCCGATTGCGCTCGGTTTCGACGTTACGTTGGTAGGCCGCCGCGAGCTCTTCGGTGCGCAGGCGGCAGGCGTTCATGAAGACGTCGGTCTGGCCCCGCGAGAGGTCCTCGGCGAGCGTCGCCAGGAAGGCCGCGCACTGGGCGTGCAGCTCTGCGGACGGCGCTTCCTGGTGCATCGGCGCGTCCAGCCAGCGCCAGCGCGGGAAGCTGACCGGCAGGGTCAGGTCTTGCGTCAGCGACAGCGGAGCGAGGAAGGGGATGTCCGCCGCCGGCTGCCAGTCGATCTGGCCCAGGCTGCGGGCGCTGCCTTCGTCGACCGGGCTGCCGGCGCGCGGCAGCAGGATGCGCAGGTGGGCCGATTCGTGGCCGGTGGCGATCAGGCGCAGCTTGGCCGGTGCCGCGGCGGCCGGCTCGGCGGCCGGACGCGGGAAGATCACCAGCTCCAGCCGGTTCTCGCCCTGCAGCGTGTACTCGTGCACCGGGATGACGCTGCGCGGGCGCGCGTCGTCGCAGCGGGTGATCGGGATGCCGTTGAGCAGGGCCTCGGCTTCGCAGCCGTTGGCTTCGAGCTTGAGGACGAGGAGGCGTTCCATCAGTCCAGACTCCAGTCAACCAGGGTCATCGCAGGCAGCAGCGGCTTCAGGATCCTGCGCTGCTGGCCCAGGATCGGGTCGTGCAGCTGCAGCAGCACGCTGGCCGGCTCGATCGCCAGCTTGCAGAACCACTGCAGGCCCGGCCCGCCCGGGTGCGGGCGCAGGCCGGCGCTGCCGACGATGGCGCCGGTCACGCCGCTGACCGCGTCGACCATCGCCAGCTCGGGCGTGGCGATGTTCTCCAGGTGCAGCACGAAAGGGGCGCGGAAGGCGGTCTGCGCGGGCTTGAAGACATCGGCAAGGTCCGCGTCCGCCGGGCCGCGCTCGCACTGCACCTGCAGCATCTCGCGGGCGCCGCAGTGCAGGTGCAGCAGGCTGCGGGTGCCGGCCAGCGCCAGCTCGCCGGTCAGCCGCAGGTGCAGCTGGCAGACCACCAGCTCCAGCATGCCGGCCACGCGGTAGAAGGGCGCGGCGGCCAGGCCGTCCGGATGCGGGGCCCAGCCCCAGGTCAGCGCGGCGCCGCCGGTCATCAGCGCGGGCTCGGCCTGCAGGTGGCCGCTGGTGACGCCGGATTCGCGCTCCCAGGCGATCAGCAGCGCCGGCAGCTTGGCGGCGAGCTGCTGGTCCAGCTGGGCCAGGCCTTCGAGCCAGCGCTGGTTCTCCAGCGGCGCGCCGTCGCGTTCGACGCGGGCCTGCGGCGCGGGCGGCGGCAGCAGCGGCTCGACCGGCAGGTGCACCGCCGGCGCGGCCTCGCGGCGCCACAGCAGGATGGTCTGTTCGGCCGGATGCACGGCGATGCGCACGCTCTGCTCGCCCATCGGCGCGCCGCTGTCGCGCAGCGAGCAGCCGGCGATGCCCAACTGGCTGTAGCTGGGCCCGCCCTCGACAGCCATCACCGGCTGCGGCGGCGGGGTTTCCAGCGGCAGCGTGATCTGCAGGTCCTGCGTCTGCGGGCCGCGGCGCTCGTAGTGGCCGTGGTTGCCGTTGAAGTCGACCAGCGGATGCACCGCGGGATCGCAGACGTGCTTGGCCAGGCAGCGCAGCCGCAGCCGGCTGCGGCCGCCGCCCGACAGGCTCAGCAGGTTGACCTGCGCGGGCAGCGGTGCCTGGCCCAGCGCGCTCATCACGCGCAGCTTCTCGGTGTCGACCACGGTGGGCACGCGCTTCCACTGCCCCTCCTGCAGCGCGTAGTGCTGCAGCGGGACGGGCTCGATCACGGTGAGGTCCACCGCGTCGAGGTCGCAGGCGCTGCCCAGCTTCAGGCGCTCGCGCGGCAGCAGGCTGCCCAGGCGGCCCTGTTCGGCCAGCTCGGTGTCCAGCAGCTTCAGCGCCTCCTCGAAGGCCGCCGGCGCGGGCAGGCCGCTGCCGGCCTTGCGCTGCAGCTCCTCGCGGCCGCGGCGGCCGAGCTGGTAGATGCGCTGGCCTTCGGACTTCTCGCGCTGGCCTTCGGGCGAGGCGAGCAGCTTGGCGGCCCAGTCGTGGGCCGGCTGCTTCTCGAACTCGGCGCCGAAGACGAACCAGGCAGCGAGATACCGGGCCACCGCGAGGCCGTGGGTCAGACCCAGCGCCGTGGCGCGCTGCCAGCCGAGTTCCAGCAGCTGGGGCTTGCGCTCGCCCAGCCGCGCGTCGACCTCGGGGAAGGCCTGGCCCAGCACGGCACCGACCCGCTGCAGGTCGCGTGCGAGCGTCAGCGCTTCGAGGGCCTTCTGCTGTTCGGGAGTCAGTCTGAGCATCGTTCCCTCATGCCCCGGCCATCAGCGGCTGGTCCTGCATCTGCAGCCGGCCGAACTGCTGGCTGCACAGGGTCCAGCGCTCGGTGCCGGTCATCACCAGCGTCTCCAGCGGGCCCAGCAGTTCCTCCACCTGGTCGCCCGGCGCCAGCGGCAGCAGCAGGCGCAGCACCGCCGGGTCCATCCACTCGAGCACGATGGGCTGGCCGTCGGGCAGGCGGCCCTCGAGGCAGTCGCGGCTGTGGCTGCGCAGGCCCAGGAAGGACAGGCGCGTGCGCACCAGCACGCCCCAGTCGGCGAACTCGCCGGCGGCCTTGTTCAGCAGCCAGTCGGTGAACGTGCTCTCCGGCTTGAGCGCCACCAGGTACGGCGCCGTGCGGCGGCGCTGCGGGCTCAGGGCGCCGGGCAGCACGCAGTCGTAACTCGTTATCTGAGCGTCACCGTCGGCGGCGGCCAGGCGCTCGGGCAGTTCGCCGATGCGGTGGCCCAGGATCAGCGCATAGACCTGGACCAGCCTGTCGGCCCACAAGGCGGATTTGAGCTGGGCGGGGGAGAGGGCCGGAGCGTTGTTCTTGTCCATCTGGCTCGGTCAGGGGTGTTTCGGGCCGAGCGCCGGGCCGCCCCAAGCCGGCCCGCATGGCCGGGCCTGGCGCTCGATGCGCCGGGCACGGTCGCCCCCTCGGGGGGCCGACCAGGTGCGCCCGCGTTCAGCGCGGCGCGGCTGGGCGAGGGGCTCCATGTTCATGCCCCGGCGCCCGTCCCGCCGCTGTCCTTCACCAGCGGATCTTTGTTCTTGGTCGGGTCGGCGGGCTCCTGCGGGTCGGCCGGCGCCGCGGCTGCCGCATCGGTGGCCGAGCCGCCACCGCCGCCGCAGTTGACCTTGACCATCGCGCCGTCGATCGTCACGCCCGCCGGGCCCAGCGTGATCGTGCCGGAGCCGGCCTTGATGGTGATCTGGCTGCTGCCCTCGATGGTGACGTTCATGCCCTTGATGCTGACGGCCGAGGTGGCCGTGAGCTGCATGGTCTGGCTGGACTTGAGGTCCATCGCCTGGGTGGAGCTGACGGCGATGGCCGCGCTGCCCTTGACGTCGATCTTCTTGGTCACGGCGATGCCGGCCTGGCCCGTGATGCCCAGGTTCAGGTCGGCGCCGAGCTTGACGTTGACGTCCGCGTCGGCCTTGAGCTTGACCACGTCCACCAGCGCCACCGAGGTGGTGCCGCCGATCTTCAGCGAGTAGTTCTTGGTGACGTCGCCCCAGAAGTTGTTCAGCACCGAGGCGAAGTGGTCGTTCTTGACCCAGGAGTGCATGTCCTTCTGGGCGTGCAGCCAGATGTACTCGCTGCCCTTCTTGTCGTCGAAGCGGAACTCGTTGGTCTCGTCCAGGCCGCCGCCCTTGCTGGACTGGCTCTTGACGCCGGTGACGGTGGCCTGGTCGGGCAGCTTGTACGGCGGCATGTTGTCGCCGTTGTAGACGCGGCCGGTGATCAGCGGGCGGTCCGGGTTGCCTTCGAGGAACTCGACCACCACCTCGTCACCGACGCGCGGCAGGTTGACCATGCCGAACTGCTTGCCGGCCCAGGGCTGGGAGACGCGCACCCAGCAGGAGGACTTGTCGTCCTTCTTGCCGAGTCGGTCCCAGCGGAACTGCAGCTTGACGCGGCCGTACTTGTCGGTGGTGATCTCGTCGCCGGACGCGCCGGTGACGGTGGCCGTCTGCGGGCCGTGGATCAGCGGGATGCGGGCGATCGCCTGCGGATGGTAGGGCGTGGCCTTGGGCACGGCCTCGAAGCGGCAGCTGTACTCGGTGGTGACGTCCTCGTCCTTGGCCTCGGGGTTGGAGAAGTGCACCTCCACGTCGACCGCGGTGACCAGGTAGTCGCCGTCGTTCTCCTTCTGGTCTTCCAGCTTGAAGGTGACGCCGTAGGTCATCTCGCGGTAGGGCGTCATGCCCACGGCGACGACGCGCTGCGACTCGTAGCGGTCCACCTGCATCTGGGCCCAGGTGCCGCCCAGGGTCTTCTTGTCGGCGGGCTTCTCGTCCATCGACACGTCGGCATAGCGGCCCGGATAGTCGAAGACCTCGAGGTCCTTCGGCGCCTTGGTGTAGGGCACCGAGCGGGTGGCCTCGTTCTTCATGTCCAGCGTGGGCTTCTCGGCGGCGTAGTCGGTCGTGACGTACTTCAGCGAGCCGAGCGAGTGGGCATGCGACCACTGGGTGACCACGTCCTCCTTGAGCTGGTCGCCGGCCTCCGTCTGCTTGATGGCCCACTTCAGCGTGCCGCCCTTGAGCTGCGGATGGGTGTCGGCCTTGTCGGTCAGCACCAGCTTGTGCGAGCCCTTCTCGTACTTGAAGTAGTAGTAGATCCCTTCCTCTTCCATCAGGCGCAGCACGAAGTTGTAGTCGCTCTCGCGGTACTGCACCGTGTAGGGCCGCTTGGCCTTGGCACCCTTGACGCCGCTCTTGTCGACGGCGTCGGCCTTGTAGTCCTTGAAGACCTCGTCGATGACCTCCAGGACGGTCTTGTCCTGGAAGATCTTGCAGTCGGCGCCCAGCTGCGTCTGCCACAGCCAGGGGTGCACGTCCACGCGGTAGACGAAGTAGCGCCCGGTGACGCCGGTGCGCTGGAAGTAGGTGACGTAGCCGTTGATGTAGCGGGGCTCGTCGGCGGTGGTGCGGATCTTGATGTTGACTTCGTCGCCGAGCACGTCCTCGGCCTTGATCACGCCGTCCTCGATCTTGCTCAGCAGCTCGAGGCGGTACTCCGGGATCCGCCCCAGCTCCTCGCGCGCCACCATGCGGCGGAAGAGGAAGGTGCGCTTCTCCCCGCTGTCCTTCGACGTTAGGAATTCATAGTCGAGATCGGCCATGGTTGACTCTCAGGACCGAGCGCAGGCTCAGTCGAAGGTGTAGGTGAAATCGCCGTCGGCCGCGCCGAGCCGGATGCCCTTGAGCTCCTGGCCCTGCGCCAGCCGCGACAGGTACTCGATCGAGATCTTGGGCAGCACGGTGTTGGTGAGGATCGAATCGATGATGCGGCCGCCCGCCTCGGGGTTGTCGCAGCGCTTGACGATCAGGTCCACCGCGTCCTGTCCGTACTCGAACGGGATCTTGTGGTTGGCTTCCACGCGCTTCTTGATGCGGCCCAGCTGCAGGCGCACGATCTTGCCCATCATCTCGGGCGAGAGCGGGTAGTAGGGGATCGTCACCAGCCGGCCCAGCAGGGCGGGCGGGAAGATCTTCATCAGCGGCTCCTGCAGCGCAGCGGCCAGGCTCTCCGGGTCGGGCAGCAGCTCCGGGTCCTTGCACATGTTCATCACCAGCTCGGAGCCGGCGTTGGACGTGAGCAGGATGATCGTGTTCTTGAAGTCGATCATGCGGCCTTCGCCGTCCTCCATGCGGCCCTTGTCGAAGACCTGGAAGAACAGCTCGTGCACGTCGCTGTGCGCCTTCTCGACCTCGTCGAGCAGCACGACGCTGTACGGACGGCGGCGCACCGCCTCCGTCAGGATGCCGCCTTCGCCGTAGCCGATATAGCCCGGGGGCGAGCCCTTCAGCGTGGAGACCGTGTGGGCCTCCTGGAACTCGCTCATGTTGATGGTGATGACGTTCTGCTCGCCGCCGTACAGCGCCTCGGCCAGGGCCAGTGCCGTCTCGGTCTTGCCGACGCCGGAGGTGCCGCAGAGCATGAACACGCCGATAGGCTTGTTCGGGTTGTCCAGGCGCGCACGCGAGGTCTGGATGCGCTTGGCGATCATGTCCAGGCCGTGCTGCTGGCCGATGACGCGCTGGCCCAGCGTCTCGCCGAGCCTGAGCACGTTCTCCAGCTCGTTCTTGACCATGCGGCCCACCGGGATGCCGGTCCAGTCGGAGACCACGCTGGCCACGGCCTGCGCGTCCACGCTGGGCATGATCAGCGGCGAGTCGCCCTGCAGTGCCGCCAGCGCCTCCTGCTCGGCATGCAGCTCCTTCAGCAGGCCGTCGCGGTCCAGGTCGGACGGCGAGTCCTTCTCGTCCACCGGCTTGTCCGAGCCGCGCAGCTTGGAGCGCAGCTCGAGGATGCGGTCGACGATCGCCTTCTCGTCCTTCCAGCGCTTGTCCAGCACGGCCAGGTGCTCGCGCTCGTGCGCCAGCTTCTCGGCCACGTCGACGGCGCGGGTGCCGATCAGCACGCCCACCGCTTCCTCGCGCGAGATGATGCCTTCCTCGATCTCCAGCGCCTCGATGCGGCGCATCGTGTCCTCGACCTCGGCCGGCGTCGCATGCTGGCTGACGGCCACGCGGGCGCAGGCGGTGTCGAGCAGGCTGACGGCCTTGTCCGGCAGCTGGCGGGCGGGGATGTAGCGGTGGCTGAGCTTGACGGCGGCCTCGATCGCCTCGTCGAGCAGCTGGGCGCGGTGGTGCTTCTCCAGCACCGAGGCCACGCCGCGCAGCATCAGGATGGCCTTGGCTTCATCAGGCTCGGGCACCTGCACGACCTGGAAGCGGCGGGTCAGCGCCGGGTCCTTCTCGATGTGCTTCTTGTACTCGGCCCAGGTGGTGGCGCCGATGGTGCGCAGGTTGCCGCGGGCGAGCGCGGGCTTCAGCAGGTTGGCCGCGTCGCCGGTGCCGGCGGCACCGCCGGCGCCGACCAGCGTGTGCACCTCGTCGATGAACAGGATGATCGGCTTCGGGCTCGCCTGGACTTCATCGATGACCTGGCGCAGGCGCTGCTCGAACTCGCCCTTCATGCTGGCGCCGGCCTGCAGCAGGCCCAGGTCCAGCGAGAGCAGGTCCACGTCCTTCAGCTGCGGCGGCACGTCGCCGCGCGCCAGGCGCTGGGCGAAGCCCTCGACCACCGCGGTCTTGCCCACGCCCGCCTCGCCGGTGAGGATCGGGTTGTTCTGGCGGCGGCGCATCAGGATGTCGACGATCTGGCGGATCTCCTCGTCACGGCCCGTCACCGGGTCCATCTTGCCTTCCTTGGCGCGCTCGGTCATGTTGACGCAGAACTTCTTCAGCGCCTCGCCCTTGCCCATCGCGGCCGGCGCCATCGCGCCGCTTTCGCTGCCGGGCTCGCCCGAGCCCATGCCGGTACCGTCCTGGGCGCCCAGCTTGCCTTCCGGCGTGCCGCCGCAGATCTTGTTGAAGTTCTCGGCCAGGTCGTCGGCGCGGACCTTGGCGAATTCCTTGGAGATGGAGAGCAGCGCGTTGCGCAGGTTGTTGCTCTTCATCATGCCGATGATCAGCGTCCCGGTGCGCACGTGCGCCTCGCCGAACTGCAGCGTGGCGTAGACCCAGGCGCGCTCGATCGAGTTCTCGATCAGCTCGGAGAAGTCGCTGATCGAGGTGGAGCCGCGCGGCAGGCGGTCCAGCGCGGCGGTCATGTCCTTGGCCATCGCCGAGGCGTCGATCTGGTAGTGGCGCAGGATCGCGTCCAGATCGGTCTCGTTGTTCTGGACCAGCTGGACCAGCCAGTGGACCAGCTCGACATAAGGATTGCCGCGCATCTTGCAGAAGACGGTGGCGCTCTCGATGGCCTTGTAGGCCATCGGGTTCAGTTTGCCGAACAGGGCAACGCGGCTGATCTCACTCATGATGTTGTCGTCCTTTGTCGAGAGGCTTTTTTCAACGTGCGTTCGACGTCGATGACCAGGTCGTCGGCGTCGCCGGGTTTCTTGAAGCGGCCGAGCCAGCAGCTGCGGCCCAGTTCGCCGGTGCGGGCCAGGCGCAGCGTGGGCACGTCCTGGCGGGCCAGGATCAGCTTCACGTCCCATTCGTACTCGAGGCCCACCCACTGGCGCACCATCGCCTGCAGCCGGGCGAGGTCGGAGCCGCCGGGCAGGAAGGCATGGTAGGCCGCCTCGCGCACCGGGCCGATGACGATGCGGAACTTGCTCTGCACGTCCCACACGCTTTCGCCCAGCACCGCGCCGTGCGCCAGCTTCTGGCCCAGCTGCGGCCGGCCGAGCGAGCGCAGGCGCGAGCGTTCGTCCCGCGCCAGCGGCATCCAGTGCCCGCACCACTGCTCGATGCGCGCCGGCGCATGGAACTCGCTGCGGATCCAGTTCAGCAGGCCGTCGGCGTCGCGGGTGTGGCGGGCCAGGCGGCCGGTGAAGTGCAGCTTGGCCGCGTCGCCGGCGGCGTCGCGGTGCATCGAGGCCTCGCTGCCGATGCCGCTGAGCGCACCCAGGCGGCGCGAGAACTGCTGGTCCTGCGGCCGGTCCTGGCTCAGCGTCGGCTGGGACTGCGCCCAGGCGCGGTAGAACAGCAGCGTGAAGCGGTGGTTCAGCAGGTCCAGGAAGCGCTGCAGGCCCTTGTCGCCATGGTGCTTGGCCCGCTCGCCGGCCAGCTCGGTCATGTGCAGCGGCAGCGGGCCGTTGGGGCCCAGCAGGCCGAAGATGCGCTGGCTCAGCTCCGGCACGCCGTTGGGCCGCCAGTTGAGCGCATGGATCGACGCCGGCGCGAAGCTCAGCTCCGCCGGCTGGCTGACGCGCAGCGGTTCGTCGCTGGGGCGCAGCGCCTCGCCAAGACGCGGCAGCTGCGGGTTGGCGCTCTCGAAGCGGCGCAGCGTCTGGTAGAAGTCGAAGCGATACGGTTCCGTCGACAGGCGCTTCAGCCACCGGCTGAAGTCCCGGGGCGGGGCGGGGTCGAGGTCGTCGGCGATCACAGCACGGGCCTCGTTCCGCGGCTGGGCTTCCAGCGCGCCACCTCGCCGCGCGTCAGCGAGACCAGCACGGTTTCCACATAGCTGTTCAGCGAGGCGTGGCGCGAGAAATAGTGGTGCATGGCCGCGCCGAACAGGTAGGCGCTGACGCCGGCATGGCCCAGCTCGTCCACCGTCAGCGTCACCTCGATGCCGCGGCCGAAGGCGATCGGCCCGGGGATCGGATGGCGGCGCACGACCGCGCGGCTGGACACGTCCTGCAGCGCCTCGATCTGGCGCCGCACGCTGGTCTCGGTGCCCTGCGGGAAGCGGCTCAGCAGGTCGCGCAGCGCGGCGGCAGCCTCACCGCCCTCGGTGTCCAGCAGCGAGAGGTAGTTCAGCGACAGCAGGTTCAGCAGCCGCCACGCCACGCCGCCTTCGCGCAGCGCGGTATGCGGGCGGCTCGGGCCCGCCACCGCGCGCACCGACTGGGTCTGGATGCCGGCGTCCAGCCGGAACTCGCCGCCGCTGGGCATGAACAGCGGCAGGTCGCGGTTGGTGCAGCGCACCTGCAGGGCCAGCTGCTGCAGGTTCTCGGCATAGGGCGCGTCGTTGGGGTCGACCAGCGAGACGAAGACCTCCGAGCCGATATAGCCGGAGCGCGGGCCGTCGCGCCGCGCGGCCTCGCTCATCTGCCGCGGCTCGCGCCAGATCGTGTAGAAGGCCGTCTGCTGGTTGACGCTGCGCTTGTGCTCGGGCGCGTACAGCGGCAGGAAGCGGCGCTCGCTGCCGTCCTCGGTGAAGCCCTGGATCGCGCTGACGTCGTAGACCTCGAAGTCCAGCGGCGCGGTGCGCTCGGGCACGACGTGGAACTCGTAGCTGCCCTCGCTGATCTGGATGCGGTCGGCCCGCTTCGGGAACAGGTTGATGGCGGGCACGCAGTTGAGCAGGAAATCGGCGGCCGAGACCGCGCCGTCCATGCCATGGCCCGGCTGGGCCAGCAGCACGATGATCTCGACCACCTGGCCCGGCACCGCCTGCAGGGCAGGGCGCAGGCCCTCGATGTCCACGAACAGGAAGCGCTCGGGGAAGGCGAAATACTCCTGCAGCAGCCGCGTGCCGGCGAAGCCGCGCAGCGTGGCCGGCAGCATCGCCTCCTCGTCGGTATAGCCCACCGGCTGCAGCGCCGAGGCGGGCAGCAGCTGGCGCTTGCCGTCGCCGGCACGGCCCGGCGGGCCCACCAGCACGCCCACCGCATGGGCCAGCATCAGCTCGTGCAGCTGCATGGCCGTCTCGGTCTGGCCCCCCAGGTACAGGCGCACCCGGTCCAGCTGCAATTGCGCCATGCTCATGCCGGCCGGCAGCTGCAGCTGGATGCGCAGGCCGGCACGCGGACGCTGCGGCAGCGCCATGCCGGAGACGCCCAGCTCGGCCATGTTCAGGAAGTATTCGGCCGACAGCGTGGACAGCGGCGACAGCTGCAGCGGCTGGCCGGTGCGGAACTCGCAGACGTGGCTGGACACCTGGCCCGGCGGGCCGAACAGCGGCGTGTCGCGCGGGATCACCGGGCCCTGCAGCAGGTTGGCGTCGGGCACCGGATTGACCTGGGCCACCAGCATCGACGGGACCGGCGCCAGGAAGTTCGGGTAGATCAGCTCCAGCAGCCGGTGCGAGAAGCGCGGGAACTCGGCGTCCTGCTTCAGCTGGACGCGGGCGGCCAGGAAGGCGCAGCCTTCGAGCAGCCGCTCGATGTACGGGTCGGTGACCTCCAGCGCCTCCATGCCCAGGCGCGAGGCGATCTTCGGGAACTCCTGGGCGAACTCGCCGCCGAGCTCGCGCAGGTAGCGCAGTTCCTGGTTGTAGTAGCGAAGAAGACGGGCGTCCATGGCCGGTTCGGGTTTCGCTTCAGCTGCGCAGGTCGCGCACGCGGGTGTTGCCGGTCTCGACGTCCACGTCGGCCGACAGCATCAGCTCCAGCGGCACCGGCTGGCTCCACATCTCGCCGCGGATCACCAGCTGGATCGAGTTGTAGTGGTTGCGCGGGTCCAGGCGCAGCTCGACCTCCAGCTTGTCGCTGTTGATGCGCGGCTCGAAGGCGACGATGGCGGCCTTGACCTCGCGCTCGATCGAGCGCTTGTCCAGGCTGGACAGCGTGACGCCGGAGAAGGCCGGCATGCCGTAGTTCAGCACCGACTTGCGCGCCAGCTCGGCTTCCTTCCACAGCGCCAGCTGCTCGGTGCGGACGGACTTGGGCTCGGGCTCGGCGCGGGTCGTGTTGAACAGCCAGCTGAGGTCGCGCAACACCGCGGCGCGCAGCTGCTGGCGGGTCAGCACGCGGGCTTCCAGTGCCTCCCGCTGCTGCTTGGGTTCGTCGTCGATCAGCCGGTCCAGCAGGGAGGGTTGGAGTCGGTCGCGGGAGTTCAGCTCCACCATGGAATCAGGTTTCCAGCTCGATCAGTCGGATGCTCGTCAGGTCGTGCTCGCCGAGGTCGGTCACCAGCACGCGCTGGCCCAGGCCGGCGAAGCGCTCGTGGCCCATGTCCTGCCATTCGGTCTTGGCGGCCATCAGGATCTGGCCGTCCGTGCTGGCTTCGGAGCCGACGTAGCGGGTCGGGATCATCGCCACGACCTCGCCGCCGTTGGCGAACTGCACCGTGGCCGGCAGCCACACGCGGTCGCGCAGGTCGGTGGGCGGCTCCAGCGCGATGCTGGCCATGCGGTTGAAGGGGATCCAGTAGTACTTGCCGTTGACCATCGCCTCCAGCACCGGGCCCAGGCGCGAGTCGGCGTCGGCGATCCACTCGAAGGCGTGGCCGTCGATCTTGCCCTTGGTGGCGGGGGCGGCCTCGAAGGCGCGGTCGGCCAGTTGCGCGGCCAGTTCGTCCTTGCCCTGGCCCGCCTGCAGCAGCGATTCGATCAGCAGCGCCAGCCACTCGTCCGGCTGGCCGAACAGCATCGGGCTGCGGCTGCCCTTGAAGACATTGGCGCGCAGCAGCTCGCAGCGCAGCGCATGGCCCACCATCTCGCGCATCGGGCCGGTGTCCGTCTTCATGTCGGCCACCACGTTGAGCTGGGTGTGGGCGCGCTCCCACTGGCCCAGCACGCACAGCAGCTGCGCCATGAAGATGCGCAGCCGCGGGTCGGCCGGTGTCGCCTTGACGGCCTGGGTCAGCGCGGCCAGCGCGGCCTTGGGGTCGGCGGCGCGGACAGCGGATTCAGCCGTGGCGAGGGGGTCGGTCATGGTGGGTCCGTCCGGGTAACTGGTTAATTGAGCGGGTCGATCGCGTTGGGCGGTCAGTAGCCGTGGCCGCAGTCGGTGCAGAAGCGGGCCCCGCGCTCGGCCATGGCCCCGCAGGCCGGGCAGCTCTTGTGCGTGCTGGCCATGTCGAAGCCGCATTCGGCGCAGAAGCGGCCGCCCTTGTTGTCGACGCCGCAGTTGGGGCAGGCGTGGCCCGCGGCGCCCTGGGCGCCGTCGTTGCCATAGCCGTGGGCACCGCCGCCGGCCTTCTGGCGGCAGCCGGCGCAGGTGCGGCTGTCGTCCACGCAGTCCTCGCAGAAGCCGTTGCCGCAGACCTCGCAGTTGGTGAACATCGCCTCGGCCTGCGGCATGAACTCGGCCAGCGCCTCTTCCTTGGCCTGGCGGCGGCCGTAGTCGGCGGCGCCGCCGGTGGCCCGGCTGGCCTTGAAGGCGCTGGACCCCAGCAGGAAGCTGAAGCGGCTCAGGAAGCCCGACACCTGGCCCATGCGGTAGGGCTTGAACGGCGTCTTCCAGTGCCGCGAGCAGTTGGAGCAGTTGAACTGGAACTGGAAGCCGGCGTTGAGGTCGCCCGCGCTGGGGCTGATGTCCTGGTAGTTCTCGAGTGCCATGGGCGTGGTCCGTGGAAGCGGGTGGGATCGGGGAGCGCGTGCTCGGTCAGCCGACGCGCGGCTTGGCCAGGCTGCCGTGGGCGCTCAGGTTGCTCTGCTGGTTGCCGCCGGGCTTGTTGGCGCCTTCCTTGGCCTTGTCCTTTTCCTTCTCCTTGTCGCTGCGCTTCTTGACCGAGGCCTGGGCGCTGCGCTTGTGCTCGCTGATGACGGCGGCGGTCTGCTCGCGGTGGACCGGATCGGGCCAGTGGGTGAAGGTGATCTTGCTGTAGTTGAGCGTCCAGTCCTCGGTGACGGCGCCACTCTTGTCGCCGTCCTTGACGCTGCACTTGTAGTCGATCAGGCGCACGTCCTCGAGCGTGATCTGCAGCTCGAACCAGTTCTCGTAGTGGGCCGCCATCGTGATGTCGGCCCACAGCTTGGTGTTCTTGCTCAGGTGGGTCAGCATCACCGTGGTGGCCGCATCCATGGCCTTGCTGATCTCCAGCACCTCGGGCTCGGTGCGGCCGCGGTCCTGCGACTGGCCCTGGCCCTCGCCGGATTCCTTGGCGTTCTTCTCCCGCTGGATGGACCAGTTCAACTTCGTCAGCTGGATCTCGCCCTCGAAGTGCTTGTCCTTGGTCTCGCCCTTGACCTGGTCACCTGATTTGGAGTCGGTTCTCAACTCCAGGAACATGCGCGCGAACGTCGACATGGGCTATTCCTTCGTCTTGTCCGGTTTGATGGTCACATTGCCGGAATGCTTGCGGGCGTGTTCCTTGGCGCTGTAGGCGTTGTACGTCAGCATCAGCGACTCCTCGAACGAGAAGGTGATCGTCTCGGTCATCGCGATGGACTTGCCCGAATCGTCGGCGCCCAGGCTCACCGACTCGATGTGGCAGCCCTTCAGCTCGATCTTCATCACCGTGCCCGCGTCCACGTCCTTGACGCCGCGCACCGTCATCGCGGGGTCGATGAAGCGCAGCGTGGCCTCGAAGGGTGGATCCTTCTCCATCAACGCGTACATCTTGGTGCTGGCCGCGTCGAAGTGCTTGCTGATCGACACCTTCTTGGGCTTGAGCTTGGTGCTCTTGAGGTCGCCGCTGCTGTCCATCTCGACGCTCCAGTCGAAGCTGTCGACGACGATGTATTTCTGGTACGGCTCCAGCGTGCAGGCGCCCTCGATCGGGGAGCCCCCGTCGATGACCTGCAGCAGGATCAGTGAAATGGCCATGGCGTGACCCGATAGAAGTTGAAACGGCTTGGCTCGAAGCGGCCTCGAGCCAAGCCGTGCGGCACGGCTGCTGCGTGAGCAGTCTCAGGATGGAATCAGGCGGCCCGGCGTGCGCCACTGCCTCCGTCGTCAGCCTCCGATGATTCCATCTCGCTCGCAGCCGAGGCTCTGCCCGGGACTCAGGTCATCGCCGTGACGGTGGCGACGCCCGAAGTCGTCATCCGCGTGATGCTCCACTGGAACGGGATCTCGGTGTCCAGCGTGCCCTTGTTGTTCTGCGGCTTGTAGCCGACGGCCACTTCCTTGAACACCATGTCCACGTCCTGCGTCACGCCGCCGTCCTCGCCACCCTTGGTGGAGACCTTGCTGATGAACACGTCGGACATGACGATCTGGAAGAACTGCACCGGCTTGTCCTCGCCGGTCTGCTTGAGCATGTCGATCGTGACCTTCGGGAAGGACTTGCCCTCGACGATCTTCTTCATGATCGCAGCCGAGGACATGTCGAAGGCGTGGGTGATCGTCAGCGTGCCGGGGTTGGGCTTGCCGACCGAAGCGCCGGTGCCCTTGAGGTTGCTGTGCTCGGCTTCGATGTCCCAGCTCCAGTCGGTGATCTCGATCCAGCCGTTGCTGCCCATGCGGGCGGCCTGCGGGGATTCGCCGATCGGGACGTCAGCCTTGCCGAAGAGGATGAAACTATTTCCAGGCATGATGGGTTCCTCTGATTAAGTTCGTCGTCGTCGTTGATGGAGTGCGGTCCGCGATCAGTCCTTGGCCGGGTCGAGGGCCACGACGATTTCCGAAGGCGCCTTGGATTCCTTGGTGGCGATGTTCCAGCCGAATTCCTGGGTTTCCTTGTGGACCAGCTTGCCGTTGTTGTCCTGGCGCTTGTAGGCCATCGAGATGGCCTTGAAGACGAACTCGACGTCCTGCGAGATCGCGCCGTCCTCGCCGGCCTTGCTGGAGACCTTGACGACGAAGGCGTCGCCCATCTTCAGGCCGAAGAACACTTCGGGCTTGCCGTCCGAGGCGCCGGTGGCCTTGAGCATGTGCACCGTGGCCGTCTTGAAGGACGTGCCCATCACGATGTTCTTCATGATCTCGGGCGAGGACTTGTCGAAGGTGTGCGAGAAGCTGAAGGTGCCGGGCGTGGCCACGCCGACGGCGGCGCCGGTGCCCTTCAGGTAGTTCGTCTCGGACTCGATGTCCCAGGACCAGTCGTTGATTTCCAGCCAGCCCTTTTCGCTGGGGTGGCTGTCCTGCATCGACTCGCCCTTGATCAGGCCGCCGGACGAATTGGTGAACTTGATGAATGCATTTCCAGGCATGTTCTCTCTCCGATGGTGAGAAATTCAATCGCGAAAAAAACGAGCGACTGATGGGGTCAATGATGGTGGGGTGTGCCTCTTGTGGGCAGCTTGTGGCCTCGAACCTTTTGCATCAGGCTGCAGCCTGATGCGAAAGGCTTGAGGCCTTTGGCCTCAACCCTTTTCCGACGGAAGCTTGGACACGAGGCGCAGCGACACAGACAGGCCTTCGAGCTGGTAGTGGGGCTTGAGGAAGAACTTGGACTGGTAGTAGCCCGGCGCGCCCTCGACCTCCTCGACGACCACCTCGGCGGCGGCCAGCGGGCGGCGTGCCTTCACGTCCTCGCTGGAGTTGACCGGGTCGCCGTCCACGTAGTTGCCGATCCACTTGTTCAGCCAGCGCTCCATGTCGTCGCGCGACTTGAACGAGCCGACCTTGTCGCGCACCATGCACTTCAGGTAGTGGGCGAAGCGGTTGCAGGCGAACAGGTAGGGCAGGCGGGCGGCCAGCGCGGCGTTGGCGGTGGCGTCCGGATCGTCGTACTCGGTGGGCTTCTGGATCGTCTGCGCGCCGATGAAGGCGGCGAAGTCCGAGTTCTTGCGGTGGATCATCGCCAGGAAGCCGGCCTTCGAGAGCTCGGCTTCGCGGCGGTCCGAGATCGCGATCTCGGTCGGGCACTTCATGTCCACGCCGCCGTCGTCGGTCGGGAAGGTGTGGGTGGGCAGGTTCTCGACCGCGCCGCCGGACTCGATGCCGCGGATGCGCGAGCACCAGCCGTACATCTTGAACGAGCGGTTGATGTTGGTGGCCATCGCGTAGGCCGCGTTGCACCACGAGTACTTGTCGTGCTCGGCGCCGACGGTGTCTTCCTCGAAATTGAAGGTGTCCACCGGGTTGGTCTTGGCGCCGTAGGGGATGCGGCCCAGGAAGCGCGGCATGCACATGGCGACGTACTTGGCGTCGTCGCTCTCGCGCAGCGAGCGCCAGGCGGCGTACTCGGGCGTCGTGAAGATCTTGGTCAGGTCGCGCGGGTTGGCCAGCTCGCCCCACGAGTCCATCTGCATCAGCGTGGGCGCCGCGCCGGTGATGAAGGGCGCGTGCGCCGCGGCGGCGATCTTGCTCATCTCGCCCAGCAGCTCGACGTCAGGCGGCGAGTGGTCGAAGTGGTAGTCGCCGACGATGGCGCCGAAGGGCTCGCCGCCGAACTGGCCGTATTCCTCTTCGTACAGCTTCTTGAACAGCGGCGACTGGTCCCAGGCCGTGCCCTTGTAGCGCTTGAGCGTCTTGCCCAGGTCCTGCTTGGAGATCGCCATCACGCGGATCTTCAGCTGCTCGTCGGTCTCCGTGTTGTTGACCATGTAGTGCAGGCCGCGCCAGGCGGCCTCCAGCTTCTGGTAGTCCTCGTGGTGCAGGATCAGGTTGATCTGCTCGGACATCTTGCGGTCGATCGCGGCGATCATCGCCTCGATCGTGGCCACGGTGTCGCTGCTGATCAGCTTGACGTTGGCCAGCGCGTTCTGCGCCAGCGTCTGCACGGCGGTCTCGACGGCGCTGCGCGCTTCGTCGGACTTGGGCTTGAACTCCTTGCTCAGCAGGGAGGCGAAGTCGTTGCCCTCGACGGTCACGCCCGTGAAGGCGCTGCTCTGGGTTTGCATTTCGGCCATGGGTGGTGCTCCGGAATCCGAATAGGTAACTGGTTACTTAAGCGTCAGCCGGCTTGGCCGTCGCCGACAGCGAGGCCAGCAGCGACGGATCGGCCAGCACCTTGGCGATCAGTTCCTCGGCGCCGCCCTTGCCGTCCATGTAGGTGACCAGGTTGGCGAGCTGCTGGCGGGCTTCCAGCAGCTGCTTGACGCCGTCGGTCTTGGCGGCGATCGCGGCGGGGTTGAAGTCGTCCATGTTCTCGAAGGTGAGGTCCACGGACAGGTTGCCCTCGCCGGTCAGCGTGTTGGGCACGCTGAATGCCACGCGAGGCTTCATCGCCTTCATGCGGGTGTCGAAGTTGTCGACGTCGAACTCGAGGAACTTGCGGTCCGCGACCGGCGGCAGCGGCTCCTCCGGCTTGCCGGCGAGGTCGGCCATGACGCCCATCACGAACGGCAACTGGATCTTCTTCTCCGCGCCGTACAGCTCGACGTCGTACTCGATCTGGACGCGCGGCGCACGGTTGCGCGCGATGAATTTTTGGCTGCTTCCCATGGGTCTCTCCGCGGTTTCTGAAATAGGAAAACCAGACTATGCAAGCCCTAGATTGCAAGTCCATGTCCATGCAGTGTAGGGCTGCGCAAGTAACGGGTTATCTAAGTAACAACCCGATGATGCCCGAGTGTGGCACGGCCAGTGAATCGCGCCTCATCTGCACAGTGGACACGAGTTGGTGCGCGGCCGCCGCGCAGGTTTTCACGATGCGCTCAATATTGACGTTATGGAATGCGCCTGGCCGCAATTCGCTCGCGATCCCGATGGAATCGGATCGGCGCGCGAAACTGCCCCCGACCCGTGGCACGGTGTGCGGCGGGTTCCTCCAAACCGGGGCAGCCGCGCGGAGTATGTCCACCCCCGCGACTGAGGGGGTCATTCGTCGATTTCGAAATCGCGCGCGTTCAGGCCCATCACCTTGGCCACCTGGCTGAGGCCGTCCGGCGCCAGTTGGTAGACCAGCTGCATGAAATTCATGTCGATCAGTTTCTCGGCCCGGCGCAGCAGCAACTGGGCGGGATTCGAAGGCTCGTGGCGCTCCAGGTAGGCGCAGATCAGGTTGATCGCCTTCACTGCGTCCGCCCGGCTTTCGATGCTGCCGGGGCCGCCGCCGCGGCGCCGGGGTGCCGCGGCGACGCCATCGCCGCCGCTGCCGCCGTCGCCGCCGGTGTCTGCCTCGTCGCCCGCCGAGGCGGCGCCCTCGGCGCCTTCCTCGGGCAGCATCTGGCGCACGGCGTCGATCATGTCGCGCAGCGCCTTGACGTCGACGCCCTGGCCGATGCCGAAGCGGTCGTTCATCACCGTCTGCAGCGCCTTCAGCGCGTCCGCGCTGCCGCTGACCCAGGCGCGGGCGCGTTCCGTCAGGTCGGGGTACTCGCCCAGCGTGCCCATCAGCTGGCCAGGCGTGCGCGCCACCTCGTCGGCGCGCGGGCCGAGCTTCTCCAGCGCGATCTCGATCTCTCGCACGGTCATGCCGCCCAGGCGCCGGTCCTTGATCAGGTGGACCTGCCGGACGTCCCCGAGCAGTCCGCTCAGTGAATCCAGGCTGCCCAGCACCGACAGCCGCGCGAAGGGGCTGCCGTCATCGGGATCGTTGACCGGATGCAGGCCGTCCCAGAAGCGGTCGAGCAGGCCGCCCAGCAGGCGCAGCACGGCCGGCAGGGCCTCGACGCCTTCCAGGTTGAGCACTGCGCGGGCCCAGTACATCGCCACCCGCAGGTCGCGGGTACGGCCCATCAGGCCCTCGGTCACCTCGCGGACCATCGGCCACTGCGGCGGCTCGGCCGCGCCGCCGAACTGGTCTGCCTCCTTGCCCTTGGACGCGGCGTCCAGGGTCATGAAATCCGGGTCGTATTCCAGATCCGGCCCGCAGGTCTCGCCGGCCAGCGGTTCGAGCCAGGCGTCGATAGCAAGGGTTTCCATGGATGCGCGATGCTCCGTGCAGGTAATTAGTTATGAGTACGTCAAGCGCCAGGGTCGGCCACCCTGTTGCGGGGACGCAATGTAACACCGGCTTTTCGTTGCGAGTATGTCGTCGTTCCCTCAGCGAAGGGATGACGTCAATCCCTAATGCACCGAGAATGATTTGGAAATCACGGCACCAGCAAGCTTGCTGGCCGATACCAATCAAGTAACGGGTTATCCAATGAGAGCAAAACTGCTTGCTATTCATCTGGCCTGTGTGTTTGCCGTGATGCCGGCGGCGCACGCGCAGACCGCCGGCTCGGCGCCTGCCGCCACGGTCCAGGTCAGCGAATTCAAGCTCAGCGGCAACAAGCTGCTCGGCGATGCTCAACTCCAGGCGGTGCTCGCGCCCTTCAAGGGCCAGCGCAGCCTGGAAGAGCTCAAGGCCGCCGCGCAGGCGGTGCAGGACACCTACCGCAACGCCGGCTACGGCGCCGTCATCGCCTACCTGCCCGAGCAGTCGGGCGGTGCGCCGGGGGTGGTGACGATCGCGGTGCTGGAAGGGCGCATCGAGAAGATCGTGGTCTCCGGCAACAAGCAGTACACCGAGGGCAATATCCGCCGCAGCCTGCCGCTGCTCAAGGAGGGCGAGACGCCCCAGGTGCAGAAGATCGACGCGCAGATCCAGATGGCCAACGAGAACCCGGCCAAGCAGGTGGCAGTGTCGCTGGAGCCCGGCACCAACCAGGGCGACGTCAACGTCAGCATCCAGGTCAGCGAGCAGTCGGCCAGCCGCGTGACCGTGTCGGTGGACAACACCGGCAACGACAACACCGGCCGCTGGCGCACCGCCATCGCCTATACGAACGCCGCGCTGTGGGACCTCGACCACAGCGTCACGCTGCAGTTCCAGACCGCGCCGGAGAACCCCAGTCGCGTGCAGGTCTACAGCGCCAACTACCGCATTCCCTTCTACGAGATCGGCTCCACGCTGGACCTGTTCGCCGCCCACTCCAGCGTGGACGGCGGCACCAGCGCCACCGCCGCCGGCCCGCTGCAGTTCAGCGGCAAGGGCAATGTGCTGGGCCTGCGCGCCACCAAGTACCTGCCGCGCCTGGGCGAGATCGACCAGCGCGTGATCCTCGGCCTGGACCAGCGCTCCTACCTGAACGACTGCGCCATCACCGGCCTGCCCGACGGGGCCTGCGGCTCGGCCGGCGCCAGCGTCAGCGTGCATCCGATGTCGATCGAGTACACCGCGCAGCGCGGCGGCGAGCGGCCGATGGGCGTGGACATCACGCTGGCCCACAACCTGCCGCTGGGCGGCAGCCACTCCAGCGCGGCCGACTACGAGGCGGTGCGCCCCGGCGCGCCGCGCAGCTACACCTGGCTGCGCCTGGGCCTGTTCGGCAGCATGCCGATGCCGGCCGGCACGATGGTGCAGGCCCGCTTCAACGCGCAGCTGAGCAACGACCCGCTGGTGCCGGGCGAGCAGTTCGGCCTGGGCGGCGCGAGCACCGTGCGCGGCTACGAGGAGCGCGAGGTCACCGGCGACAGCGGCTTCGTCGGCACGATCGAGCTCTACAGCCCCGACCTGGCGCCCAAGCTGGGCATGCAGCAGATCAAGGCCGTGCGGCTGCTCGCCTTCGCCGACGGCGGCCACGTGACCAACAAGAACGGCTTCCCCTGCCTGGGCAACAGCACCAGCTGCTGGCTGGGTTCGGTGGGCGTCGGCCTGCAGCTGAGCACCGGCCCCTTCAATATGCGGCTGGACCTGGCCCAGGCCCAGCGTGATGCGGTCACCACCCGCAAGCACGACTACCGCAGCCACTTCAGCGCCTCGTTCGCGTTCTTCTGAGGAAGAAGAGCGAACCACGCGCCGCGACGACCTTCACTCTTTCGTGCCCGATCCGCTTTACTCCTCGAGGCGAGCCATGAGTACCGTTGCCCTTCGTACCACCTCTTTCCTTCCGGCCCGCTTCACCGTGCGCCGGCTGGCGCTGGCGCTGGCGGCATGCTCGCTGCTGACGCCCACGGCCGAGGCGGTGCTGCCCGGCGGGCTGCAGGTGGTGCAGGGCCAGGCCACGGCGGTGACCAACGGCGCGTCGATGACGGTGACCAACACCTCGGGCGCGATCCTGAACTGGAACAGCTTCTCGATCGGCGCGCAGAA
>NZ_LYVQ01000105.1 GCF_001984095.1 Pelomonas sp. KK5
CCCGAGCGGCCCGGCCGCCGCCCGCAGCCATGAAGCATTCCCTGATCCCGCCGGGCCTGGTGTTCGGCGTCGCCCTCGTCGCCGCGTCCGGGGCGGCGGCCCAGACCTTCCCCGTCACCGTGGACAGCTGCGGCAGCCCGATCACCTTTGCCGCGCCGCCGCAGCGGGCGCTGATCCACGACCTCAACATGACCGAGATGGCGCTGTCGCTCGGGCTGCAGAAGCGCATGGTGGGCGTCAGCGGCATCTCCGGCTGGTACAAGTCGCGCCCCGAGGTCGACAAGGCCCTGGGCGGCATCCCGGAGATCGCCGCCCGGCAGCCCACGCTGGAGAACATCCTGGCGGCCCGGCCGGACTTCTTCTTCGCCGGCTGGAACTACGGCATGAGCGTGGGCGGTGACGTCACGCCCACGGTGCTGAAGCGATACGGCATCCCCACCCTGGTCCTCGGCGAGAGCTGCAACCATGTGGACAAGACCCGACCCCGCGCGTCGATGGAGCTGCTCTACGGGGACTACATCAAGCTCGGCACGATCTTCGGCAAGGAGGCCGCCGCGCGGGCGCAGGTGGACGCATGGAAGCAGCGCGTCGCGCGGCTGCCGCGGGCGCCGGGCGGCAGGCCGACGCGCGTCTTCCTGTACGACTCGGGCGAGGACCGGCCGCTGACCGCCGGCAGGTTCGCCATGCCTACCGCGATGATCGAGGCGGCCGGCGCCCGCAACGTCATGGACGACCTGGACTCCAGCTGGGCCACGGTGTCCTGGGAGGCGGTGGCGGCGCGCGACCCCGAGTTCCTCGTGCTGCTGGACTACCGCAACGACGGCGGCGCCGCGAAGCTGATGCAGTTCCTGCAGCAGCACCCGCTGATGCGGCATGTCGATGCCGTCCGGAACCGGCGTTATGTGGCGCTGCGCTATGAAGAGCTGACCCCCGGGCCGGCCAATATCGGCGCGCTGGAAAAGATGGCGAAGGCGCTGGCCCGATGAGGACGCCGATGCGCCGGGTCCCCGGCCTGCTCCTCGTGCTGGCCGGCCTCGCCACCGCCTCGGTCCTCGTCGGCGCCACGCCGGTGAGCCTGGCGCAGGTGGGGCATGCCCTGCAGCTGCTGATGGGCGGAGCCGATGCGGCGGGCTATTCGATGGCGGACCGCATCGTCGTGGATCTGCGCCTGCCGCGCATGCTGCTGGCGGTGCTGGTGGGCGGCGGGCTGGCCGTGGTCGGCGCGCTGCTGCAGACGATCACGCGCAACGAGCTGTCCGACCCCTTCCTCTTCGGCCTCTCCTCCGGCTCGGCCGCGGGGGCGGTGGCGGTGATCACGCTGAGCGGCGAGATCGCCGGCGCGATGGGCCTCTGGACGCTGCCGCTGGCGGCCTTCGCCGGCGGCATGGCCTCGGTGGCCGTGGTGCTGGTGCTGCTGCGCCGGCTGCGCAGCCACACGCCCGAACGGATGATCCTCGCCGGCCTGTCGGTGTCCTTCCTGTTCACCGCGCTGACCTACTACCTCGTGTTCCTGGGCGACCAGCGCGCGGCGCAATCGGTGCTGTACTGGACCCTGGGCGGCCTGGGCGCAGCGCGCTGGGACAGCCTGCCGCTGCCGCTGGCCGGCCTGCTGCTGCTGGGTGGCTTCGCCTGGCGCAAGCGGCCGGCGCTGGACGCGATGCTGGGCGGCGAGAACACGGCCCACAGCCTGGGCATCGACCCCCAGCGCCTGCGCATCGAGGTCTTCATCGCCTGCGCCTTCGCCACCGCCTGCTTCGTGGCGGTGTCCGGCGTGATCGGCTTCATCGGCCTGATGGTGCCGCACCTGGCCCGCCAGCTGGCCGGCGCGCTGCATCGCGGCCTGCTGCTCCTGTCGCTGCTGATCGGCGCCGCGCTGCTGCTGGCCAGCGACCTGCTGTGCCGCGTCGTGCTCGCGCCGCAGGAGCTGCCGGTGGGCATCGTCACCGCCAGCGTCGGCGCGCTGTTCGTGATGAACCAGCTGTTCAACAAGCACGGGGACGCCGCATGAAGGCGCCGTCCCCCATCCCTTCGTCCCAAGGAGCCATCCCCATGCAAGAGACCCGCAAGATCCCCGCCACCATCGTCACCGGCTTCCTGGGCAGCGGCAAGACGACGCTGCTGCGCCACCTGCTGACCCATGCCGGCGGCCGGCGCATCGCCGTCATCGTCAACGAGTTCGGCGAGCTGGGCATCGACGGCGAGCTGCTGCGCGGCTGCGGCATCGGCTGCGACGAGAGCGGCGAGGCGAATGGCCAGCTGTTCGAGCTGGCCAACGGCTGCCTCTGCTGCACCGTGCAGGAAGAGTTCGCGCCGGTGATGGAGCAGCTCGCCGCGCGGCGCGGGCAGATCGACCACCTGGTGATCGAGACCTCCGGCCTGGCCCTGCCCAAGCCGCTGGTGCAGGCCTTCCAGTGGCCGGCGCTGCGCCATGTGTTCACCGTCGATTCGGTGATCACCGTGGTGGATGCGCCGGCCGTGGCCGCCGGCGATTTCGCGGACGACCCGGTGGCCGTGGACGCCCAGCGCCGCGCCGACGAGAACCTCGACCACGACTCGCCGCTGCACGAGCTGTTCGAGGACCAGCTCGCCACCGCCGACCTGGTGATCGTCCACAAGACCGACGGCATGGACGCCGCTGCGCTGGCCGGCGTCGAGGCCGCGATCCGCGCGGAGGCGCCGGCCGGCGTGAAGCTGGTGCAGGCCCAGCACGGCCGCATCGACCCGGCGCTGCTGCTGGGCCTGGAGCGCGCGGTGGAGGACGTGATCGACCAGCGCCGCACCCATCACGACGAGGAGGAGGACCACGACCACGACGCCTTCGACTCGGTGTCGCTCTCGCTGGAGGTCGGCGACCGCGACACGCTGCTGCGCGCCCTGGCCGCGCTGGTGGAGCGCCACGAGATCTACCGCGCCAAGGGCTTCGTGGCGCTGCCGGGCGCGGCGATGCGCCTGGTGGTGCAGGGCGTGGGCCGGCGCTTCGACAGCTACTTCGACCGCGCCTGGCGCAGCGGCGAGGCGCGCGCCACGCGCCTGGTGCTGATCGGCGACCACCTGGACGCGGCGGTGCTGCAGCGCGAGCTGTCCGCGGCGCTGCAGGCGGCTCGCGAGGCATAGGCCGCCATGCACCTGCTTTCCACCCGCCCCGGCGGCCATGTCGAGGACGATGGCCTCGGGGTGGTGCGCGTGGCGCAGACGCCGGGCGAGATCGTCGTGCTCAGCGCTGCCGACTCCACGCTGTCGCTGCTGGCCGACGTCGCCGCGGGGCTGGGCGCCGGCTACCCCAGCGTGCGCCTGGCCAACCTGATGTGGCTGCGCCAGCCCGCCAGCACCGACCTCTACCTGGACGAGGTGCTGCGCCATGCCCGCGTGGTCGTCATCGACCACCTCGGCAGCCCGGCCGACTGGGCCTATCTGGTGGAGCAGGCCATGGGGCTGGCCCGCGCGCGCGGCCAGTGGCTGGCGATGTTCTCCGGCGACTTCGGCGAGGACCTGCAGCTGCTGCTGCGCAGCACCGCCTCGCAGCAGGACTGCCGCCACCTGTGGCGCTGCCTGCGCGAGGGCGGGCGCGACAACGCGGCCAACTTCTTCGCCCTGATCGGCCATGCGGCCTTCGGGATCGGGCCGCGGCCGGCCGCGCCGGTGCCGCTGCCGCCGGCCGTGCAGTACCGGCCCGGGGCCGCCGCGCCGTGGCGGCCGGATGCGCCCGTCGCGCTGCTCGTGTTCTACCGGGCGCACCTGCAGTCGGGCAACACGGCGGCCTTCGACGCGATGCTCGCGGCCCTGTCCGAGGCGGGCCTGAACCCGCTGGCGCTGGCCGTCGATTCGCTGAAGACCGCGGCCAGCCTGGCGCTGCTGCAGTCGCTGGCGCGCGAGCACCGCGTGGCCGTGGTGCTGAATGCCACCAGCTTCGCCGTGTCCTCGCTGGAAGGCGGCGATGGCGATGCCGCGGCGCCGGCGCTGGCCGGCGACGCGCCGGTGCTGCAGCTGATCACCGCCGGCTGCGCGCAGGACCAGTGGCAGGCCGACCCGCACGGCCTGGCCCCGCGCGACATGGCCATGCAGGTGGTGCTGCCCGAGGTGGACGGCCGCATCGGCACCCGCGCCATCAGCTTCAAGGGCCTGGAGCGCCGCTGCGAGCGCACCGAGGTGGACGTGGTGGGCTACCAGCCCGAGCCGGAGCGCATCGCCTTCGTGGCGGAGCTGGCGCGGCGCTGGTGCGTGCTGCGCGAGAAGCCCGCGGGCGACAAGCGCATCGCCCTGGTGCTGGCCAACTATCCGAACGACGACTCGCGGCTGGCCAACGGGGTCGGCCTGGACACGCCGGCCTCCACCGCGATCATCCTGCAGGCGCTGCGCGAGGCCGGCTACGCCACCGGCGAGCTGCCGCCGGACGGCAGCGCGCTGATGGCCGACCTGAGCCGCGGCGTCACCAACGATCTCGAGGCCAACGACGCCCGGCCCGCCGGCCAGAGCCTGGCCATGGCCGACTACCTGGCGGACTTCGAGGCCCTGCCGGTCGCGAGCCGCGATGCGGTCAACGCGCTGTGGGGCCCGCCCGCGCAGGACCCGATGGTGCGCGCCGGCCGCTTCATGATCTCGGGCCGGCGCTACGGGCAGGTCTTCGTGGGCAACCAGCCGGCGCGGGGGCGCGACCTGGACCTGGTCGCCAGCTACCACGATGCCGACCTGGTGCCGACCCACAACTACCTGGCCTTTTACTTCTGGTTGCGCCGCGTGTTCGCGGCGGACGCGGTGGTCCACGTGGGCAAGCACGGCAACCTGGAGTGGCTGCCCGGCAAGAGCGTGGCCCTGGGCGCCGCCTGCTGGCCGGACGCCATCCTCGGCCCGCTGCCGCACCTCTACCCCTTCATCGTCAACGACCCGGGCGAGGGCAGCCAGGCCAAGCGGCGCACGCAGGCCGTCATCATCGACCACCTGATGCCCGCGCTCACGCGGGCCGAGACCTACGGCCCGCTGCAGGTGCTGGAGCGGCAGATGGACGAGTATTACGAGGCCCTGTCGCTGGACCCGCGCCGCGCCCGGCGCCTGCGCGCCGAGATCCTGGACACGGTGCTGCGCGAGCAGCTCCACCGGGAACTGGGCTTCGAGCCGCCGGCCGACGACGCCGCGCGCGAGCGCCTGCTGGGCCGGCTGGACGCCTATCTGTGCGAGATCAAGGAGTCGCAGATCCGCGACGGCCTGCACATCCTCGGCCGCTCGCCGCAGGGCCGGCAGCAGACCGACACGCTGGTGGCGCTGGCCCGCTTCCCCGGCGGCAAGGCCAGCGGCCAGGAGAGCCTGCTGGTGGCGCTGGCGGCGGACCTGGCGCTGGGCGATGTCGACGTGCTGAGCCCCGACTGGGGCCGGCCATGGACCGGCCCGCGCCCGGCGGCGCTGCAGGCCGCGAGCAGCGAAGCCTGGCGCCACATGGGCCACACGCGCGAGCGGCTGGAGCTGCTCGCCGCGCGGCTGGTCGACGCGGCGCAGCCGCTCGACCCGCACGCCTGGCCGCGCACGGCGCCCGTGCTGCAGCGCATCGGCCTGACGCTGCGCCCCCGGCTGGAAGCCTGCGGCCCCAACGAGATCGCCCAGCTGCTGCGCGGCCTGGCCGGCCGCTTCGTGCCCGCGGGCCCCAGCGGCGCGCCTTCGCGCGGCCGGCCCGACGTGCTGCCGACCGGGCGCAATTTCTACTCGGTGGACACCCGCGCCGTGCCCACGCCCACCGCCTACGCGATGGGCGCCGCCGCGGCCGAGCGGGTGATCGAGCGGCACCTGCAGGACCACGGCAGCTTCCCCTCGGCGGTGGGCCTGTCGGTGTGGGGCACCAGCACCATGCGCACCGGCGGCGAGGACATCGCGCAGGCCTTCGCGCTGCTGGGCGTGCGGCCGAAATGGGCGGCGGGCAGCACGCGCGTGGTGGACGTCGAGGTGCTGCCGATGGCCATCCGCCAGCGCCCGCGGGTGGACGTGACGCTGCGCGTGTCCGGCTTCTTCCGCGATGCCTTTCCGAACGTGATCGACCTGTTCGACACCGCCGTGCGCGCCGTCGCCGCGATCGACGAGGCCGACGAGCCGGACGAGGTGAACCCCGTCCGCGCACGGGTGCGGCGCGAGGCGGCGCAGGCGCGTGCCGGCGGCCTCTCCGCGGACGAGGCCGAGCGCCAGGCCACCTGGCGGGTGTTCGGCCCGCGCCCGGGCGGCTACGGCGCGGGGCTGCAGGAACTGATGGCCAGCGGCCGCTGGAACGACGGCGCCGACCTGGCCCAGGCCTACCTGCGCGCCGGCGCCTTCGCCTATGGGCAGGACGAGCACGGCAAGGCCGCCCGCGGCAGCTTCGAGCAGCGCCTGGGCGGCCTGGATGCCGTGCTGCACAACCAGGACAACCGCGAGCACGACATCCTCGACTCCGACGACTACTACCAGTTCCAGGGCGGCATGGCGGTGGCGGTGGAGCAACTGGCGGGGCGGCCGGCGGCGCTGTACCACGGCGACTTCAGCGTGCCGGGCGCGCCGCGCATCCGCACGCTGGGCGAGGAACTGGCCCGGGTGGTGCGCTCGCGGGCCGTCAACCCGAAGTGGCTGGCGGGCGTGAAGCGCCACGGCTACAAGGGCGCCTTCGAGATCGCCGCGACGGTGGACTACCTGTTCGCCTTCGACGCCACCACCGGTGCCGTGGACGACCACCAGTACGCGCTGGTGGCCGACGCCTACCTGCACGACGAGGACACCCGCGCGTTCATGCAGCAGTACAACCCGCTGGCGCTGCGCAGCGTCGGCGAGCGCCTGCTCGAGGCGATGGACCGCGGCCTGTGGGCCGAGCCGGGCGAGCAGCGCGAACGCATCGAGGCCCATCTGCTGTCGCTGGAGCAGCGGCTGGAGATCCATGACTCCGAAGACCTGCAATCGAGAAAGGGCGCCGAGCAATGAGCGCTGCCATCCGACCCGCCGCCGCACGCGCGGCCTTTCCCTTCACGGCCCTGGTGGGCCAGCCGGCGTTGCAGCGCGCGCTGCTGCTGGCGGCCATCGACACGGGCGTCGGCGGCGTGCTCGTCGGCGGGCCGCGCGGCACGGCCAAGTCCACCGCGGCGCGTGCGCTGGCGGCCCTGCTGCCGCAGGCGCCGTTCGTGACGCTGCCGCTGTCGGCCAGCCTCGAGCAACTGGTCGGCACGCTGAACATCGAGGAGGTGCTGCGCGATGGCCGCGTGCGGCTGGAACCGGGCCTGGTGGCGCGGGCTCACGGCGGCGTGCTCTACGTGGACGAGGTCAACCTGCTGCCCGACGCGCTGGTGGACGCGCTGCTGGACGTGGCCGCCAGCGGCGTGAACACGGTGGAGCGCGACGGCATCTCGCAGCAGCATGCCGCCCGCTTCGTGCTGGTCGGCACGATGAACCCGGAGGAGGGCGAGCTGCGGCCCCAGCTGCTGGACCGCTTCGGCCTGTCGGTGATGCTGGACAACCCCCGCGACGCCGGGCTGCGCCAGGCCATCCTGCGCACCCGGCTGGCCTTCGACGAGGACCCGCAGGCGGTGCTGGCCGCGCATGAGGCGGAGCTGGCAGGCCTGCGTGACCGGGTGTCGGCGGCGCGTGCCGCACTGCCGGGCCTGGCCTGGCCGGACGCCGTCCTGGAACACGCGGCCCATGCCGCGCTGGCGGCCGGGGTGGACGGCATGCGCGCCGACCTCGTGATGCTGCGCGCGGCCCGCGCCCTCGCCGCGCTGGAAGGGCGCGGCGAGGTCACCACCGGCGATGTCGACGCCGTGGCCGATCTCGCGCTGGCCCATCGCCGCGCCGAGCCCTCCGTGCCTGCGCCGTCGCCGGCGACCCGCGCGCCGAGCCCGCCGGCGCCGGCCCGCCAGGCACCGCAGGCCGAAGGCGACTGGGGCGCCTTGCCCCCCGAGCCGGTCGGCACGACCCGCATCGCATCGATCGGAGCCTGGCCGCCAAAAAAAGCCTGAGCCACCCCGGCCGCCTGCGCCAGACGGGCAGCGGCGGCCGGCGGTGGCGCGACCAGCCCCAGGCGCCCCGGCTGGCGTGGCTGCCCACGCTCGCAAGCAAGGGCCCGCAGCCCCTGCGGCGCGAGCACCTGCGCTACCGTCCCGAGCCGCGCCGCCCGACGCGCCTGCACCTGATCGTGCTGGACACCTCGGCCTCGATGCGCCGGGGCGGCCGCCTGGCCCGGGCCAAGGGCTACGCGGCGCGGCTGATCGAGCAGGCGGCGCAGGCCGGCGACCGGGTCGCGCTGATCAGCTTCGGCGGCGCTGGCGTGGAGCTGCTGCTGCCGCCGTCGCCGGCGCGTGCGGCGGCCGGCGTGCGCGTCAGGCAGCTCGGCGGCGGCGGCGGCACGCCGCTGGCGGCGTCGCTGCGCGAGGCCCAGCGCCTGCTGCAGCGCGAGCAGCGCCGCGACGGCGGGCGGGCCGGCTCGCACTGCTGGCTCTGGCTGCTGACCGACGGCCGCACGCTGGAGCAGCCGGCCGCGCCGCCGGCCGCCGGGACCCTCGTCATCGTCGATCTCGAGTCGGCCGCGCGGCCCCTGGGCCGCTGCGCCGCCTGGGCCCGCCAGTGGGGCGCCGAGCTCCGATCCCTCTGAAACCTCAAGCGTCGTCCACGCCATGTCCATGTCTCCCACCGAACTGCTGATCTGCACCACCTGCCGTCCGCCCGGCGCATCCCGCAGCGAGCCCGCCGCGGGCGAACTGCTGCTGGAGGCGGTTCACATCGCCCAGCTGCAGGACGACGCGGGCCGCCATGCCCCGGTGCGCGTGCGCGGCATCGCCTGCCTGAGCGCCTGCTCGCGCGCCTGCTCGGTGGCACTGCAGGCGCCGGGCAAGCACAGCTACCTGTTCGGCGATCTCGCGCCCGATGCGGCGACGGCCGAACAGCTGCTCGCCTGCGCGGGCCTGCATGCCCGCCACGCGGACGGCCTGATGCAGCGCAACGAGCGCCCGGAGCGCCTGCGCAGCGGCATCCTGGCGCGCCTGCCTCCCTTCGAAGGCTGAGCGCCCATGGATCGCATGACGACGCCGCGTTCCCCGCACCGGCCGGCGCTGCGCGCGGCGATGATCAGCGCCCCGGCCTCCGGCCAGGGCAAGACCAGCGTCACTGCCGCGATCGCCCGTTCCGCGCGGCGGCGCGGCCAGCGGGTGCGCGTGTTCAAGACCGGGCCGGACTTCCTCGATCCGATGGTGCTGGAACGGGCCAGCGGGCGGCCGGTCTACCAGCTCGACCTGTTCATGGCCGGGCGCGAGGGCTGCCGCGCGCTGCTGGCCGAGGCGGCGGCCGAGGCCGAGCTGATCCTGGTCGAGGGCGTGATGGGCCTGTTCGACGGCGACCCGAGCAGCGCCGACCTGGCGCGCGAGTTCGGCCTGCCGGTGCTGGCGGTGATCGATGCCTCGGCCATGGCGCAGACCTTCGCCGCCGTGGCCACCGGGCTGCAGCGCTTCCGCGGCGACGTGGCGGTGCGCGGGGTCGTGGCGAACCGCGTGGCCGGGCCGGGGCATGCGCGCCTGCTGGCTCCGGGCCTGCCGGCCTCGCTGCCGCTGCTGGCGGCCCTGCCCCGGTCGGAAGCGCTGCGCCTGCCCGAGCGCCACCTGGGCCTGGTCCAGGCCATGGAGCTGCCGCAGCTCGACGCCCAACTGGACGCCTGGGCGGATGCCTGGGATGCCGCGACCCAGGGGGCCGGGTGGGGCGGTTTCGACGTCGATCCGGCGTTCGGCCTGGCAGCGGCGATGCCCGATGCCTTCGAGCCGCTGGCGGGCAGGCGGGTGGCGGTGGCCAGCGACGCCTGCTTCTCCTTCATCTATCCGGCCAACCTGGACTGCCTGCGCCGGCTCGGGGCCGCCGTGCAGCTGTTCTCGCCGCTGGCGGGCGAGCCGCTGCCGCCGTGCGACGCGTTGTGGCTGCCCGGCGGCTACCCCGAGCTGCATGCCGCCAGCCTGGCAGCCAATGCCGCCTTCTTCGCGGCGCTGGCGGCTCACCTGGCGGCCGGCAAGCCCCTGCTGGCCGAATGCGGCGGCATGCTGGCCCTGCTGCAGGGCTTGACCGACGGTCAGGGCCGTGTCCATCGCATGGCGGGCCTGATGCCGGGGCAGGGTGCCATGCAGCCGCGCCTGGCCGCGCTGGGCCTGCAGGCGATAGCCTGGCCGGAAGGCCCGCTGCGGGGCCACAGCTACCACCACTCGACGCTGCAGACGCCGCTGGCCGCATGGTCACGGGCGACGAACCCGAACCAGGGCGCCACGGCCGAGGCGCTCTACATCCATGGCAGCCTGCGGGCCAGCTACGTCCACCACTACTTCCCGTCGAACCCGGAGGCCGTCGCGGCCTTCCTGGGCGGCGGCCCGAGCCCATGAACGACGCGCAGCACCGGTTCAGCGAGGAGGAGCGGGAGCTGGTCTACCGGCTGATCGCACTGCGGCGCGACACGCGGCATTTCCAGAGCGGCGCGCGGGTCGACGAGGCGGTGCTCGCGCGCCTGCTGCGGGCCGCGCACCAGGCGCCCTCGGTCGGCCTGATGGAGCCCTGGCGCTTCATCCGGCTGCGCGACGCGGCCCTGCGGCGGCAGGTCCACGCCCTCGTCGAGCAGGAGCGCGCTGCCACGGCGGCGGCGCTGGGCGAGCGCGCCGCCGAGTTCCTGCGGCTCAAGGTCGAGGGCCTGCAGGACTGCGCCGAACTGCTGGCCGTGGTCCTGCCGCCCGACGACGGCACCGTCTTCGGCCGCCGCAGCATGCCGCGCGAGATGGCCCTGTGCTCCGCCGCCTGCGCCATCCAGAACCTGTGGCTCGCGGCCCGCGCGGAACACCTCGGCATGGGCTGGGTCTCGATGTTCGACCCCGGGGCGCTGGCGGCGCTGCTGGGCCTGCCCGCCGGCGCCACGCCCATCGCGCTGCTGTGCCTCGGGCCAGTCGATCGCTTCTACGAGCAGCGCATGCTGGAGGCGGAGGGCTGGCGGCTCGGCAGGGGCGCAGCCGATCCCGCCATGCCGCTGTGGTCGGACGACCGCTGGCCCTGATCGATGACCGGGTGGGGCTGCCGCCCCGCCCATACCCGCTCGCCCCCGACGAACACGAACAGCTCGCCCGGCGCCATCGCCGTCCACGGTTCGTCGTGGGTCAGGGGCTCGGTGGCCAGCAGGGTCATGCGGTCGCCGGGACCGTTGGCGCGGCTGAGGTCCAGGCTCAGGTCGGCGTCCACCAGGCGCACATGGGCGAAGGGATGGCGGCGCGTCAGCCAGTGCAGCCGCGTGCTGCAGTGGGCGTAGATGGCGTGGCCGTCGGTCAGCAGGAAGTTGAAGGTGCCGTGCCCGCTCAGTTCCTCCGCCAGCGCGGCGAGGACCGGGGCCAGGTCTTGCCAGCCGGGCAGTTCGGGGCTCGCGTGGAAGTGCTCGTCGAGCTCCTGCATCAGCCAGCAGAAGGCGGCCTCGCTGTCGGTGCTGCCGACCGGGCGGTGCCGCGCATCGAGCGCCGGCGCGAAGCCCTTCAGGTCGCCGTTGTGGCAGAAGGCCCATTGCCGGCCGCGCCACTGGCGCTGGAAGGGGTGGCAGTTGGACAGCTGCACGGGGCCCTGCGTGGCCTTGCGGATGTGGGCCAGGATCGAGGTGGCCAGGATCGGGTGCTCGCGCAGGAAGGCGGCCAGCGGCGAGCGGCTGGCCGGCGCGTCGTCGATGAAGACGCGGCAGCCGTTCTCGCCATGGAAGGCGATGCCCCAGCCGTCGGCATGGTCGCCGGTGTGGCCCCCGCGGGAGGAGAAGCCCGTGAAGGCGAAGGTCACCGCGCTGGGCGCGTTGCTGTTCAGGGCGAAGAGCTGGCACATGGTCCGAGACTAGGGCCGGCGCGGGCCGCGTGGAACGAAGCAAATCGAGCAAGCTTCTGCGCTCTCCTTTGTTGGCGGCGCGGCGGGGCGGTGCCAGCATCGATCTCCCTACCCATGACAGGAGTGACCCGATGGCCGCAGTCCGCCAGACCGAGTACGAGATCCACCCGCAGTTCACCGCCCGCTGGAGTTCGCGGGCCTTCACCGGCGAGCCGATTCCCGAGGCCACGCTGCTGGCCTTCATCGAGGCTGCGCGCTGGGCGCCTTCGGCCTTCAATGCCCAGCCCTGGCGCTTCGTCTACGGCGTGCAGGAGACCCCGGGCTTCGAGGCGATCTTCGGTGCGCTGAACGAGTTCAACCAGGGCTGGGCGCGGCGCGCGTCGGCGCTGATCGCGGTGCTGTCGGCCACGCGCTGGCAGGCGCCCGGCAGCAGCACCGCCGCGGACTTCCCCAGCCACAGCCTGGACACCGGCGCCGCTTGGGGCTACCTGGCCCTGCAGGCGCAGGCGGCCGGCTGGAACGCCCACGGCATCGGCGGCTTCGACCGCCAGAAGCTGCGCGAGGCGCTGGCGGTGCCGGCCGAGTTCCACATCGAGGCGGTGGTGGCGATCGGCCGGCAGGGCGAGGACAAGTCCTTCCTGCCGGAGTCTCTGCAGGCGCGCGAGCAACCCAGCCCGCGCAAGCCGCTGGCCGAGATCGCGGCGGCGGGGCGCTTCAGCTTCTGAGCAGAACCCGCCGTTCGCCCTGAGCGTGTCGAAGGGCCTGTCGACCCGTACGCCCCAAGGCTTCGACAGGCTCAGCCCGAACGGATTGACACGGCCCACTCCGAACGGCTCGACACTGCGGCCGGCCTGCCGCTTGAGCGTGCCCTCACACCACGAAGAAGTGGTGTGTCCCGTCGCGGCCGAGCTGCTCCACCAGGCCGAACTCCCAGTCGAGATAGGCCTGCATCGCGGCGGCGGCGTTGTCGGTGCCCTCGTAGGGGCGGCGATAACGGTCGATCCGAGCTGACAGCAGCGCCGTCTCGCCGGCCTCGACCGGCAGGCCGGCGGCGACCCAGGCGGCGGTGCCGCCCTCCAGCACGAAGACGTCGCTCGACGTCAGCCCCGCGATGTCATCCGCCGCGAAGCGGGCCAGCAGGCTGGAGCCGCAGGTCAGCACCAGGCGCCGGGGCGCTCCGAGCTGCGGCAGCAGCGCCGGCAATTGCGAGCGCACGGCGAAGCGCGCGCCGGGGATGTGGCGCCTGACGTAGCTGGCGCTGGCGGTGACGTCGACGAGGACGGTGTCGCCGGTGGCCAGCCAGTCCGCCAGCGTGGCGGGCGAGACGCCGCGCACGGCCGGCGGCGCGGGCTGCGGGGCGCTGTCGGGGCCGGTCTCCAGCGCACCGGCAGGCGGCGCCTCCAGCACCGCCACGTCCCAGCCCATCTGGGCGAGCCAGGAGGCCGTCATCGGCGCGCGCACGCCGTCGCCCTCGTCGCTCAGCACGAGGCGCGCGCCGCGCACCGGCGCGTGCACATCGGTCTCCTGCACCAGCTGGCCGCCCGGCGCGCCGCGAAAGCCGGGGCGATGGCCGGCCGCGTACTCCTCGGGCGTGCGCACATCGAAGGCGTAGGTGGTGCGGCCCGTCTCGGCCTGCCATCGAGCGAGCGTGGCCGCGTCGATCACCTCCACGCCGGCGCGCCGCGCGACATCGCCGGCCGCGTCGCGCGCCGCCTCCGCATGCGCCGGGCGCAGCGCCGGCCCGAAGCGCCGCTGCGCCCCGTGCTCCAGCGCCTGCCCGGCCAGCGTCCAGCCGATCGTGCCGTTGCGCAGCGCGGCCACCGGGTTGGGCAGGGCGGCGTTGACCAGCGACTGCGTGCCGATGATGCTGCGCGTGCGGCCGGCGCAGTTGACGATCACCAGCGTGGCCGGATCGGGCGCCAGCTCGCGGGCGCGCAGCACCAGCTCGCCGCCGGGCACGCTGGTGGAGCCGGGGATGTTCATCGTCTGGTACTCGTCGAAGCGGCGCGCGTCGAGCACGACGACGTCGCTGCCGGCCTCCAGCAGCCCCTGCACCTCCTGCGCCGACAGCGAGGGCGTGTGCCGCCGCGACTCGACCAGCTCGCCGAAGGACTTGCTCGGCACGTTGACGTCGCGGAACAGCTCGCCGCCGGCCTCGCGCCAGCCGGCCAGGCCGCCTTCGAGCGCCTTCACGTCGGTGTAGCCCAGGGCCCGCAGCCGCTCGAGGGCCGGCGCCACCAGGCCCTCGCCATCGTCGTAGACCACGATCGGCGTGTCGCGCCGCGGGATGCGCCCCCAGGCCTCCAGCTCGAGCCGCGACAGCGGCAGGTTGGCCGCCCACAGCGGGTGCGCCTGCGCGAACGGGTCTTCCTCGCGCAGGTCGAGCAGGGCGATCTCCCGGCGGGCGATCAGGGCGGCGCGGACTTCTTCGGTGGATGCGGTCTGGGTCATGCGAGTGGCTTCATTCATTCATTTGTTCAGGAATCGAGCGGCGAATAGCCGGAGACGAAGGGCTTGCTGCTGCCGTCGGCGGCGTCGTAGACGGAGCGCTTCACGGCGCCGATGTCGGCACCGTAGACATGGATGCTGATCGAGACGCGGTCGTCGTAGGCGTTGTGGACGCGGTGGATGTCTCCGATGGCCGGGGACACCGCCTCGACCTGGCCCGGCTGCAGCAGCGTCGGCGGCCCGGCCGGCACCAGCTCCTTCGGGCCGGTGTAGCGGTAGCCCTGCGAATACTCGGCGCCGCGCAGCATGCCGATCAGGCCCCACACCGTGTGGTCGTGGATCGGCGTGGCCTGGCCCGGCCCCCAGACGAAACTGACGACCGAGAAGCGCCCGGCCGGATCGCGGTGCAGCGCCAGCTGCCGGTAGCGCTCGGGATCGGGCCGCGCGAACTCATCGGGCAGCCAGTCGTCGTGGCTGACGAGATCGGCCAGCAGCCGGGCGCCGCGCTCGCGGATGAGGGGCTCCGGCAGCTGCTCGTCGAGCAGTTGCTCGAAGGCCTGCACGAAGGCCGGGGGAAGAGGGGTGCTCATGGCGTTTCCTTCAGGGGGATCCCAGCGTACCGCGGCCCGCTGCTGGCGTAAATCATGCAATCCGAGCATGCAAATGTGAATTGATTATTTGCTGGGAACATGCCTGCTCCTTACCGTGATGGCATGGACATCAAGATCGAATCCCGTCGTCGCACCTTGCTGCTCGGCAGCGCGGCCCTCTTCGCCCTCGGCAGCGCCCGCGCCGCTCCGCCGGTACTGAAGGCCGGCGACCAGAAGGGCGGCCTGCGCGCGCTGCTCGAAGCGGCCAACGAACTGCAGGGCCTCGCCTACGAGATCCAGTGGACCGAGTTCCCGGCCGCTGCGCCGCTGGCCGAGGCTCTGAACGCGGAGGCCGTGGACTTCGGCCCGATCGGCGACGCCCCGCTGATCTTCGCGCAGGCGGCCGGCGCGCGCATCACCGCCTTTGCGGCCAACCGCTCCGACCCGTACGGCACGGCCGTGCTCGTGCGGCCCGATTCGCCGCTCAGGACCGCGACCGACCTGAAGGGCCGCAGCATCGCCACCAACCGCGGCTCGATCGGCCACTACGTCGCGCTGAAGGCGCTGGCCTCCGCGGGCCTGAAGCCGGATGCCAACACCTTCCGCTTCCTGCCGCCCTCCGAGGCCAAGCTGGCGCTGGCGACCGGCGCGGTCGACGCCTGGGCCACCTGGGAGCCCTACACGGCGATGGCCGAGACGGCGGGCCATGCGCGGGTGCTGGTCAACGGGCGGGGCCTGTCCTCGGGCCTGAGCTACCTGGGCGCCACCGATGCGGCGCTGGCGAGGAAACATGCGCTGCTGCAGGACTTCACCCAGCGGGTGGTGCGCGCGCAGCGCTGGTCGCTGCAGCATGTGCCGGAGTTCTCCGCGACGCTGGCCAAGGTGATCGGCATCACGCCGGAAGCGGCGCGGCTGCAGTTCGAGCGCCGCCAGCAGCGCTGGGTGGCGATCGACGCGCAGGTGCTGGCCGAGCAGCAGCGCACGGCCGACTTCTATCTCGAAGCCGGCCTGCTGAAGCAGGGCCTGGTCGTGAAGAACACCTTCGACACGAGCTTCCCGGTGGTCTGACGGCCGCAGGGATCGCGAAGACCCTGAAGGCGGGTGGGGAACGCGGCTTGCCTACATTGGTCCCATGACCACCGACACCGCGACCTCCCGCCCCGCCGTGCTCGACCTGATCGGCAACACCCCGCTGGTGCCGGTCACCCGTTTCGACACCGGGCCCTGCACGCTGCTGCTGAAGCTGGAGTCGCAGAACCCCGGCGGCTCGATCAAGGACCGCATCGGCGTGGCCATGATCGAGGCCGCCGAGCGCGACGGCCGGCTGAAACCCGGCGGCACCGTCGTCGAGGCCACCGCCGGCAACACCGGCCTGGGCCTGGCGCTGGTGGCGCGTGCCAAGGGCTACCGGGTGGTGCTGGTGGTGCCCGACAAGATGTCGGCCGAGAAGGTGCTGCACCTGAAGGCGCTGGGCGCCGAGGTGCACGGCACGCGCAGCGACGTCGGCAAGGGCCACCCCGAGTACTACCAGGACATGGCCGCGCGGCTGGCGCAGGACATCCCCGGCGCCTTCTTTGCCGACCAGTTCAACAACCCCGCCAACCCGCTGGCGCACGAGACCGGCACCGGCCCGGAGATCTGGGCGCAGACCGGGCACGACGTGGACGCCATCGTCGTCGGCGTCGGCTCCGCCGGCACGATCACCGGGCTCACGCGTTTCTTCCGCAAGGTGCAGCCGAAGCTGGGCTTCGTGCTGGCCGACCCGGCCGGCTCGATCCTGGCCGAGTACGTGAAGAGCGGCACCGTCGGCGAAGCGGGATCGTGGGCGGTGGAAGGCATCGGCGAGGATTTCGTGCCCGGCATCGCGGACCTGGGCGGCGTGGCGCAGGCCTATTCGATCCCGGACGAGGAGAGCTTCGCCAGCGCCCGCGAGCTGCTGAAGCGCGAGGGCATCCTCGGCGGCTCCTCGACCGGCACGCTGCTGGCGGCGGCGCTGCGCTATTGCCGCGAGCAGACCGAGCCGAAGCGCGTGGTCAGCTTCGTCTGCGACACCGGCACGCGCTACCTCAGCAAGGTCTACAACGACCAGTGGATGGTCGACCAGGGCCTGCTGCAGCGCGCCCGCTACGGCGACCTGCGCGACATCATCTCGCGCCGCAGCGAGGACGGCGCCGTGGTCTCGGTGGCGCCGGCCGACACGCTGCTGACTGCCTTCCAGCGCATGCGCCTTGCCGATGTCTCGCAACTGCCGGTGCTGGAGGGCGGGCGCCTGGTCGGCGTGGTCGACGAGTCCGACCTGCTGCTCAAGGTGCATGGCGATGCCGCGCACTTCCGCGATGCGGTGTCCACCGCGATGAGCGCCCGGCCGCAGACGTTGCCGCCCTCGGCCCCGCTGGCCGAACTGCAGGCGGTGCTGGACCAGGGCCTGACCGCCATCGTGGCCGATGCGAGCGGCTTCCACGGCCTGATCACCCGCTTCGACCTCCTCAACCACCTGCGAAGAAAACTGCGATGAGTCTCGATCCCAAGCCGCACCGCTTCGCCACCCGGGCGATCCACGCGGGCCAGTCGCCCGACCCGAGCACCGGCGCGATCATGCCGCCGATCTACGCCACCTCCACCTACGTGCAGAGCAGCCCCGGCGTGCACAAGGGCCTGGACTACGGCCGCAGCCACAACCCGACGCGCTTCGCCTGGGAGCGCAACGTCGCCGACCTCGAAGGCGGCGCCCAGGCCTTTGCCTTCGCCTCGGGGCTGGCCGCGATCTCGACGGTGCTGGAGCTGATCCCGGCCGGCTCGCATGTCGTCAGCGGCGACGACATCTACGGCGGCAGCTTCCGCCTGTTCGACAAGGTGCGCCGCCACAGTGCCGCCCTGTCTTTCAGTTATGTGGATTTCACGCAGCCGGAGAATCTGCTGGCCGCCTTGACGCCGCAGACGAAGCTGGTCTGGGTGGAGACGCCGACCAACCCGCTGCTGAAGCTCGCGGACCTGCGCGCCATCGCCGAGATCGCCCGCTCGCGCGGCCTGCTGATGGCGGTGGACAACACCTTCGCCAGCCCCTTCAACCAGCGGCCGCTGGAGCTGGGCGCGGACATCGTCGTCCACTCGGCCACCAAGTACCTGAACGGCCATTCGGACGTGATCGGCGGCGTGGCCGTGGTGGGCGCCGATACGCGGCTCGATGCGATCCGCGAGCGGCTGGCATTCCTGCAGAACGCCGTCGGCGCGATCGCCGGGCCCTTCGACAGTTTTCTCGCGCTGCGCGGGCTGAAGACGCTGGCGCTGCGCATCGAGCGGCACAACAGCAGTGCGCTGGCGCTGGCGCAGTGGCTGGAGCAGCAGCCGCAGGTGGCGCGGGTGCACTACCCGGGGCTGCCCTCGCATCCGCAGCACGAGCTGGCGAAGCGGCAGATGAAGGATGGCTTCGGCGGGATGATCTCGATCGAGCTGAAGACCGACCTGGCCGGCGCGCGGCGCTTCCTGGAGACGGTGAAGATCTTCGCGCTGGCCGAGAGCCTGGGCGGTGTCGAGAGCCTGATCGAGCACCCGGCCATCATGACCCACGCGACCATCCCGCCGGAGACCCGTGCGCAGCTGGGCATCGGCGACGGCCTCGTGCGCCTGTCCGTGGGCATCGAGGATGTCGAGGACCTGCGCGACGATCTCGCGCAGGCGCTGGCCGCGGTCTAGCAGCTCACGCCGGCCGCCAGACCGGCGAGTCCGCCACGACGACGCGCTTCGGCAGGATCTGCGCCTGCGTGAACTTGTCGGCGATGCGTTGCTGCTCGGCCAGCGCCTCGGCGTCGACCGGCTCGACCCGGTAGCTGCGACGCGCATTGGCCGCCTCGACGGTGGCCGGGTCCAGGCCGATCAGCGGTGCGTTCCATTCGGCCGCCTGCGTCGGGTTCTTCTTGATCCAGTCGCCGGCGCGCTGCAGTTCGGCGTAGACGAGCTTCAGCACGTCCGGCCGGCGCTGCGCGAAGGGCGTGGCGGCGAGATAGAAGCGGCGATAGCTGGAGAACTTCCCGCCGTCGAGCAGGATGCGCGCATTGGACTGGCGCTGCACCGCGGCCAGGAACGGATCCCAGATCACCCAGGCCGCGACATTGCCGCCCTCGAAGGCCGAGCGGCCGTCGGCCGGCGACAGGTAGGCGGGCTCGATGTCCTTGATGCTCAGCCCGTTCTGCGCCAGCGCTTCGAGGATCAGGTAGTGTGCGCCGGCGCCCTTGGCGAAGGCGACCTTCTGGCCCTTCAGCTGCGCGAGGCTGGTGATGGGCGACTCCTTGCGGACGACGATCGCCTGTGCCTGCGGGGAGGGCGTCTCCAGTGCGTAGTAAGTGAGCCGCGCGCCGGCGGCCAGCGCGAAGGGCGGCACCGCGTCGGCCACGTCGGCGCTGAGGTCGATCGCGCCGACGTTCAGCGCCTCCAGCAGCGGCAGGCCCGAGCTGAACTCGTGCCACTGCACGTCGATCTTCAGCGGGGCGAGCGCCTTCTCCAGCAGCCCGCGCGACTTCAGGAAGATCGTCAGCGTGGACGACTTCTGGTAGCCGATGCGCAGGCGTTGTTGTTGTTGCTCGCCGTCGGCGGCCATAGCGCGGTCGGTGGCGAGCGGCAGGGCGGCGCCGGCGATCAGCAGGTGGCGGCGCGACAGGTCATGCATGGATCGATCCTCGTTCGAGTGTGAGGACCGGGAGGCTAGGCTCCACGGCCTCTCATGGGAACGAAGCAAAGCAAGGATCGATATGCGCGGTGGCCGTCAGGCCGCCTGCTCCCGCCGCGCCACGCTGTAGCGGTTCTCCACGAAGGGCAGGCCGAGATGCCCGCGCAGCGTGTCGGCCTCGTACTCGCTGCGGAACAGCCCGCGCTCGCGCAGCAGCGGCAGCACCTCGTCGATGAAGCGCTGGCCGTCGGCCGGTTCTCCGAAGGCGCCGAGGATGAAGCCGTCCGCCGCTTCGTTGCGGAACCAGTGCTCCAGCGCATCGGCCACCGTGGCGGCCGAGCCGACGAAGGGCGAGCGCCGCACCGCGAAGCGCAGCGCCGTCTCGCGCAGGCTCAGGCGCTCCTCGGCGGCGATGCGCTTGATGCGCTCGGCCGCGCTGCGGTAGCCGTTGGCGCCGCGGTCGCCGAGATCGGGGAAGGGCGCGTCGAGATCGTGCGTGGAGAAGTCGTAGTAGTTGAAGGGCCGGCCCAGCTGCACCAGCGCCTTGGCCAGGTCGACGGTGCCGTCGCGCTGCGCCTGCAGCGCCCGTGCGGCCTCGTCGGTGTCGGCGACCAGCGGGGAGATGCCGGGCAGCACCAGCGGGCCCGCGTCGCTGCGGCCGGCGGCGCGGGCGCGCTGCTTGACGTCGCGGTAGAAGGCCTGCGCCTCCTCGAAGCTCTCGTGGCCGGTGAAGATCGCGTCGGCGCTGGTGGCGGCGAGCTGGCGGCCGTCGTCCGAGCCGCCTGCCTGGAAGATCACCGGCTGGCCCTGGCGGCTGCGCGAGATGTTCAGCGGCCCGGCCACGCTGAAGAACTCGCCCTTGTGGTTCAGCGCGTGCTGCCGGTCCCTGTCGAGGAAGACGCCGCTGGCCTTGTTGCGCGGGAAGGCATCGTCCTCGTAGCTGTCCCACAGGCCGCGGACCACGGCGAGGTGCTCGCGGGCGCGACGGTAGCGCACGTCGTGCGCGAAGTGCTCCTCGCGGCCGTAGTTGCCGGCCGCGCCTTCCAGCCCGGTGGTGACGACGTTCCAGCCGGCCCTCCCGCCGCTGATCAGGTCCAGCGAGGCGAAGGCGCGGGCCACGTTGAAGGGCTCGTTGTACGAGGTGGTCAGCGTGCCGGCCAGGCCGATCCTGCGCGTATGCACGGCCACCGCCGACAGCAGCGTCAGCGGCTCCAGCCGGTTCAGGAAGTGGGGCGCCGAATCGGGCGTGATGTAGGGGCTGTCGACGATGAAGACGAAGTCCAGCTTGGCGGCCTCGGCCCGCTGCGCGGCGGCGATGTACCACTGGATGTCGATGCTCGCATCGCCCTGGACGCCGGGCTGCCGCCAGGCTTCGGGCGTGATGCCGGCGCCGGAGAGGATGGCACCGAGCTTGAGTTGGCGCTGGTCTTGGGTCATGAGGGCTCCTTGCTTGGGGAGCCCCATGCTAGGCAGCCGGGACGGTCCTGGAAACTATGCGATTCGTATATGAACAGTCGGCATTTGTATTATAGATCAGCATGAACATGCGAGCGCAAGCCGATCGCCAGCGGGTAGATCGCCAGCGCGGTGAGCGCCGTGGCCAGCGTGGCGCCCTGCGCGCCGATGTGGTCGCCGAGCAGGCCATAAAGCACCGGCGCCACCGCGCCCGCGCCGATGGTGCCGGTGTAGAACAACGCGAAGGCGCGCTCGGTCGCATCGGCGGGCACCAGTTCCGGCACCGTCCCGTAGAGGACGGACGAGGTGCCGTTGAGCATCACGCCCAGCAGCGGCAGCAGCACCCAGGTGAGCGGCAGCGGGCTGAGCATCACGCCGATGATCAGCGCTGCGGTCCCGCCCTCGGTGGCCAGCACCGTGCCGATCACGCCCGCGCGCGCGCCCAGCCAGCCGCAGGCGAACTTGCCCGCCGCGCCGCCGATGAAGACCAGGGCCAGCGCGGTGCCGACCATCGGCGTCGTCGCGCCCTTGGCCTTCAGCAGGAAGGGCAGGAAGGTCAGCAGCCCCATGCGCACCGCGGTGTCCAGCACGCCGATCGCGAGCAGCAGGCGGAAGCCCCGGCTGGCCGGCGCCTTGCGCATCGGCTCCGTCGCATCCCTGGCCGGCGCCTGACTGCGCGGTCGCGAAGCCGGCATGAAGAGCGCGATGACAAGGGCGACCGCGGCGCCCAGGCCCGCCATCAGCCACAGCCCATGGCGCCAGGGCATCACCGTGACCAGCAGCGCGATCAAGGCCGGCAGGGCCGCCTTGCCCAGGTCGCCGGAGAAGTTGTAGAGGCCCAGCGGCCGGCGCGCATCCCGGCCGTAGGCGCGCGACACGGCGCCCGAGGCCAGTGGATGCTGGGTGCTGGACCCGCAGCCGGAAATCGCCAGCGCCGCGCACAGGCCCGCCAGGCTGCCCGACAGCCCCGCCACGGCGTAGCCGATCGCGGCCAGCAGCGTGCCCGCCGCCAGCACTGCCTTGCTGCCCCAGCGCTGCGCCGCGCGGCCGGCGGGAATCTGCAGGCTGGCCATCGTGCCGGCGTAGATGCCCCGCAGCATGGCCAGCGCGCCGTAACCCAGCCCGAAGTCCGCCTGCCAGATCGGCAGCAGCACGTAGACCATGTCGGTATAGCCGTCGTGCAGCGCGTGGGCGATGCAGGAGAACCAGAGCACGCGGGTGCGCGTGGCGCTGGCGGGCGGGGCGATGGGCCGGGGTGAGGAGGAGGAGTCGGTCGCGTCCATGGGC
>NZ_LYVQ01000106.1:0-20000 GCF_001984095.1 Pelomonas sp. KK5
ATGCCGGCCGGCATCGGGCGCTGGCAGGCGAGCAGCAGCCACTCGTCCGCCGGGGCGACGCGCTTCAGGCGCAGCGCGGCCAGCAGTTCGTCCCGCCGCGCCGTGGGCTGGATGACGGCCGGCACCCGTTCACCCAGGCTGCGGGATTCGCACCAGAGGCGGCCGGCCAGGCTTTCGGCCGCCGGCGCGGCCGAGAAGCGCAGCAGGAACTGCTGCTCTTCCTCGATCGACTGGTAGTTGTTGGGCCGGGTGGAGATGACGCGCGGGGCGGCCACGCGGAAAGCGACATCGCGGGCGCCGCTCCAGCTCATGTCGGCGCGGAACTCGCTGCGCAGCGCCATGCGGCAGCTGGCGCCGGGCGGCAGGGGCCGCTCCAGCTCGAACACCCATTCCTTCTCGTTGAGCCAGCGGCCCTGGCCCTTGGGCGCCGGCTCCGGCGTGCCTTCGCACTGCACCGTGACCGGCGCTGGCTGGGCCGCATCGCCCAGCGGCACGACCGCCTCGGAGAAGCGGACCTGGAACTGCCGCACCTGGGCCACTTCGCCCTTGGGGCTGGCGCTGTCGATCGTGACGGCGCCTGCAGCGCTGGCCGCCAGCCCGAGGAGAGAAGAAAGAAGAAGCGCCTTCATCGAGACTCCCTGCGTTTGGGCAGGGAGTCTAGGGGCATCAACCCCGCGTGAAGCGCTGTTCCAAATACCCGAGCAGCGTGCGGATCGTCTGCGCCTCGCCGCCGACCGGGCGGCCCGGGCGCGGCTCGGCGTTCCAGGCGAACAGGTCCACATGCAGCCAGTCCTGGTCGGCCGGGACGAAGTGGTCCAGGAACAGCGCGGCGTTGATGGCGCCGGCCAGCGGGCTCTTGCCGGTGTTGACGATGTCGCCCAGCGTGCTCTCGATGCCCGACTTGTAGGGCTGCCAGATCGGCATGTGCCACAGCGGGTCGTCCAGCTTCAGGCCCAGGTCGACCAGGTCGCGCGCCTCGTCCATGTGGCGGGCGAACAGGGCCGGCAACTGCGGGCCCAGGGCGACGCGGGCGGCGCCGGTCAGCGTGGCCAGGTCGATGATCAGCTCGGGCTTGGACTCGACGGCGTAGGACAGCGCGTCGCAGAGGATCACGCGGCCTTCGGCGTCGGTGTTGCCGATCTCGATCTGCGTGCCGTTGCGGGTCTTGAAGATGTCGCCGGGGCGGTAGGCATTGCCGGCGATCGAGTTCTCCACCGCCGGGATCAGCACCTGCAGCCGCACCGGCAGCTTGAAGGCCATCACCAGCGCGGCCAGGCCCAGCGCGTTGGCGGCGCCGCCCATGTCCTTCTTCATCTGGCGCATGCCGTCGGCGGGCTTGATGTCCAGGCCGCCGGTGTCGAAGCAGACGCCCTTGCCGACGATGCTCAGCAGCGGGGCCTTGGCCTTGCCCCAGCTCAGCTCGATCAGGCGTGGCGCGCGGGTGCTGGCGCGGCCGACGGCGTGGATGGCCGGGAAGTTCTTCTTCAAGAGCGCGTCGCCGACGATCTCGCTGAACTTGGCGCCGTGCTGCTTCGCCACCATCTCGGCGGCCTTGGCCAGCTCGGCCGGGCCCATGTGCTCGGCCGGGGTGTTGACCAGGTCGCGGGTGGCGGCGATGGCGGTGGCCTGGGCCAGGCCGCGCTCCAGCTCGGGCGAGGACGGCAGGTGCAGCACGGCCGGCGCGCGGCGGCGTGGCTTGTAGAGGTCGAACTGGTAGCCACCCAGTTCCCAGGACAGGGCGGCGGCCTCGGGCGAGAGGGTCAGGCCTTCATCGGCGAGGCGGTAGTCGCCTTCGGGCAGGGCCATCGGCAGGGCGGCCAGCGCGAACGGATCTGTCGCATGGGCGACACCGGCGAAGACCTGGCCGAGCTTGCCGTCGCTGCCGGGCACGAGGCAGTGGCTGTTCGGGCCGCCGGTGAACTTGTTGACCGCCAGCCAGTGACGTGTCGCGGCCGGCAGCGCCTTGGCCAGGGCGGCGAAGCCGGCGCGGTCGACGACGGTGACGGGCACGGCGGCCGCGGGGGCGGATTTCTTGAAGGTCTGGACGGTCATCGGTGTCGCGGGGGCTGGTTTTGGCGAAGGCGTGATTGTCCCGGCAAGTTGCAAAGATTTGTGAGTCCGCTGTCAACCGGGTCAACGGGCGCTCCGTTGTGCCCGCAGACGCCGCAAAAACGGCGGAGCTAACGAGAAGGTTGGACTGACATGCTGATGATGACCCGCAATCTGCCGCAGAAGAACGACGCCCACGGCGCCCGCCGCATCGCCGCCCTGCAAGCCGACGTGATGAACACCGACGGCAAGGGCCGCAAGCACGAGGCCTTCGAGTCCGGCAGCTTCGGCGTCGAGCGCCGCAGCCTGGCCCACATCCTGGTGTTGGACAAAAAGCGCTGATTCTCGGACAAGTTGGCGCTCGCTTACGCGCTTACGCAAGCGGCGCCAACAGTAGATCCAGATCCTCCGCGCTGAACTTCGGCGCATCCGCCGCATCCACGCCCAGCACGCGCGCCGCCAGCGCCTCCTTGCGGGCTTGCAGTTCCAGCATCCTCTCCTCGATGCTGCCGGCGACCACCAGCTTGTAGACGAACACCGGCCGGTCCTGCCCGATGCGGTGCGCGCGGGCGGCGGCCTGGGCCTCGACGGCCGGGTTCCACCAGGGGTCGAGCTGGATCACCGTGTCGGCCGCCGTGAGGTTCAGGCCCACGCCGCCGGCCTTCAGGCTGACCAGCATCAGCGCTGATTCGCCGGCCTGGAAGCGGCCCACGATGCCCGCGCGCTGCGCGACCGGCGTGGCGCCCGTCAGGGTCAGGTAGCCGAGCCGCCTCGCGTCCAGTTCTGCCGCCACCAGGTCCAGCATCGTGGTGAACTGCGAGAACACCAGCACCCGCCGGCCCTCGTCCAGCAGCTCCGGCAGCATGTCCATCAGCAGGTCCAGCTTGGCGCGGCCCTCGGCGCCCTCCCGCAGCAGCCGGGCGTCGCAGCAGACCTGGCGCAGCTTCAGCAGCGCGTCCAGCACCGAGACCAGGGCGCCGCCGAAACCCTTCTGCGCCAGCACCCGGCGCACCTGCTTGTCCGCAGCCACCCGCACGCTCTCGTAGAGCTCGCGCTGGGCGCCTTCCAGCTGGACGCGGCGCACCACGGTGGTCAGCGGCGGCAGCTCGGTGGCCACCTGGTCCTTGCTGCGGCGCAGGATGAAGGGCCGCACCCGCTGGGCCAGCAGTTGCGCGCGCAGGCTCTCCCCATTGGTCTCGATCGGCTTGCGCCAGCGGCGCTGGAAGCCGCGCGAGTCGCCCAGGAAGCCGGGCATCAGGAAGTCGAACTGCGCCCACAGCTCGGCCAGGTTGTTCTCCAGCGGGGTGCCGGTGAGGCACAGCCGGTGCCGGGCGGGCAGCTTGCGGGCGGCCCGGGCGGCGCGGCTGGCGGCGTTCTTGACCGTCTGCGCCTCGTCCAGGATCAGCAGGTGCCAGCGCTGGCGCTGCAGCTCGGCGATGTCGCGCCAGAGCAGCGGGTAGGTGGTGAGCACCAGGTCGAACTCCTGCAGGCGGGAGAAGTCCACGGCCCGCGCCGGGCCGTGGAGCACCAGTACGCTGAGATCCGGCGTGATGCGTGCGGCCTCGGCGCGCCAGTTGAACAGCAGCGAGGTCGGCAGCACGGCCAGCGCCGGGCGGTCCAGCCGCCCGGCCTGCTTTTCCAGCAGCAGGTGGGCGAGGGTCTGGGCGGTCTTGCCCAGGCCCATGTCGTCGGCCAGGATGCCGGCGAGGTCGTGGGCGCGCAGGTACTGCAGCCAGGCCAGCCCGGCCAGTTGGTAGGGGCGCAGTTCGAGGCCGAGGCCGGCCGGCGGCTCGACCGGCGGCGGGGACCCGGCCGCCAGCAGGCGATGGGCCATGCGGCGCAGGTCGCCGTCGCCGAAGAAGCGCCAGAGCGAGTGGTCTTCCACCTGCGTGAGCCGCGTGGCGTCCCACTCGCTGATCACGATCGGGCCCTCGGGCGTGTCGGCCAGCAGGTCCAGCAGGGCGGACAGGATGGGCTTGAGCACGCCGGCGGGCGCCTCGATCTGGCGGCCGCCGGGGGCGGTCAGCAGGATGATCGCGTCGTCGTCGATGCCGGCGATCGCCTCGGCGCTGGTCCAGCGGGCGTCATGGCGCAGCAGCGTGGCGATCATCGGGGCCAGGTCGAGCGTCTCGCCGTCCACCTCCACCCCCAGGCTCAGCAGCCAGGAGCCGCTGCGGGCCGAACCGGCCAGCGGCTCCAGCCGGGCCGTCCAGCCCTGCGGCTGCACCGGGCGGTGGGTGAAGCCGGGCAGCGCGACGACGGCCCAGCCCTGCTGCTGCAGCGCAGGCACCCGCTCGGTCCAGAAGGGGCCGAAGAACTCCTCCTGCAGCAGGGTCCAGGGAGCGGACGGGCCCTCGGCGGCGGGATCGCGCCATTGCAGCTGGGCCGGGTCCAGCGGCAGCAGGCCCAGCGACCAGAGCTGGTCGCGGGCATCGGCCTCGGCGCCGAGGTCGCGGGCGATGCGCCGCCCCGGCGCGATCTCGACCGTGGCCGCGGGGCGGCTGTTCAGCAGCGAGCGCGGCGCGGGCGTGGACCAGGCGTGGCCGTCCTCGCAGCGGTAGGTCCAGTCCACCTCGGCGATGGTCACCGAGTCACCGCGCGGACCCAGCGTGCCACCGCGCTGCAGGCCCAGCAGGCCGTCGCCGCGGCCCAGCGTGCGCAGCGTGAGGCGGGGGCGGAAGGTGGCGGGCTCGGCTTCGGGCGGCGTTTCGGCGATCGGCGCCGGCGCGGTCGGCGGCGCCGGCGAGCCATCCTCCATCAGCAAGTCCATCAGTCGCGCCGCGTCGGCCTCGGGCAAGCGGGGCAGGGACTTCAGCTCCTCGCGGCCGGCCTTGCGGCGCAGTGCGTCGAGCCACAGCTGCAGCAGCTGCTCGCGCCGTGGCGCATCGGCCTGGGCCTGCAGCTTCAGCATCACCGCCGCGGCGTGCTCGCAGAAGCGCCCGGTGCTGCAGCTGCACAGGGCGCTGTAGTGCGGCCGGCCCCGGGCGTCGCGCACGCCCTGCACCGCCAGTTCGTGGACCAGCGCGCCGCCGCCGCGCACACGGGCGACTGCGCCGGCGGCATCGGCGTCGATGTCCACGATGGCGGTCAGCAGGACCCGGCCCCGCTGCAGCCTGGCCCGCTCGAACAGGCGCTGCAGTTGCGCCTCCTCGGGCGGCCAGAGGCGGGTTTCGGTCAGGTCGGGGGCTGTGGCGCTCATGCTGGCCGGCATTGTCCAACCTGTATGGGAGCCCCCTGTTCAGGGGGCTCCTCCTTGACAAGCAGACCCCTGAGACAGGGGACATCTGTCCCCCGTTCCTGCAGCCAAGCGCCCCAGAATTGCTTTCCATCACATCACAAGATCCAGTGGAGCCAACCATGCGTGACATGCGCCGTGTCGGAGCCTTCGTCTCAGGCCTGTTCCTCTACGTGACGGCACTGGTGTGTGCCTCGATGCTCGGCGGCGTGCAGGTGCCGCGCGAGCTGGCGAAGCGGCTGGGTGGGCGCGACAGCGTGCAGTTCGTGCTCATCGTCGCGCTGGCGATCGCGCTGGTGGTGTTCCTGCTGGCCCTGGTCTGGAGCAGCCTGGCGCTGCGGCTGCCGCCGAAGTCGCGCCGGCCGGTCAACGCCTGGTTCTACGGCGGCATCGGCGTCGCCTGGCTGGTGGGCCTGGTCTACGGCGCGATCAACTTCGCGCTGGTGCCGCGCAGCTACCAGACCATCTCCACCCTGCTGCTGTCCTCGAACGTGCCGCCGCTGTGGGGCGTGCTGAACATCCTCGCGGTCATCGGCGCGAGCCTGATCGGCGGCGGCGTGGCCCGCCGCCTCGCTGGTCGGCGCGTGCTGAGGCCGGTTTCCCGCCCTGTGCCGGCCTGAGCGCCGCCCGTGTTCTCATGGCGGATGACGCCATGACGAACACGCCTGCCGACCCTGTTCATCCATCTCCCTGCCGCCCGCAGTGCCCGCGCTGCCGGCGGCCGTCGCGCGCCTGCCTCTGCGCCTGGATCCGCCCGGTGGACAACGCGGCGGTGGAACTGGTGGTGCTCCAGCATCCGCAGGAGGCGCGCGAGGCCAAGAACAGCGCCGCGCTGCTGGGCCTGAGCCTGACGCGCTGCCGGATCGTCGTCGGCGAGCAGTTCGAGCCCGCGTCGCTGGGCCCGCTGGAGCGCAGCGCACTGCTCTATCCGGTCGACGAGGGCCGGGGCGCCGCGCCGGCGCCGGTCGAGCGCCTGATCCTGCTCGACGCCACCTGGCGCAAGAGCCGGCTGATGCTGCAACTGAATCCCTGGCTGCTCGGCCTGCCGCGGCTGGCCCTGGCCGAGCAGGCGCCGTCCCGCTACGGCGCCTTGCGCAAGGCCCATGCGCCGCACCAGCTGTCGACGCTGGAGGCCGGCGTGAGGGCGCTGCAGCAGCTCGGCGGCACCGCTGAGTCAGGACGTTATGAACCCCTGCTGGAGGCCTTCGGCGGCTTCGTCGAGGCGGCCGCGGGCCACTACTACAATCGCGCTCCCTTCACCGACCGCAGGGTTTCCCGTGTCTGATCGCCTGGCCGTTCTGCCGCAGTACCTGATGCCCAAGAAGGCTCTGACCGTGCTGGCCGGCAAGCTGGCCGGGGCGAAGCTGGGCGGCATCACGACCGGCACGATCCGCCGCTTCGTGGCCCGCTACGACGTCAACATGGCCGAGGCGGCGAACCCCGACATCACCAGCTACGCCACCTTCAACGACTTCTTCACCCGCGCGCTGAAGCCGGGCGCGCGGCCGCTGGCGGGCGCCGGGCTGATCTGCCCGGTGGACGGCGCGATCAGCCAGTTCGGCGCGATCACGCGGGACCGCATCTACCAGGCCAAGGGCCACGACTACACGACCACCGCCCTGGTCGGCGGCGATGCGCAGCTGGCCGCGCAGTTCCAGGACGGCCACTTCGCCACGCTGTACCTCAGCCCGCGCGACTACCACCGCATCCACATGCCCTGCGACGGCCGGCTCCTGCGCATGATCCATGTGCCCGGCGACCTGTTCTCGGTCAACCCGACGACCGCCCGCGGCGTGCCCGGCCTGTTTGCGCGCAACGAGCGGGTGGTGTGCGTGTTCGAAGGCGAACGCGGCCCCTGGGTGCTGGTGCTGGTGGGTGCCACCATCGTCGGCAGCATGGCCACGGTCTGGCACGGCCAGGTCAACCCGCCGCGGCCCGGCACCGTGCGGGATTGGCGTTATCAAGGCGACCAGCAGATCGTGTTGCGCCAGGGCGAGGAGATGGGCCGCTTCCTGCTCGGCTCCACCGTCGTGATGCTGTTCCCCAAGGGCGATCTGGCCTTCAACGCGGCCTGGCAGCCGGGCGGCGCGATCCGCCTCGGCGAGGTGATGGCCAACCCATCCTCATAGGGGCTGGGGCCAGTCGAGAGCCACGCAGCAGCCGCCGCCCTCGGCGGCTTCGAGCCGCAGCCGGGCGCCGATGGCCTCGGCGCGGGCCTGCATGTTCTTCAGGCCATGGCCGCCGCCGGCACCGGCCGGTGCACCGATGCCGTTGTCCGACAGCCGCAGCGCGATCGTGTGCGCCTCGGCCAGCCAGCGCGCATGCATCGTCACCCGGCTGGCGCGCGCATGCTTGAGCACATTGGTGAAGGCCTCCAGCAGGATGCGCTGCACATGCAGCACCGACTGCGGCGGCAGCTCGGCCAGCGGCGGCAGCGCGGCCACGTCCCACACCACCTCGATGCCGGCCGCCTGCAGCCGCGGCTGCAGCCGGTAGCGCAGCGTGGCCAGCACGGTGGTCAGGTCGCTGTGCACCGGCTGCAGCGAATCGACCGCCATGCGCATCTCGTCCAGCGCCAGCCGCACCTGCTCGCTCAGCTGCTCGGGCCCGGCGCGGCCCACCATATTCAAGAGGCCCACCAGCTGCGAGCCGATGCCGTCGTGGATCTCGCGCATGATGCGCTGGCGCTCGTTCAGCACCGCCTGTTCCTGCTGCTGGTGGCGCAGCGCCTCGAAGGCCTCGCGCAGGTGCTGCTCGCGCTCGGCCACCCGCTCGCTGAGCGTCTCGTTGAGCGCGCGATAGTCGGCCACGGTGCGGCTGTAGCGCCCGGCCACCAGGGCCGCCAGGATCAGCACGAAGAAGAACATCGCATGCGGGGACAGCGGATGGTGGGCGCCGCCGAACAGGCCCATGCGCACCATCAGCACGTCGTGCGCGCCGGCCGCCAGCGCGATGCAGCCGCCGGCGAAGACCAGGCGCACGATGGCGCTGCTGCCGTGCCGCGCCTCGCGCCACACCGCGGCGAAGGTGGCCAGGCCCATCGGCAGCAGCAGCAGCAGCGCGGCGGTCCACAGCAGCGGCTGGCGCAGCGCGAACGACAGGCCGGCCAGCGCCGCCACCAGCACCAGCGCCGCGTCGATCGCGCGCAGCAGCCAGGCCGGCCGCGCCGACAGCGCCAGCGCGATGAAGCGGGCCAGCAGCACGAACTGCAGTCCGTAGCTGATCGCCAGCAGCGCGCCCCAGGCCAGCCAGGGCTCGGGCACGACGGGCAGCACCCGGTCCAGGTGCCGCGGCATGCCGCACAGCGTGGCCAGGCTGAAGCTGCCGTACAGCGGATCGCGCTGGCGCCACCACAGCGCGCCGGCCAGGCCGCCCATCAGCAGGAAGCCGCCGGCATAGGCAGCGGAGAGGGTCTGCTCCAGCAGCCGCCGCGCGGCGAACTGCGGCTCGATCTCGGCCAGCGGCCCCAGCTGCAGCGCGGACAGCCCGCCGCCGCGCAGCGGCTGCATCGTGGCCTCGATCTCCAGCGCGTTGGGCCGGCCCGGCGGCGCCAGCAGCGCTGGCGGCAGCAGCACCAGCTGGCTCAGCTTGCCGCTGTCGTGCGAGGCATCGCCGAGGCGGCCGAGGTCCTGCAGCGGCTGGCCGTTCAGCCGCAGCCGGGCCTGGTTGCCGAGCCGCTCAATGTGCAGCGCGGGCTGGCCGGCCGGGTCCAGCGGCGGCAGGGCGATGCGGTAGAGGGCGCCGCCGCCGCGGCCGGGAAAGGCCGAGTCCCAGCGGAAGTCGAGCGTGAGGCCGGGCCGCTGCTGCTCGGGAAGGCCGTCCGGCATCAGCACTGCGTCGGCGTGGTCCAGGCGCTGCACCGGCTCGGCCCCGGCATTGCCCAGCGCCAGTGCCAGCAGCAGGCAGAGCAGCCAGCGCATGTCAGTTCTCCACGGTGCGATGCAGCACACGCGACGAATGAAGCCAGGTATTTCGGGCCGAGCGCCGGGCCGCCCCAAGCCGGCCCGGCTGGCGATGTTGCCCGGGCTCGATGCCCGGGCAATCGCCGTCCCCTTGGGGGACCGACCAGGCTCGCACGCGTTCAGCGCCGCGAGGGTGGGCGAGGGGCTCCATCCTTTCAGGGGAGCAGACCGACCTGGCGGGCCTCGAACACCGCCTCGCTGCGGTTGTGCACGCCCAGCTTGCCGTAGATGTTGCGCACATGGGTCTGCACAGTCGCCACGCTGACGCCCATCTGCGCGGCGATCTCCGCATAGGTGAAGCCGCGGGCCACCAGGTCCAGCACCTCGGTCTCGCGGCGCGACAGCGCCTCCTGCCCGGCCGGCGGCACGCGCGGCGGCGCGGCGCTGGGCGCGCGGCCGGCGGCAGCGTCGGCCTGCCAGCGGGCCAGCAGCTGGCGGGCGATGATCGGCGTCATCGGCGAGCCGCCGGCATGCAGGCTGCGCACGTGGGTGGCGAGGTCGGCCTCGGTGCCGTCCTTGAGCAGGTAGCCGCGGGCGCCGGCCTCGAAGGCGCGCAACATGTGCGATTCGTCGCCGAACATCGTGATCACCATCACCGCGCAGGCCGGCTGCATGCGGCAGCAGCGCGCGATGACGTCCAGCCCCGAGCGGTCAGGCAGGCCCAGGTCGACCAGCAGCACGTCCACCGCGTTGTCGGCGAACCATTCCAGCAGCGCGCCGCCGGTGGCTGCGCAATGGGCCAGGCGCAGCGTCGGCTCGGCGGCGATGACATGGCCGAGCCGTTCGCGGGTGCCGGCGTCGTCCTCGACCAGGGCCACGGAGATGGGTTCCATGGCCGGCATCTTGTCATGGCCGGCGGCCGCCGGGCCAGTGCGGGACATCATCAATATCTGGTATCGCCAAGGGCCGGCCGGCTCGGCACACTGCGCCGCAGCACAGCCTGGGAGGCTCCGATGACGATGAACGTTATTCACGCTGCCGATACCTTGATGGCCGAGTCGCTGCAGCCGGCAGACCTGCTCGATGCCACGCTGGCCGCCGCCGCGCTGGACGAGGTGGACTACCCGATGCTGGTGGTCGACGCCGAACTGCACCTGCGGCATGCCAACCGTCTCGGTGATGCGCTGCTGCGCACCGGCCGCCCGCTGCGGCTGACCGCCGGGCGCAGCGTCGCCGGCGCCGACGATGCCGCCGACGCCCGGCTGCTGCACGCTGTCGGCGCGGCCGTGTTCCGCGGCCTGCGCACGCTGCTGCCGCCGGAGCCGGGCTCGCCCAGCGGCGCGGTCTCGGTGGTGCCGCTGGGCGGCGCGCGGGCGATGCTGATGCTGGCCAAGCCGGGCCTGTGTCAGGACCTGACCCTCAGCTTCTACGCCCGCATCCAGCGCCTGACCACGGTGGAGACGGCGGTGCTCAGCGGCCTGTGCGCCGGCCATTCGCCGGAGGCGATCGCGCAGGGGCGCGGCGTGGCGCTGTCGACCGTGCGCACCCACATCAGCTCGCTGCGGGCCAAGACCGGCATGTCCGACATCGGTGCGCTGCTGCACACGATGGCGCGTTTGCCGCCGGTCGTGAAGGTGGCGGTGGCCTGACATGGTGAAGATCGCCTTCCTGTCCTGCTGCGATGCCATCCGGGACGCCCGCCAGAAGGCCTGGGACGAACTGGCCGAGGTCCATCGCCCCGAGCACATCGTCATGCTCGGCGACAGCATCTACATGGACTACGGGCTGGGCCACAAGTACGACAACGGCCAGCCCCGGGGCGCCCCGCTGGCGGACTTCTCGGCCGAGATGCACAGGGCCTACACGCTGCAATGGCGGGTGGCGAGCTTCCGCCGCGCCATTCGCGACGCCAGGGTCCATGCCATCTGGGATGACCACGACTTCGGCTGGAACAATGCCTGCGGCGCACTGCCGGACACGCCGCGCGACAAGGTGAACCTGAGCCACGCGCTGTTCCAGCAGTTCCGCCAGGCGCTGGTGCAGAAGCCGGCGGACTACGGCCCCAACCCCTGGCCGCAGGGCAGCGGTGCACCGCCGGCCGGCAGCATCGCCGCGATGGTCGAGCTGCCGCACCGGGTGCGCCTGCACCTGACCGACGGGCGTTCCTTCCGCGAAGCCGAAGGGGGCAGCATCCTGGGCCAGGCGCAGCGCCATGCGCTCGAACAGGCGCTGGTGCAGATCGACGCGGCCGAGCCCGGTGTGCTGCACCTGATCGCGCGCGGCACCGACGCCGCGGACTGGGCCAGGTCGCCCGACAACGACTGGCTGCGCGGCCTGGCCACCCGCCACGACATCCTGGTGCTCAGCGGCGACCGCCACAACCTGAAGCTCGATGCCGCCGCATGGCCGCTGGAGGCGGTGTCCAGCGCGATGGCCCAGACCACGCCGCCGATCCCGTCGCCGATCAAGCGCTCGGAGGTGTTCGGCATCCTCGACATCGACGACGCATCGCTGCGGGTCTCGCTGTACCACCGCGGCGAGCTCAAGAAGACGCGCCTGATCGACCGTGGCCAATGGCCCCGTCAGGTGCCGCAGGGCGCGTCCAGCAACTGCCCCGCCAGCTCCGCCGCCATCGGCCGCCCCAGGTGATAGCCCTGCAGCTGCGTGCAGCCCAGCTCCTCGGCGGCGCGGGCCTGCACCTCGTCCTCCACGCCCTCGGCCACGATCTGCAGCTTCAGCGAGCGCCCTAACGCGCAGGTTGCGCTGACCACCGCGGCGGCCTGCGCCTCGGGCAGCGGCTCGATCATGCTGCGGTCCAGCTTCATCGCCGAGATCGGCAGCTGGCGCAGCAGCGTCAGCGAGGACTGGCCGGTGCCGAAGTCGTCCAGCGAGCAGTGCACGCCGGCTTCGTGCAGGCGCTGCAGCTGGGGCAGCACGCGGGACAGGCTGCCGATGGCGGCGGTCTCGGTGATCTCGATCTCCAGCGCCGACGTGGGCAGGCCGCGCGCCGCCAGGCCGGCCAGCAGCCGCGTGGCGAAGCCCGCGTCCTCGAACTGCAGCGGCGACACGTTGACGGCCACCGGCAGCAGCCGCTCCGGCCCGACCCGTTGCTGCCAGGCCTGCAGCTGGCGGCCGGCCAGCTCCAGGATCAACTCGCCCAGCGCCTTGATCTGGCCGGTGCGCTCGGCTGCCGGGATGAACTCGCCCGGCGGGATGCGACCGCGCTCCGGCCACTCCCAGCGCACCAGCGCCTCGAAGCCGCACAGCGCGCGCGTGCCGGCCGTGAACTTGGGCTGGTACTCCAGCAGGAACTGGCGCGCCGCGATCGCCCGGCCCAGCGCCTGCTCGATTTCCAGCCGGGCGCGCGAGGCGCCGTTCATGCTGCGGTCGAAGAAGATGCAGGAGGCACCGGCGCTGGCCTTGGCGCGGTGCATCGCCGAGTCGGCGGCGCGCAGCAGGGCGGGGCCGTCCACGCCGTCCTGCGGGTACAGCGCGATGCCGGCCGACAGGTGCACGAAGAGCTCGTTGCCCTCCACCGCGAAAGGCGTCTCCAGCAGGCCCAGCATCGCCTCGGCCACCACCAGCGCGGCGGCTGCGTCCCCGGCGCCTTCGACGATCACCAGGAACTGGTCCTCGCCCAGCCGCATCGGCCGCGCCTGCGGCGGCAGCTGGTGGGCCAGGCGCCGCGCGATCGCGCGCAGCAGCGCATCGCCCACCTCGTGGCCGAGGCTCTCGTTGACGAGCTGGAAGCGGTCCAGGTCGGCCGAGATCAATGCAAAGGGCTCGGCGCCGGGCCAGGTCAGCTCGCGCAGCCGCTCGACGGCGAAATTGCGGTTTGGCAGGTCGGTTAGCTCGTCGTGCAGGGCCTGGCGGCGCAGCGCCTCGGTGGCGCGGCGGCGCGAGGTGTCGTCGATCATCACCTGCAGCTCGGCCGGCTCGCCGTCCCAGCTGATGTGGCTCGACAGGCTGCGCAGGTGGATGCGGCGCTGGTCGGCGGTGAGCCGCGCGCTCTCCCATTCGATGCGCGCCTGCGGGTTGGCCAGCACCTCGGCATGGCGGGCGCGCGACTCGATCAGCAGCTCCGGCGGGATGGTGGTGATCAGGTCCAGGCCCAGCGCGTGGGCTTCGTCGCGCAGGCCGAACATCGCCAGCGCCGCCGGGTTGGCATAGACCAGGCGCCGGTTCTGCACCACCGCCAGCGCCTGCAGCGAGACCTGGGCGAGCTGGATGAAGCGCTCGGCCTGCTGGCGCGCGGCATTGTGGGCGCGCCGCACCGACAGCAGCACCAGGCCCAGCGAGAGCACCATCTGCACGTACAGGCCCAGCGTGTGGGTGATCGGCGAGCGGCTGTAGGCGTCCAGCATCGGCCCGCTGGCATGCACGCAGCCCATCGCCACGAAGCACAGCGCGACGAAGCGCTCGGCCGCATTGCCGCCGCGCCACATCCAGAAGGCGCACAGCCAGGCACCGATCACCATGAAGGCCGCGCCGACGATCACCGCGTAGACCTGCCCGATGCCGGCCACCACCACCAGGGCAACCATCATGGCCGCGAAGAGCGGCAGGCCGTTCGAGAGCCGCCAGGGCAGGCCGCGATAGGCGCGGGCCCCGGCCACCTGCAGCAAGAGCGAGCCCATCAGGCTGCAGGAGGCGGCCAGTGCCTGCAGGTCGTAGCGCAGGCCGGCGAGGCCCGGCGTGGCCAGCGCCACGCCCAGTGTCAGCCCGATCGACAGCAGGATCCAGCTCCAGCCCCACTGCCGCACGTAGGCATGCCGGCGCTCGATCCGCCACAGCAGCAGCAGCGTCACGCCGAGCATGGCGTTGAGACTCGCGCTGAGGAGGATGAGCCAGGTCATTGCTAACGCCTAATCTACACGGAGCGGCGCCGCGCGGCGAGGCCCGGCGACTTGCTGGGACAATGGCAGGAATTCCCTTGCCCACGCCTCGCACCCATGACCCAGCGCGTCCTCACCGGCATCACCACCACCGGCACCCTGCATCTCGGCAACTACGTCGGCGCGATCCGCCCGGCCATCGCGGCCAGCCGCGAGCCCGGCGTGGAGAGCTTCTACTTCATGGCCGACTACCACGCCCTCATCAAATGCGATGAGCCGGACCGCGTGGCCCGCTCGCGCCTGGAGATCACCGCCACCTGGATCGCCGCCGGCCTGGACCCGGAGCGCACGCTGATCTACCGCCAGAGCGACATCCCCGAGATCCCCGAGCTGACCTGGCTGCTGACCTGCGTCACCGCCAAGGGCCAGATGAACCGGGCCCATGCCTACAAGGGCGCGGTGGACGCCAACGTGGCCGCCGGCGAGGACCCGGACGCCGGCATCTCGATGGGCCTGTTCAGCTACCCGATCCTGATGGCCGCCGACATCCTGATGTTCAACGCCCACCGCGTGCCGGTCGGCAAGGACCAGGTGCAGCACCTGGAGATGGCGCGCGACGTGGCGCAGCGCTTCAACCATCTCTTCTGCCCGCCGGACGCGCCTTTGTTCGTGCTGCCCGAGGTGCAGGTCGAGGCGGAGATGGAGCTGCTGCCGGGGCTGGACGGCCGCAAGATGAGCAAGAGCTATGACAACGTGGTGCCGCTCTTCGTCGGCGGCAGCAAGGCGCTGAAGGACGCGATCGCCCGCATCGTCACCGACTCCAAGCTGCCCGGCGAGCCCAAGGAGCCGGAAGGCCAGGCCCTGGTCACGATCTTCGACGCCTTCGCCACGCCGGCCGAGCGCGCGGCCTTCCGCGCCGAGCTGCGCGCCGGCCTGGCCTGGGGCGAGGCCAAGCAGCGCCTGTTCGACCAGATCGAGCGCCAGATCGGCCCGATGCGCGCGAAGTACGACGAGCTGATGGCCCACCCCGACAAGCTCGAGGCCATCCTGCAGCAGGGCGCCGCCAAGGCCCGCGCGCTGGCCGGCCCGCTGCTGGCCCGTGCGCGCGAGGCGGTGGGCCTGCGCAGCTTCTCGGCGCCGCTGAAATCGGACGTTAGCTCCAAGGGCGACGGCAAGGCCGCCCTGCCGGTGTTCAAGCAGTACCGCGAGGCCGACGGCAAGTTCTACTTCAAGCTCAACGCCGCCGACGGCGCCACGCTGCTTCAGAGCGAGGCCTTCGAGGCCGGCCGCGACGCGGGCCAGTGGGTGGCCAGGCTCAAGCGCGAGGGCGCGGCGGCGCTGGCTGGCGCGCCGGTGCGGCAGCTGGGCGAGGCGGCGGCCGTCGCCGCGGCGCTGCAGGCCTTGCTGCAGGCCGAGTAGTCGGTTCGTAGACACGTGACGGTTTCAAGGCAGGCCGGCTTGTTGTAGCGTCGGATCCTCACTGGAGGAGGAGACCGGCAGTGACGACGACAAAAGCGAGCGACGACGCGCTGGCGCTGCAGCGCCTGGCCCACTGGGAGCGCACCCGGCCCGGCGCGATCGCGCTGACGCAGCCCATGGGGAAGGGGCAGCTGCTGGACCTCAGCTGGGCCCAGGTGGCCGACCAGGCGCGCCGCATGGCGGCCTACCTGAAGGACCAGGGCTGGCCGCCGGGCAGCATGGTGGCCATCCTCTCGAAGAACTGCGCCTGGTGGCTGATCAGCGACCTGGCGATCTGGATGGCCGGCCACGTCTCGGTGCCGCTGTACCCGACGCTGTCGGCCGGCACCATCGCGCAGATCCTCAACCACAGCGAGGCCCGCGCCTGCTTCATCGGCAAGCTCGACGGCTGGGAGGCGATGAAGCCCGGCATCCCGGTCGGCCTGCCCTGCATCGCCTATCCGCTGGCGCCCGAGGAGGCGCGCCGCAGCCTGCCCGGCTGGGACGCGATCTGCGCCGCCCAGGCGCCGCTGGCCGAGACGCCGATGCGTCGGGCCGAGGAGTTATGCACGCTGATCTACACCTCGGGTACCACCGGCGCGCCCAAGGGCGTGATGCACACCTTCGGCAACTTCGCCTGGGCCGTGGGCACCGGCACCCGGCGCTTCACGATGGGCACCGAGGACCGCATGCTGTCCTACCTGCCGCTGGCCCATGTGGCCGAACGCATGCTGGTGGAGCACGGCTGGCTGGCGCACGGGTTGCGGGTCTACTTCGCCGAGACGCTGGAGACCTTCGCCGCCGACCTGCAGCGCGCGCGGCCGACGCTGTTCTTCTCGGTGCCGCGGCTGTGGGTGCGCTTCCAGCAGGGCGTGCATGCCAAGCTGCCGCCGAAGAAGCTGGACCTGCTGCTGAAGCTGCCGATCGTCTCCGGCCTGATCCGCAGGAAGATCCTGCGCACGCTGGGCCTGGACCAGTGCCGCCTGGCCGCCGGCGGCGCCGCGCCGATGCCGCTGGCGCTGCTGGACTTCTATGCCCGGCTGGGCCTGCCGGTCAACGAGGCCTACGGCATGACCGAGAACCTCGGCGCCTCGCACCTGACCGAGCCCGGCAAGGACCAGCGCGGCACCGTCGGCGTGCCCTACGAGGGCGTGGAGGCCCGCATCGACCCGGCCAGCGGCGAACTGCAGATCCGCAGCCCCGCAATGATGCTGGGCTACTACAAGGACGAGGCGCTGACCCGCGAGACCCTGCTGCCCGACGGCTGGCAGCGAACCGGCGACAAGGCCGAGCTCGACGCGGCCACCGGCTGCTGGCGCATCACCGGCCGCGTCAAGGACCTGTTCAAGTCCAGCAAGGGCAAGTACGTGGCCCCGGCGCCGATCGAGGACCGCCTGGGCGCCAGCCCGCTGGTCGAGGCCTGCGTCGTGACCGGCGCCAACCTGAACCAGCCGCTGGGCCTGGCGATGCTGTCGCCGAACGCCTCGCTGCTGCCGCCGGAGCAGGTGGCCGCCGACCTCGGCGCCCACCTCGCCGCGCTGAACGCCGCACTGGATCCGCACGAGCGGCTCGACTGCCTGGTGCTGCTGAAGACGCCGTGGACGGTGGACAACGGCCTGATCACGCCGACCTTCAAGGTACGCCGCAACCGCATCGAGGAGCTGTACGGCGCGCGCTACGAGGACTGGGTCGGCCAGGGCAGGCCCGTGGTCTGGGGAGAGTAGATGGGGCCCCTCGCCCGCGGGTACGCGGGCGGCCCCCCGAGGGGGCCAAGTCGTCCTTGGGGCGGCCCGGCGGACGACTTGCCCGCGCCCCTGTTACGCTGCCGGGCATGGAGTTCCTCGGCATCCACGACCTCTCGCTCTTCATCGTCTCCGGCCTGCTGCTGAACATCGCACCGGGGCCCGATTCGATCCTCATCATGAGCCGCAGCGCGCGCCAGGGCTGGCGTGCCGGCTGCGCGGCCGCGCTGGGCATCGGCGCCGGCACCTGCGTGCATGTGGCGGCCGCGGCGCTGGGCGTGTCGGCGCTGCTGGCGGCCTCCGCCACGGCCTTCACGCTGGTGCGCTGGGTCGGCGCCGCCTACCTGGTCTACATCGGCATCGGCATGCTGATGGCGCGCGGTGGAAAGGCCTCGGACGCCGCCGCGCCCGATCGCGGCAATGCCTTCGCCCAGGGCTTCCTCACCAATGTGCTGAACCCCAAGGTGGCGCTGTTCTTCCTTGCCTTCGTGCCGCAGTTCATCGCGGCCGACTCGCCGCACAAGGCGCTGGCCTTCATCGTGCTCGGCGGCATCTTCAACATCAACGGCATGCTGTGGTGCAACGCCCTGGCGGTGTTCACCGCGCTGGCCAGCAAGCGCCTGGGCATCGCCGCGGCGCCGGCCCGCTGGCTCAACCGCGGCATCGGCGCGCTGTTCGTCGCCTTCGGCCTGCGGCTGGCCCTGACTGAATCATCATGAAACTGAAACCGCTGCTCCTGATCCTCGCCGCCCTGCTGCTCGCGCTCTTCCTCGGCAGTCCCTTCGTCGCCGTGCACGAGATGCGCGCTGCCGCTCGCGCGCACGACGCCGCCAAGCTGGGCGGTTATGTGGACTTCGAGGCGCTGCGCGAGAGCCTCAAGCGCGGCGTGCAGGCCAAGCTGCTCGGCACGGAGCGCAACGAGAAGGGCGAGCCCTCGCCGGGCCGCGCGCTCGGCGCCGCGGTGGCAGGGGCGCTGCTGGGGCCCATGGTGGACGTGGCGATCACGCCCGAGAGCCTGGCCCGCCTGCTGCAGGGCCAGCGGCCGGCGCAGGCCGCAGTGGAAGGAGCGATCGGCACCGAAGCGAAGGAGCCGGAGCTGGAAACCGGCTTTGCCTACGAGGGGCTGAACACCTTCGTCTTCAGCGTCAAGCCCAAGGGCTCGGACGACGAGCCGGTCGAACTGGTCCTGCAGCGCCGCGGCTTCTTCGCCTGGAAGCTGGCAGAGTTGAGACTGCCTTAGGAGAGAGCACATGAACACGAACCGTCGCATGGCCGGCGCGCTGATCGCTGGCGCCGCCCTGTCCGCATCGACCACCACCGCGAACGCCGCCGGCGGCGACAAGGTCGTCTATCACATCGACAACACCGCCAACCAGGCCACCAAGGGCCTGCGCAACATCCGCAACCACCTGGACGTGGCGCCGGACACGAAGATCATCGTCGTCACCCATGCCGAGGGCATCGACTTCCTGATGGAAGGCGCCAAGGACGCGAAGAACCCCGACATCGAGTACGCCTCGCTGGTCTCCGCGCTGGTGGCGCGCGGCGTCGCCTTCGAGATCTGCGAGATCACGCTGAAGAACCGCGGCATCGCCAAGGACAGGTTCGTGCTCGATGCGCAGTTCACGCCTTCCGGCGTCGTGCGCGTGGCGCGCCTGCAGCAGCGCGAAGGCTTCGCCTACCTGAAGCCCTGATCGATCGATCGATCAGGCCAGCATCCGCTCGGGGGCCAGGTACTGCTTGCGGTACTCCTCGAACGGGAGCACGTCCGAGGCCTCGATCGCGGCCTGGGCCACCAGCGACTCCCGCGCCTGCGCCTCGGCACGGGCCAGCTGCTCCGCGCTGAAGGGCAGCGCGCGGATCGCCTGCCTCGTCTGCTCGGACTTGTGGCGGATGAAGTTCAGGTGCGAGTCGCCGTAGCCGCGGTGCATCGCATCGAGCACGCGGGCCGAGGGCGTGGACGAAGGGTCGGCCAGCGTGGCCCGCGCGGCGGCCAGCGCCTCGGCATAGGCCGTGCCGCCGTGGGCCCTGTCCAGCGCGGCGGCCATCGGCTCGCACTGCTGCAGCAGCGATGCCGCCCACTCGACCATCGGCCGCTCGCCCAGGCACTGGCCGTTGGCGCACTCCAGCATCAGCCCCGGCTCGCGGCCGCGCTCGGCCACGCGGTGCTGGTTGCGGGCCAGCGAGAGCACTTCCTCGGGCGTGTCCGGCGGGCTGTCGGTGTAGAGGCAATGCAGCAGGAAGACGTCGAGGAAGCGCATCGTCTGCGCGGCGATGCCGATGTCCACGAAGGGGTCGAGGTCCATGCAGCGGACCTCCACGTATTCCACGCCGCGTTCCCGCAGCGCATGCAGCGGGCGCTCGCCCGGCTCGATCACGCGCTTGGGGCGGATCGTGCCGTAGAACTCGTTCTCGATCTGCAGCAGCGAGGTGCTGAGCTGGTTGTAGTCGCCGCCGGGGTTGCGGATGCCGACCTGCTCGTAGGCCGGGTAGGGCCGCGTGAGCGCGTCCTGCAGCGAGGCGGCGTAGCTGTCCAGCGTGTTGTAGCTGACCGCCAGCGAGGACTGCGCATCGCTCTGGTAGCCCAGCCGCCCCATGCGCAGCGAGGTGCCGTGGGGCATGTAGTAGCTGCCCTCGTTGAGCAGCTGCAGGCCGTGCCGGCGGCCGTCCACGAAGCTCGAACACAGCGCCGGCGAGGCGCCGAACAGGTAGAGCAGCAGGAAGGAGTGGCGGCGGAAGTTGCGGATCAGGCCGAAGTATTCCTCGCTCGTCACGCCGG
>NZ_LYVQ01000107.1 GCF_001984095.1 Pelomonas sp. KK5
GATCTGCACCACCCGCATCGTCGCCGGCGTCGGCGTGCCGCAGATCGCGGCCATCGACTTCGTCGCCACCGCGCTGAAGGGCACCGACGTCCCGCTGATCGCCGACGGCGGCATCCGCTACTCGGGCGACATCGCCAAGGCCATCGCCGCCGGTGCCTCCGCCGTGATGATGGGCGGCATGTTCGCCGGCACCGAGGAAGCCCCGGGCGAGGTGATCCTGTTCCAGGGCCGCTCGTACAAGAGCTACCGCGGCATGGGCTCGATCGGCGCGATGAAGGCCGGCTCGGCCGACCGCTACTTCCAGGAAAACGACGAGACCACCAACCCGAACGCGGACAAGCTGGTGCCCGAGGGCATCGAAGGCCGCGTGCCCTACAAGGGTTCGATGGTCGCGATCGTCCACCAGATGGGCGGCGGCCTGCGCGCGGCGATGGGTTACTGCGGCTGCGGCAGCATCGAGCAGATGCACGAGAAGGCCGAGTTCGTCGAGATCACCTCGGCGGGCATCCGCGAGAGCCATGTGCACGACGTGCAGATCACCAAGGAAGCGCCCAACTACCGGGCCGACTGAGTGATGTCGACTTGAGCAACGGGGCTTCGGCCCCGTTACTTGTTTTTTGAGGTTTTGGCAGTGAGCAGCAGCATCAGCGAAGTGACACAGAAGAAGCGCGCCGCCGGCATGGGCTTCATCATGATCTCGGTCATCATCGACATGATCTCGATCGGCCTGATCATCCCGGTGCTGCCGCCCTTGGTGGGCACCTTCACGACGAGCGAATCGGCCCACACGCTGGCGCAGCTCGCCGTGACGATGGCCTTCTGCATCGCCAACTTCCTGACCTCGCCGATCCTTGGCGGCCTGTCCGACCGCTACGGCCGCCGCAAGGTGCTGCTGATCGGCTTCTGCGGGTTGGCCCTGTCCTTTTTCGTCACCGCGATGGCCACGGCGCTGTGGATGCTGATCGCGGTGCGCCTCTTCAGCGGCGCGATGCAGTCCAACATCGCGATCGCCAACGCCTACGTGGCCGATATCACCCCGCCCGAGCAGCGCGCGCAGCGCTACGGCCAGCTTGGTGCGGCCTTCGGTATCGGCTTCATCCTCGGCCCGGTGCTGGGCGGCGTGCTGGGCCACATCAACCTGCACCTGCCCTTCTTCGTGGCGGGTACGCTGGCCATCGTCAACTGGTGCTACGGCTTCTTCGTGCTGCCCGAATCGCTGGCGCCCGAGCACCGTCGCCCCTTCGACTGGCGCAAGGCCAACCCGCTGGCCGTGTTCTCGCGCGTGAAGGCGCTGCGCGGCGTCGGACCGCTGATGTACGTGATCATGTTCAGCGGCCTCTCGCAGACCATCGTGCAGAGCTGCTGGGTGCTCTACACCGGCCATCGTCTCGGGTGGGGGCCGCTGGACAACGGACTGTCCCTGCTCGCCGTGGGCGCGATGTCGGTGCTGATGCAGGGCGTGCTGCTCAAGCCGCTGCTCAAGCGCGTGCCTGTGGCGCGCCTGGTGACGCTGGGCCTGGGCCTGTCGGTGCTGACCAATGCAGGCATCGGCCTGGCCACCCAGGGCTGGATGGTCTATGCGCTGATCGTCATCGGCGGCCTGGGCTACGCCATCGGCCCGGCGCTGCAGAGCCAGATCTCCAAGGCGGCAGACGCCACCAACCAGGGCGAGACCATGGGCGCCGTGTCGGCGCTGAACAGCCTGATGGCCGTGATCGCCCCGCCGATCGGCCTGGGCCTGATGTATTTCGTGGCCGACCTGCCGAAGGACGACCTGCGCATCGGCGCGCCCTTCTTCTTCATCGCGCTGCTCCAGATGCTGTCGCTCTACTTCGCCGCGCGCTATTTCGCCAGCGAAGCCGAAGTGCCGGCCACCCCCGCTTCCTCTCTCTCCTGACCCGACTGACGCCATGCAACACGACAAAGTCCTGATCCTCGACTTCGGCTCCCAAGTCACCCAGCTGATCGCCCGCCGGGTGCGCGAGGCCGCGGTCTACTGCGAGATCCATCCGAACGACGTGTCGGACGAGTTCATCAAGGGCTTCGCGCCCAAGGCGATCATCCTGTCCGGCTCGCACGCCTCCACCTACGAGGACCACGAGCTGCGCGCGCCGCAGGCCGTGTGGGACCTGGGCGTGCCGGTGCTGGGCATCTGCTACGGCATGCAGACGATGGCGGTGCAGCTGGGCGGCAAGGTCGAATGGAGCGACCACCGCGAGTTCGGCTATGCCGAAGTGCGCGCCCATGGCCACACGAATCTGCTGAAGGACATCGCCGACTTCACGACGGCCGACGGCCACGGCATGCTGAAGGTCTGGATGAGCCACGGTGACAAGGTCACCGCGCTGCCTCCGGGCTTCAAGCTGCTGGCCTCCACGCCGAGCTGCCCGATCGCCGGCATGGCCAACGAGGAGAAGGGCTACTACGCCGTCCAGTTCCACCCGGAGGTCACGCACACGCTGCAGGGCCAGGCGATGCTGCACCGCTTCGTGCGGGAGATCGCCGGCTGCAAGGGCGACTGGATCATGGGCGACTACATCGAGGAAGCGGTCGCGAAGATCCGCGAGCAGGTCGGTGATGAAGAGGTCATCCTGGGCCTGTCCGGCGGCGTCGATTCGAGCGTGGCCGCCGCGCTGATCCACCGCGCCATCGGCGACCAGCTCACCTGCGTCTTCGTCGACCACGGCCTGCTGCGCCTGAACGAGGGCGACATGGTGATGGAGATGTTCGAGGGCAAGCTGCACGCCAAGGTGATCCGCGTGCAGGCCGAGGAGATGTTCCTGGGCCAGCTCGCCGGCGTGTCCGACCCCGAGCGCAAGCGCAAGATCATCGGCGGCCTCTTCGTCGATGTCTTCAAGGCCGAGGCCGAGAAGCTCAAGGCCTCGGGCCAGGGCCACAAGGGCGCCACCTTCCTCGCGCAAGGCACCATCTATCCCGACGTGGTCGAGAGTGGCGGCACCAAGACCAAGAAGGCCACGACGATCAAGAGCCACCACAACGTCGGCGGCCTGCCCGAGCAGCTCGGCCTGAAGCTGCTGGAGCCGCTGCGCGAGCTGTTCAAGGACGAGGTGCGCGCGCTGGGTGTTGCGCTGGGCCTGCCACACGACATGGTCTACCGCCACCCGTTCCCGGGCCCGGGCCTGGGCGTGCGCATCCTCGGCGAAGTGAAGAAGGACTACGCCGACCTGTTGCGCCGCGCCGACGCGATCTTCATCGAGGAACTGCGCAACCATCGCGATGAAGCCACAGGCAAGACCTGGTACGACCTGACCAGCCAGGCCTTCACGGTCTTCCTGCCGGTCAAGAGCGTCGGCGTGATGGGCGACGGCCGCACCTACGACTACGTGGTGGCGCTGCGCGCCGTGCAGACCAGCGACTTCATGACCGCCGATTGGGCCGAGCTGCCCTACGCGCTGCTGAAGAAGACCTCGGGCCGCATCATCAACGAGGTGCGCGGCATCAACCGGGTGACCTACGACGTGAGCAGCAAGCCGCCGGCGACGATCGAGTGGGAGTAAAGGGTCAGGCCTTGCCTCAGCGCACGGCGCTCACCCCGCTTTCGCCCGGCAGGCCGCTCAATCCTCGAACGCCTGCGCCGCCACGTTGACGAGGTCGACGCCGCTGACCGGCGTGCCGGGATGGACGACCAGGCCGAAGCGCGGGCGGATCCGCAGGCTCAGCTCGCCGAAGCCGAACTCCTCCTGCAGCGCCAGCTTCAGCCGCTCGCGGATCGAGGCCGCGTGTGCTGCCACGTCGCCGTCCAGGTACACGGCGAAGCACTCGCCGATCTGCGCGACCAGGTCGGTGGCGCGCACCCGGCTGCGCATGCGCGCGCCCACGGCGGCCAGCAGTTCGCCGCGCGCCACGCCGCTTTCCGGCATGTCGACCGCCAGCAGCATCACCGCCGGCCGCCTGCCGGCGCTCCGGCTGTTGACGAGCTTGCGGTGGATCTGGGTGCCGAAGGCCTCGAGGCTGGGCAGCTGCAGCAGGGGCTGGAAGTCGGTCGCGCGGCGGAGGTTCGGGAGTTGGCGCGTGCGGGTCTCGGCGGGCGGGTCTTCCAGGCGATGGTTAAGATACATATCGGATATCTGGCGGGTGCTCGGTATGTGTCGGAGGTGAGGACATCGCGGTGCCGCCGCCCTTGACGGGCCTCCCTGTTCAGCGGGTGTGCGCAGATGTCCTCATCAGCAAGAACGGACTGCGCGCGCAGATCCCGACATCGATCCAAAAAAAAGTTTGTTCGTTGGGCCTTCTTTCGTGATCGACACCGCCCCTCCATCCCCGGCAAGACCCGGCCCCACGGCGTCGGAGGTCACGCTGCTGCTGCGCGCCGCCCATGGCGGCGACCGGCAGGCCGCCGACCAGGTGATGGGCCTGCTGTACGCGGACCTGCGGCGCATCTCGAGCGCCCGCCTGTCCCGCTCCGGCGAGATGAGCCTGAACCCGACCGAGCTGGTGCACGAGTCCTGGCTGCGGCTGTCGCAGCAGGGCGAGGGTCAGGACTTTCCCGATCGCAGGCATTTCCTGGCCTATGCCTCGCGCGTGATGCGTTCGGTGGTGGTCGACCATGTGCGCGCCCGCCAGGCCGACCGGCGCGGCGGCGACCTGCAGTTCGTGACGCTGAACACGGCCGTGGCGGAGCTCGCGCCCCAGCACGGCGACGAGATCCTGCGCGTGCACGAGGCGCTGCAGGCGCTGGCCGCCCACGACGAGCGCCTGGCCCAGGTGGTGGAGATGCGCTATTTCGGCGGGCTGACCGAGGCGGAGATCGCGCAGGCGCTCGACGTCACCGAACGCACGGTCCAACGCGACTGGAGCAAGGCCCGACTCTTTCTTTCGATGGCGATGAAATGAACCGTTATGTGACGCAATCGCGCTGGCCGGTGCTGAGCCCCCATCTGGACGAACTGCTCGACCTTCCGCCCGAGGCGCGCGCCGCGCGGCTGGCGCAACTGCGCGAGCAGGATGCGACGCTGGCCGACGACCTGCAGGAGCTGCTGGCGCGGCAGCAGCAGATGGACGCCGCGGCCTTCCTGGACAAGCCGGCGCTGATGGCGACGGCCCCGCGGCTCGAAGCGGGCCAGGTCGTCGGCGCCTACACGCTGGTGCGCGAACTCGGCCAGGGCGGCATGGGCACGGTCTGGCTGGCGCGGCGCACCGACGGGCGCTTCGACGGCGAAGTCGCCATCAAGTTCCTCATCGCCGGCCTGCCCGCCCTTCCCGGCCTCCAGGGTGGCCGCTTCGCCCGCGAGGGCCAGATCCTCGCCCGCCTGGCCCATCCGCATATCGCCCGCCTGATGGACGCCGGGCTGTCGGCCGATTCGCAGCCCTACCTGGTGCTGGAGTACGTGGACGGCATGCCGATCACCAGCTACTGCGACGCCCGGGGCCTCGATGCGCGCCAGCGCATCACGCTCTTCCTCGACGTGCTGGCCGCCGTGGCGCACGCCCACGCCCGGCTGATCCTGCACCGCGACCTCAAGCCCAGCAACATCCTCGTCACCGAGGCCGGCGAGGTGAAGCTGCTGGACTTCGGCATCGCCAAGCTGCTGGACGATGCCACCGGCAGCGGCGAGGCCACCGAGCTGACCCGCCAGGCCGGCCATGCCTACACGCTCAACTACGCCGCGCCGGAGCAGGTGCAGCGCCAGGAGGTCACCACGGCCACCGACGTGTACGCCCTGGGCGTGCTGCTCTACCTGCTGCTGGGCGGCAGGCACCCGACCGAGCCGGACACGCAGTCCGATCTCGACCGCCTGCGCGCCATCGTCGAGCAGGAGCCGCGCCGGCTGTCCGACGCCGCGCCGGCGCTGCGCGGCGACCTCGACACCATCCTGGCCAAGGCGCTCAGGAAGGCGCCCGCGCAGCGCTATGCCAATGCCGAGCAGCTGGCCGACGACCTGCGCCGCTGGCTGGCCTTCGAGCCCATCAGCGCGCGGCCGGACAGCGCGCTGTACGTGCTGGGCCGCTTCGCCCGCCGCCACCGGCTGGCGGTCGGCATCGGCGGCCTGGGGCTGGCGGCCCTGGTCGCGCTGACCGGCCTGTCGATGGCCGAGGCCTGGCGCGCCGATCGCGCCGAACAGCAGGCGCTGGCCCGGCGGCAGCAGGCCGATGACCTGCTGAGCTACATGCTGGGCGACTTCGCCGACAAGCTGCGCCCCGTGGGCCGGCTGGAGCTGCTGGACAGCGTGGGGAGCAAGTCGCTCGACTACCTGACGCGCTACGAGGGAGAGGGTTCGAAGGACGCGGGCGCCCGGCTGCAGCGCGCCAAGGCCCTGACCGTCATCGGCGAGGTGCGGGTCTCCAAGCGCGAGCTGGATGCGGCCGTCGCGCCGCTGCAGGCGGCCGTGAAGATCCTCGCCGCCGACCCGACCGGCGACAGCGCGCTGACGCCCGCGTGGCGCAAGGCGCAGGGCGCCGCCGAGTTCTGGCTGGGCCATGTGGCCTACACCCAGCGCCGCTTCGGCGCCGCCCGCGCCTCGATGGCGGCCTATCTGGAACGCTGCGAGCAATGGCTGGCCAGCGACCCGAAGGACCCGGAGGCGCTGGTCGAGCTCTCGTACGCCAACAACAGCCTGGGCTCGGCCCTGCTGGGCACCGGCGAGCTGGCCGAGGCCGAGAAGCGCTTCCGCGCATCGATGGAGCTCAAGCAGCGCGCGCTGGCCGCGCAGCCGAAGGACAACACGCTGCGGGCCGACCTGGCCGACGCCATGAGCTGGCTCGGCACCGTGCTGGCGCAGCGCGGCCAGTACGCGCAGGTCCGCGAGGTACTGGGCGAGGCCCGCGCACTGATCGAGCAGGTGCGCGCGGACGCGCCGAAGGACGCGCTCTGGGCCAGCCGCGAGGCGCTCGTCCGCCTCTACCTGGGCGACGCGCTGCGCCACCTGGGCGCCCAGGCCGAGGCGCGTGCCGAGCTGGCCCGCGCCGAGGCGCTGGCGCATGAGCTGCTGCTGCACGACCCCGGCAACTCGCAATGGAACAGCTCGCTGATCGCCACCGAGCTGAGCGAGGCCGAGCTGAGCCCGCCGCCGCTGCCGCGCCTGCGCGAGCTGCTGGCCCGCGTGGACGCGCTGGACGCCGCCGAGCAGGCGAGCAACCCCAGCGCTGCCTTGCGCCGGCTGCCCTACCGCAGCCGGCTGGCGCAGCTGATGCTGCCCCACATGAGCCCGGCCGAGGCGCTGGCCGTGCTGCAGCCGCTGCAGGGGCGGCTGGCCGAGGCGCTGGAGAAGCGCTCCGAGGACCTGGCGCTGCGCACGGCGCTGGCCCGCACGCAGCTGAGCACCGCGCATGCGTTGAAAGTTACCGGCAAAGCGGAGGAAGCGCGGGCGCAGTGCCGCACGGTGGACCATATGCTGGCGCAGATGCCCCAACTGCTGCATGTACATGCGGAAGTGACTCAGGCCTGGGAGGAAGCACAGGGCTGCATCAAGTCCATCTGAGTCCGGGCGGCATCGTCATCGAGCAACAACAAGTGCCAACCATGTCCGACAACAACACGTACTACGTTCAAGCCAGGACCGACGAGCTGGGCATCTTCGCCAGCTGCCGGTACTTCAGCGACTACGCCGCCACGCAGCCGGTCGAGACCCCGCTGTGGGTGCCGCCCGATGCGGGCTCCTGCCTGATCGCCCAGGCCGAGGGATCGGAGCTGGCGCTGATCGGCTCGGTCTTCAAGACCCTGGGCCAGGCGCCGTCGCTCAACATCAGCAACTACTGCCCCGCCAGCGACGACGGCCTGGTCACGGTCAGCATGCCCACCACCTCGACCGTCACCAAGGGCGTGGTCCTGCTGTTCTCCGACCCGCAGACCGTCACGATGATCTATCCCAGCAAGGATCCGCAGATCATCAACACCCCCCCTTGAAGCGGTTCGGCTTGCGCGACGCGCCTACGCCGCCTCGGCCGCCCCGGCCCGGCGCGGGTCCGCGCAGGCCTCGGCGCTGCCGTCGGCCTTCAGGTGGATGCCTTCGTAGCTGCCCAGCATGAAGTTCCAGGGGCTGACCGTCTCCAGCGGCAGGCCGCGGGCCTTCACGTCGGCGCGCAGCGCCTCGTCCCCGCAGTCGACCTCGATCGTCGTGCTCAGGTTGCCCGGTGTCAGCATTGCCGCCAGCGAGGGCCCGCCGACGCGCGGCTGGTGCACGCTGGTCTCGATGTCCTGGCCGAACTCGACGATGTTCAGGATGTTGCTGACGCAGGCCGGGATCAGGCCGACGCTGGGCGAGCCGCCGGCCAGCAGGGGCTGGGTGCCGCTCTCGTCGAAGACGATGTGGGGCGCCACGTAGAGCGTGCCGCGGCCGCCGGGCTTGGGCATCTGGCGCAGGAAGTGCGCGCCGCCGGCCCAGATGTTGACGCCGTCGACGATCAGCCCGTTGCTCCAGGGCATGGACATCACCGAGTGCAGCACCGTGGCGATATTGCCCTGCGCGTCGACCACCGTCAGGTGGTTGGAGCCGGGGTAGGGCACGCCGGTGGCGCTGAAGGTGTCGGGCAGGCTCATCTTCATCAGCTCCAGCCGTTGCTGCGCATAGGCCTTGCTGGTGATCAGCGCCAGCGGCAGGTGGAAGCTGGCGGGGTCGCGCTGGCGGCCGCCTTCGTTGAAGACCTCGGTGCAGCAGCGGGCCAGCCAGTAGAGCGTGTCCGCGCTCTCGTGCGGCGCGCCCCACTGCTTCAGCGGCAGCTGTTCGAGCAGTTGCAGGATCTCGATCAGGTGGGTGCCGCCGTTGTCCGGCGGCGGCGAGCCGGCGATGCGGTGGCCCTTGTAGCTGCCCCAGGCGGGCTCCTGCCAGCGCACCTCGAAGCGGTCCGAAGTCTTCCATCGTCAGCACGCCGCCGGCGGCCTTGACGGTGTCCACCACCTTCTGCGTGAAGGAGGTGCTGCGGTAGAAGTGATCGGCGCCGCCCGCGGCCAGCGCCTCCAGCGTGTCCGCCAGGCGCTGCTGCTTCAGCCGGTGGCCGGGCCCGGCCAGTGCGCCGCCGGGGAAGTAGATCTCGCGGCCCTCGGCGCCGAGCCCGATCCTGCCCGCCTGCTCGAACAGCATGCCGTAGAGGAAGGGATAGACCGGGAAGCCCTCGCGCGCCAGCGTGATCGCCGGGGCCAGCAGGCGTTCGCGGCTGAAGCGGCCGAAGCGTTCGCGGGCCGCTTCCAGGCCGGCCCAGAAGCCCGGCACGGCGACGCCGCGGCCGGTCGCGATGTCGGCGCCGGAGAAGCCCGGCAGCCCGGCCAGCGGCGCGTTCATCGAGCTGTTCATGTACTCGGTCCGGCCGCTGGCCGCGTCGAAGTGCATCAGGCTCAGCATGCCGAAGATCGTGCCCATGTGCGGCTCGATCACCGTCTGCGCCACGGCCGCGGCCAGCACCGCGTCGACGGCGCTGCCGCCCTCGCGCAGCACGTCGGTGCCCACGCGCGAGACGACCGGATGCGAGGACACGACCACGCCCTCGCGGCCGCTGGCCCTGGTCTTGCGGCCGAAGGTGGCGCGGGCGGTCAGTCGGTCGATCAGCTCGGGCGTCAGCGAATTCATCGTCGGGTCTCGCAGTGATGGAATGAGGCCGATCTTGGCCCCGCGAGGAACGGCGCGCTTTGGGTCAAGCAACGCTTTGTTTGGCGCGCTGCACTTGCCACAGCACTAAGCGGGCGCATCGAACGCCAAAGGCGGCGCCGTGTCGACGCCTTATCGTTCGGCCCCATGAACGAGAGAACGACAAGGACAGGCGCCTGGTTCGCGCTGGGCGTGCTGGTGGTGGTGAGCGTCTTCGCCGCGATCGACCGGCAGATCCTGACGATCGCCATCGAGCCGGTGCGCGCGGCCTTCGCGCTGAGCGACCTGCAGATCGGCCTGATCCAGGGCCTGGGGCTGACGCTGGTGGCGGCCTTCGCCGGCTTCCCGCTGGCCTGGGCGGCGGACCGCATCGACCGCCGGCTGATCCTGGCCGTGTGCATCCTCGCCTGGTCGGCCGCGACGGCGGCGCGCGGCTTCGCGCAGGACTTCGACCACCTGATGGCCGGCACCATCGGCCTGGCGGTGGCCGAGGCGGGCCTCGGTCCCATCGTCTATTCGATGATCCCGGCGATGTTTCCCGATGCCGCGCAGCGCGCGCGGGCCAACCTGATCTTCTTCTCGGCCGCGATGATCGGCGGCGCGCTGGGCATGGGGCTGGCGGGCCTGGCCTTCAGGCTGATCGGCGGCGCGATGGCCTGGCTGCCGGCTTCGATGCAGGGCTTCGAGCCCTGGCGGGTCGCCTTCCTGCTCGCGGCGCTGCCGGGCCTGGCCCTGGCGGCGATGGTGACGATGATCCGCCCCGAGCATGGTCGGCCCTCGCCACGGCCGAGCGTGCAGACGGCCGCGCCCGGCCACGGCCCGAGCTTCCTCGCCCACCTGCGCCGCCATGCGGGCACGCTGGCGGCGCCGAACAGCGCGGCCTCGGCCGCCTTCGCGCCGATCACCGCCTGGCTGGCGCCGGCGATGGCGCGGCGCTTCGCCCTGGCGCCGGGCGATATCGGCGTCGCCCTCGGCGGCGTGCTGGGCGCGGGCGTGATCGGCGGGGTGGCGATGGCGGCCATCGCCGTCAGGCGCTGGGGCGCGCGGCACGGCGGCATCCTCGGGCTGCGCGTCGGGCGCCATCTGGCGCTGGTCGCCGCGCTGTGCGCCGGGCTGCTGCCGCTGGCCACGGCGCCCTGGATGGCCTACGCGGCCACCGGGCTGATGTTCGCCAGCGCCGGCGCCTTCTTCGCGCTGCTGCCGGGCGTCTGGCAGGAGGTGGCGCCGGCGGCGCTGCGGGCGCGCATGCTGGCCTTCTCCGGCGCGCTGACGACGCTGGCGACGGCCGGCGGGCCGGTGCTGGTGGGCGGGCTGTCGGTCTGGCTCGGCGAGCATGAGCCGGGCGGCCTGCTGCTGGCCGTCGCGCTGGCCAGCGCGCCCTGCATGGCGCTGGCGGCGCTGCTGCTGGGGGTCAGCGCCGAGCCGGTGCGGCGGCTGCTGGCCGAGGTGCGCGCGCTGGACGACGAAGGCGCCAAAGCCCGGCTGCCGATCGCGAAAGCCGTCCTGCCCGCCAGCCACTAACCTGGGCGCCATGAGCTCATCCCAGCAGAAGACCATCGGCGGCCTGACTTTCGAGGACCGCTTCGACCACCTCCGCGAAGACAGCCCCGAGGTGCTCGCCTGGCAATGGGCGCGCGACGCCCGCGCCCGGCAGGCGGCCGAGGCCTCGCCGAACTACGCGCCGGTGCACGCGCGCATGCTGCAGCTCGGCGATGCGGCCGCCCACCGCGTGCCGGTCAGGCGCGGCGCGTCGTGGTTCTCGATCGAGGGCCAGGGCGACGACGAGACGGTGCGCGTCGGCGACTCGCTCCACGGGCCGGGCCGCACGCTGGTGGCCAGGCGCGCGCTGGCCGAAGGCACGGTGCTGCTGGTCTTCGTGGACCCGTCGCCGCAGGGCCGCTATGTCGCGCTCGCCTGGGGCGCCAACGGCGACATGATGGGCCGCTGGTCGGTCTACGAGACGGCCACCGGCCGGCACCTGCTCGACGTGCCGGCGATCATGTACAGCGGCGCCCGCGCCGGCTGGCTGCCCGACGAGAGCGGCTTCTGGCTCGACGGCCGCGACGCCCAGGGCCTGCACCGCTTGCGCTTCGTGCCGGTGGCAGAGGGCGCGGCCGCGCGGCCCGAGGTGCCGCTGGCGGAATCGCTGGTCGCGGCCCGCCATTCGGGGCTCACGCTGCAGGTCTCGCCCGACGGTCGCCGCGGCCTGCTGGTGACCGAGCCGCACGAGCACGTGGCGCTGGTCCACCTCGACCTCGACACGCTGCAGGCCACGCCCTTCCTGCCCGAGGGCTTCGACGGCGAATGCGACGGCGGCTGGGTCGACGGCGACACCTACGCGGCCCGGATCAGCGAAGGGGGTGCGTCGCGCGGCCGCGTCGTGGCGATCCCGGTCGGGCGCTCGCGCGATCGCGAGGGCTGGCGCGAGCTGGTGCCCGCGGGCGAAGGTTTCCTCGGCTGGGCCGGCATCGTCGGGCGGCGGCTGTACGTCGGCGACCTGGTCGACGTCTCGCTGCGCGTGCGCGTGTTCGACCTCGACGGCCGGCTCGTGCAGACGCTGCCGCTGGAGCAGCCCGGCTCCTCGCCGTCGATGTCCGCGCAACGGGCGATCCGGCCTAACGACCAGTTCGCACTGACCCATGCCAGCTTCACCCGCTCGGCCGTCACGCTGGTGCACGACCCGGCGACCGGCGAACTGCGCCAGCTCGGCGAGGCGAAGCACCGGCTCGACGGCGTCGTCGCCGAGCGCCGCTTCGCCGCCAGCCGCGACGGCACGCGGATCCCGTACTTCCTCGTGCGCCGCGCCGACGTGGACATGAGCCGCCCGCAGCCGACGCTGGTGCACGCCTACGGCGGCTTCAACCTCTCGCTGCTGCCCAGCTTCCCGTCGATGTTCGCGCCCTTCATCGAGGCGGGCGGCATCCTCGTGCAGGCCTCGCTGCGCGGCGGCGGCGAGTACGGCAAGGCCTGGCACGACGCCGGCCGGCTGCAGCACAAGCAGAACACCTTCGACGACCTGCGCGCCGTGGCGCAGGCGCTGCTGGCCGATGGCGTCGCCACGCGCGAGCGGCTGTGCTTCCAGGGCGGCAGCAACGGCGGCCTGCTGGCGGGCGTGGCCATGGTCCAGCAGCCGGAGCTGTGGCGCGCCGTCGTCGCGATGGTGCCGATCTTCGACATGATGCAGCCGCTGCCCGACACGCCCGCGGTGGCCGGCGTGCGGGCGATCTTCTTCGAGGACTACGGTGACCCCTCGAAGCCGGAGGACGCGGCGGGCATCATCAAATGGTCGCCGTACCACAACGTCGTCGACGGCGCCGCCTACCCGGCGCTGTACCAGATCTTCGGCGAGCAGGACCTGGGCTGCATGCCCTTCCACGGCCGCAAGTTCACGGCGCGGCTGGACGAGGCCGGCGCCTCGACGGTCCATCTGCGCGTCTGGCGCAATACCGGCCACGGCGTGACCGACCCGGTGCAGGCCGCGGCCTACCACGCCGAGTGGCTGGCCTTCCTGATGGACCAGGTGGGGCTGCAGGCGCGCGGCGCCGTCTAGCTTTCCGCCGCCGCCTTGCGCCGCGTCTCCAGCGGCGTCTCGCCATAGACGCGCCGGTAGGCGGTGCTGAAGCTCGAGTGGTGCTCGTAGCCGCAGCTCAGCGCCACGTCGAGCAGCGAGCTGCGGGTGCGCTGGATCAGCTGCCGCGCGCGGGCCATCCGCGTGGCGAGCACATGCTCGCGCGGCGACAGGCCGTAGCGCGCCTTGAACACCGCCACCAGCCGGCCGGTGCTGACGTCCAGCCGCTCGGCCAGGTCGGCGATCTCGGGGCAGTCGTGCGGGTCGGACAGCGCCGCGTGGACGATGGCCGCGAGGCTGTCGTCGTCCTGGCGCGGGCCGCCGTCGGCGCAGCTCAGCGCCTCGGCCGGTGCCATCGCCGGGCTGGCCAGCAGGTGGCACAGCATCTCGCCGACCTTGCTGCGCAGGTACAGCCGCCGGCGTGAACCGGCGAAGCTGCTCCACAGGATCGCCTGCGCCGCGCGCACCGCCGGCAGGTTGGAGCTGCTGACGGCCACGCGCGGCGCATGCTCGATGCGGCCGGCGCCGGGCTCGGCGGAGGCGATCCAGCGGCGCGTCTCGGCCGGGTCGAGGCCGAACTCGAGCATCGCCTCGTCGTCGTCGAAGATCACCGAGACGCCCTGGCAGCGCACGCCCGGCAGCGAATGCCGGCAGATCAGCGTGTCGCCGGCGCAGGCGGTGGCCACGGTGCAACCGTCGGTGTAGAGCACGCGGCGGTGCGGCGCCGCCGGCGTGCCGATCATGGCCGCGCCGCGCAGCAGCACCGAGAAGTGCACGGCGCGCTCCTCGCGGTGCCAGACGAAGCGGGCCACGTTGAGCTGCAGGTCGCCGTACATCAGCCAGGCGCCACGGCCCAGCCGCACGAATTCCAGATGGCCCTGGGCCTGGTCGTCGGGCGAATGCCAGGCCAGCGCCTCGGCGTCGAAGCCGGGCTGGAAGCCATCGCCCAGCCGGGTGCCGCTGGCCAGCGTCTCGTGGAAGATGCGACCCAGCGGCCAGGCGCCGCTGGGCGGGGCCATCAGCATGGCGGAAAAGTCGGTGGAGGGGGCAACTGCGTTCATCCCGGTCGCGTCCTTCGTGATTACCCGGTGGCGCCTAAGCGCCCCGAGCATACTCCAAAAAATACAGTGCTGTATGTCAAAACAATGCAGGCATCGACTGACTGATTGATTGACCAACCGGAACTCAGCATGCCCACTGCACTGCGCTCGAAGCACCGCTCCCTGACGGCCCTGGCCGCTGCTGCCGCCTGCGCCGCATTCGGCGGCACGGCCGCGGCCCAGACCGCGCCATCGCCCGGGGCAGCCGCGGCTGCCCCGGCTTCGGCCGCTGCGGTCGACACGCTCGACACCGTCGTCGTCACCGCCAACCGCCGGCGCGAGCGGGCGCAGGACGTGGCCGGCAGCGTGGCCGTGCTGGGCGGCCAGCAGATGGAGAAGCTGAACCTCACGTCGATCCAGGACATCGCCGTGCTGGTGCCGGGCCTGCAGGTGGCCGGCGACAGCCCCGGCATGAAGCGCGAGACGATCCGCGGCATCACCACCGGCACGCTGCAGCAGGGCGCCTCGGTGGCCGCCTACCTGGACGAGGCGCCGATCAGCTTCAGCAGCGGCGTCGTCGCCGGCGCCAACCTGAGCCCCGACGTCGATCCGCTGGACCTGGAGCGCGTGGAGGTGCTGAAGGGGCCGCAGGGCTCGCTCTATGGCGCCAGCGCGCTGGGCGGCCTGGTCAAGTACGTGACCGTGGCGCCGAACCTGAAGGACCTCGAAGGCCGCGCCGAGATCGGCGTCAGCAGCGTCAGCGGCGGCGGCGCCGGGCTCAATGTGCGCGGCTCCCTGAACGTGCCGCTGGCCACCGACCTGCTGGCCGTGCGCATGACCGCCTACTCGCGCAAGGACCCGGGCTATGTGGACGACACGCTGCGCCAGCGCGAGGACGTCAACAGCTTCCGCAACGAGGGCGCGCGGCTGACCGCGCTGCTGAAGCCCAGCGCCCGCTTCGACGCCAAGCTGATGCTGGACACGCAGACGATCAAGTCCGACGACGCGGCCTCGCCGCAGTACGACGCGGCGACGCTGCTGCCGACGATGGGCAAGACCACCACCCGCAACGTCTTCGCGCAGCCGATCAGGAACACCTACGACCGCGGCGCGCTGACGCTGAACTACGACCTCGGCTTCGCCAGCCTGCTCTCGGTCACCAGCGTGCTGCGGCAGAAGAGCGAACTCACCGTCGATGCAACGCGTTATGTCAGCTATCTCGACTTCGCCACCGCGATGGGCTATGCCGCGCTGGGCCTGCCGGTGGCGCCGATCGGCGTGACCGGTGCGCTGTCCGGCAACTTCCTGATGATGGACAAGAAGGTGCAGGAGCTGCGCCTGACCTCGCCCGGCGGCCAGCGCCTCGAATGGCTGGCGGGCCTGTTCTTCCAGCGCGAGACCGGCGACGCGCGGGTCGTCTACGACGCCTATGCGGGCGGCAACACCAGCGTGCCGGCGGTGCCCGGCTATGTGCTGGGCCTGGTGGGCGAGAAGCTGCGCGAATCGGCCGCCTACGCGAACGCGACCTGGCACTTCACGGACCGCTTCGATGTGCAGCTGGGCCTGCGCCGCACGCATCTCTCGCAGGACTACGACTCGACGGTGCAGCAGTACAACTACCTGACCGGCGGGCCGCTGGCGATGCCCGAGACCAGCGCACGCACGTCCGAGAACAAGACCACCTGGCTCGTTTCCCCGCGCTGGAAGCTGGGGCCCGACGACATGGGCTACGCCCGCGCCGCCTCCGGCTACCGGCCCGGCGGCCCCAACACCCCGCCGCTGGCCGGCGCGCAGCAGCCGCCGTTCAAGTCCGACTCGATCGTCAACTACGAGCTGGGCTACAAGGGCGCCTTCCCGGCCGCGAAGCTGGATGTCTCGGCCGCGCTGTTCCGCATCGACTGGAAGGACATCCAGGTGACCGCGGTCGACCCGACCTACAACTTCAGCTACTACACCAACGGCGGCAAGGCCCACACGCAGGGCCTGGAACTGGAGGCCGGCTGGCGGCCGCTGCCGGGCCTGCGCCTGGGCGGCAACCTGACGGCCATGCAGGCGCGGCTCGATGAGGACGTGGCCGCGATCGGCGGCCGCTCGGGCGACCAGATCCCGTACACGCCGAAGTTCTCGGCGGGCCTGACCGGCGACTACAGCTGGCAACTGGCCAGCGGCCAGGCGGGCGTGGGCGCCACGTTCAGCTACAACGGCGAGCGCGGCATCGCCTTCTCGCACCAGGCCATCACGCCGCTGGCGCCGGGCCTGGCCACGCCGAAGCTGCCGGCCTACGAGCAGCTCGACCTGCGCGCGTCCTACCGCTGGGACCGCTGGTCGCTGAACCTCTTCGTGAAGAACGCGCTCAACAGGCGCGGCCTGCTCAGCTATGCCAGCACCAATGTCGTCACCGACCTGACGACCGGCGCCGTCGGCCCGGCGGGCGTCGCGATCACGACGCCGCGCACGCTCGCGATCAGCCTGCGGGCGGACTTCTGACGATGACGACGACAACCAGCATTCCCGCCACCATCGTCAACCACGTCGCCATCGAGATCGATGCGCCGCCCGAGGCGGTGTGGCTGGCGATCCAGGCCGCCTATGTGGAGGCGCGCAAGTTCCGCGAGGCCGGCGCGATCGAGGCGGTGGACGACCCGGCCACGGTGCTCGCCTACCGCATGCGCATCGGCGAGGGCGCGCAGCTCGACGAGCGGCTCGTCCGCATCACCGAGCTCGACCACGCCGCGCGCCGCCTCAGCGCCCATGCCGACTACCTGACCCAGCCGCCCGGCGGCATGGGCGTCTGGGCCTGCTATCACGCGCAGCCGCACGGCGCGCAGGGCACGCGCTACGCCATCGACTGCCACGCGCGGCTGGGCGTCGAGGTGGCGCAGGGCAGCGACCGCGCCGCCATCGCGGCGGCGGTCGCGGCGATGAAGGCGGCCTTCGATGCCTCGCTGCTGGCCTATCTGGGCCAGGTCAAGGCGAGCCTGGAAGGCGCGGCCTGAGCGCGCTTCGCTCCGCGGGTTAAGATGACGCCGTTGGTGCTCGCGGCGTGTTTCACGCGCTGCAGTTCAACGGGAATCAGGGAGGGCCGAGCCGAATCGCCGGCAAGGACCCCAGCCTGAGCTGCCCCCGCAACGGTACGTGGACGGATCCCCCGGGATCCAACTTCCATCACAGCCACTGGGCGTTTCGAACGCGCCTGGGAAGGCATGGCAAGTCGCTCCACAAGCCCGGATACCGGCCAACGAGGCGCTGCACGCCTGACCGCGTGCAGCACATACGTCCATGCACCGTCGGGGAAGACGGTGAGGGCACTCAAGGCAGGTCGGTCCCGGCGCAACAACACGGCTGGACATCTCCGAGCGGAACCGGCATGCCTGCGATGCGAAGACTCCTCCATGGAAATCGAGACGCCTCCCGTGCTTCGGGATACGCCCAAGCCCACCGGCGAACGCCGCGGCCTGGTGATCGTGCATACCGGCACTGGCAAGGGCAAGAGCACGGCGGCCTTCGGCCTGGCGCTGCGCGCGCATGGCCGCGGCAAGAAGGTCAAGGTCTACCAGTTCATGAAGGTGCCCTCGGCACGCTTCGGTGAACACCGCCTGTTCGAGCAGCTGGGCATCCCCATCGAAGGCCTGGGCGACGGCTTCAGCTGGAAGAGCCGCGACCTCGGCCACTCGGCCGAGCTGGCGCTGGCCGGCTGGTCCCGGGCCGAGGCGGCCGTGCGCGCGGGCGAGCACTTCATGGTCGTGCTCGACGAGATCATGTATCCGCTGCGCTATGGCTGGATCCCGCTGCAGTCCGTGCTGGACTGCCTGCGCGAACGGCCCGCCCATGTGCATGTCGTGCTGACCGGCCGCGGTGCGCCGCAGGAGCTGGTGGACCTGGCCGACACGGTGACCGAGATGACGCTGGTCAAGCACCACTTCCAGGCCGGCGTGCCCGCGCAGCGCGGCATCGAGGACTGAGGGCCGACGACGCCCCTCGCACTTCCAGATCGAAGAAGGAGCCCTCATGGGCATCAGACTGAACGCAGTCGGCGTCGCCATCGGCACGCTGAGCATGGGCCTGGGCGCTTGCGCCCGGGCCGACGAAGACACCCGCGCCAGTGCGCTCCCCACCGTCTCCGTCTCGGGGCGCAGCCAGGACAGCCTGGGCCTGGACAGCCGGTCCGGCACCGGCTCGCGCCTGGGCCTCACGCCGATGGAGACGCCGGCCAGCATCAGCAGCCTGGATGCCGATGCCATCGCCGAGCGCAGCCTCACCCGCGCGCAGGACGTGGCCATCCAGCTGCCCGGCCTCAGCCAGGCACCCGAGCCGGGCAACGGCGGCACCAGCCTGAGCGCGCGCGGCTTCGCCGGCCACGGGTCGGTGGCGCAGCTGGTCGACGGCACGCGCCTGGTGGTTGCCTTCGGCACCGTGACCTATCCGTTCTCCACCTGGCCGCTGGAATCGGTGGACGTGCTGAGCGGGCCCGCCTCGGTGCTCTACGGCGATGGCGCGATCGGCGCGGCGGTCAACTACGTGAGCAAGCGCCCGGTCTTCGACCGCGACGAGCGCGAGGCCTTCCTCGGCTACGGCTCGTTCAACACGGTGATGGGCGGCGTGGGCCTGCGCGGCCCGATCAACGAGGTGCTGGCCTATTCGCTCCATGTGGATGCGAGCCGCAGCGACGGCGAGCGCCGCGACAGTGCCTACCAGCGCAGGAACTACGCGCTGGCGCTGGCCGCGCGGCCGAGCCGGGATCTCACGGTGACGCTGTCGCTGGACGGTGGCCACAACGACGACTCGCGCTACTACGGCACGCCGCTGCTCGACGGCCGCCTCGACAGGCGCCTGATCGACACCAGCTTCAACGTCAGCGATGCGTTGGTGAAGTACCAGGACGACATGTGGCGCGCGAAGGTCGAGTACCGCGCGAGCGACGCGCTCGAGCTGCGCAACGAGACCTACTACCTGAGCAGCCGCCGCCACTGGCGCAACAGCGAGTACTCCTACTTCGACACGCCGACGACGGTGGTGCGCGACGGCTTCTCCTTCCTGGAGATCCTGCACGACCAGAAGCAGGCCGGCAACCGCTTCGACCTGACGCTCAGGAGCGGCGTCGGCGGCCTGATGAAGAACCGTCTGGTCGCCGGCTTCGATGCCTATCGCACGACCCTGCTGCACACCAACAACTCGCCCTACGAGGCGGCCGACCAGGTCGTGGACCCGTACGACGTGGCGCCCGGCGTCTTCCAGAGCGACTACCCCACCGAGCCCGGCCGCCACTCGCGGCTGAGCAACGCGGCCCTGTTCTTCGAGGACCTGCTGGAGCTGGGCGCGCAGTGGAAGCTGGTGGCCGGCCTGCGGCGCGATGCGCTCTCGCTGGACTACGACAACCTGCGCACCGGCGTCCACCAGGCCAGCCGCTACACGCCCACGACCGGCCGCCTCGGCGCCGTCTGGTCGCCCGCCGACGCCCTGTCCGTCTACGCGCAGTTCAGCACCGGCACCGACCCGCTGACCGGCTCGCTGACCTTGCCCGCCGGCCGCAGCGATGTCCAGCTGACGCGCGGCCGCCAGCTCGAGCTGGGTGCCAAGGGCGCGCTGCCGGCCGTGCGCGGCCAGTGGACGGTGGCGGCCTACCGCATCACCAAGGACCACCTGCTGTCGCAGGATCCGCTCCGGCCCGACCTGGCGCAGCAGGTGGGCCGGCAGTCGTCGACCGGCATCGAGCTGGCCCTGGGCATGGAGCCGCTGCGGGGCTGGACGGTCGACGCCAACCTCGCCGCGCTGCGCGCCCGCTACGACCGCTTCGACGAGCAGCTGGACGACGGCACGCTGGTCTCCCGCGCCGGCAACACGCCCTACGGCGTGCCCGAGCGCACCGCCAACGCCTGGACCAGCTGGCGCTTCGCGCCGCAATGGAAGGCGGTGCTGGGGGCGAAGTACGTCGGCAAGGTCCAGAGCAATACCGCGAACTCGGCGCAGCTGCCGGCCTACACGGTGGCGAATGCGTCGCTCGCCTACGCCTGGTCGCCCAAGCTGAGCCTGACGGTGAGCGTCGCCAACCTGGCCGACAAGGTGTACGCGGTGGCGGGCTATGGCGGCGACTTCTGGGTGCTGGGCGAGCGCCGTTCGGTGCTGGCCACCGTCCGGGCGGGCTTCTGAGCGCGGGCCGGGCTGCAGCGATGAAGCCGACGATGTTCGCCGCGCTGACGCTGGCGACCGGCCTGGCCGGCGCCTCCCTGCATGCGCAGGAGAAGGACAGGGAGAGGAACGGGGGGCGGGCGCCGCAGCGCATCGTCACGCTGTCGCCCTCGCTGACCGAGGCGGTCTGCGCGCTGGGCCACTGCGCGCAACTGGTCGGCACCGACCGGCATTCGACGGGGCCGGGCGCCGTCTCCGCGCTGCCCAAGGTGGGCGGCCTGGAAGACGTGCAGATCGAGCGCATCGTGACCCTGCGGCCGGACATGGTGCTGCTCGGCCCGCGCAGCCGCGCGGCCGAGCGCCTCGCCTCGCTGGGCGTGCCGGTGCAGATGTTCGACGCCCGCACCCATGCGGACCTCAAGCGCATGCTGCTGGCGCTCGGGCAGTCGCTGGGCGAGGAGGCGCGCGCGGCCGAGCTGATCCGCCGCATCGACGGCGAGATCGATGCGGCGGCGCGGCGCATGTCGGCCGCGCTGCGCGGGCGCAGCGTGTTCGTCGAGGTGGCATCGGGCCCCTACGCGGCCAGCGAGGGCAGCTTCATCGGCGAGACCATCGCCCGGCTGGGCCTGGTGAACATCGTCGGCGGTGAGATGGGCCTGTTCCCCAAGGTCAACTCGGAGATGGTCGTGCGCCGCGCCCCCGAGCTGATCATCGGCCCGCGCGCCAGCCTCGCCAACCTGGCCGACCGGCCGGGCTGGGCCGCGCTGCCGGCGGTGCGCCGGCGCCAGGTGTGCATGTTCGAGGCCGAGCAGTGGGAGCTGATCTCCAGCCCCGGGCCGCGCCTGGGCGAGGCGGCGGGCCTGCTGGCCGACTGCCTGCTGGCGCTCGGCCCGCGCTGACGGACGGCGATCGACATGAGCCATTCCCTGCCCCTGCCGCGGCCGATCCTCGAGGTCCGGGAGGCGTCGCTGAGCCTGCAGGGCAAGCCCGTGCTGGACCGCGTGTCGATGACCGTGCCCTTCGGCGCGCACGTCGCGCTGGTGGGCCTCAACGGAGCGGGCAAGACGAGCCTGCTCCAGCTGATGGCCGGGCGGCTCAGGCCCGGCCAGGGGCGCGTGACGCTGGGCGGCGCCGACCTGGCCGGCATGCCCGGCCTGCAGCGGGCCCGGCAGCTGGCGGTCGTCCACCAGCGCGAGGCGATGCACGGCGAGCTGCGCGTGCGCGAGTACGTGGCGCTCGGGCGCATCCCGCATGCCGACACCAGCCATGGCGAGTGCGCCCGGGTGGTCGACGATGCGCTGCGCCACTGCCGGCTCGGTGCGCTGCAGGACCGGCGCGTGGGCACGCTGTCCGGCGGCGAGCTGCAGCGCGCCGTCATCGCCCGCGCCCTCGCGCAGCAGCCGCGCGTCCTGCTGCTGGACGAGCCGACCAACCACCTGGACCTGCGCACGCGCAGCGACATGCTGGACCTGCTGACCGGGCTGGAGATCACGGTGGTCGCCGCCTTGCACGAGCTGGGCCTGGTGCAGCGCTTTGCCGGGCGCGTGGTGCTGCTGGACGGCGGGCGGGTGGTGGCGGACGACCTGCCGGCCCGGGTCTTCACCCAGGACCTGGTGCAGGGCCATTTCGGCATGGACGTGTTCCACCTGCCGCTGCCGGGCCGCGAGCGGCGGGTGGCGGTCTTCGATCCTCCCG
>NZ_LYVQ01000108.1 GCF_001984095.1 Pelomonas sp. KK5
GCGCTGACCGGCGCGGCCTCCCGGCGCGTGCTGGACGTGGCCAAGGGCGGCAAGCAGCCCGGCGACGCGCGCCGCGCCGTGACCAGGATGCTGGCCCAGGAGCCCGACGTGCTGCGCAAGATCGCCGCCGAGCCGGGTGGGCGCGAGCTGCTGGACAAGATGGTCAAGAACCTCGGCTCCAGCGCCAAGAGCCCCGAGGACAAGCGCTTCATGACCGAGGCCATCAAGGCCCGCTTCAACATGGAGGGCCTCACCGGCGACCTCACCACCAAGGCCCTGCCGCGCCTGTACGAGGTGCTGCTGATCGCGCCGGTGGAGCACACGGTGAACAACCCGCTGCTCAAGAACATCAAGCGCAACAAGCCGGGCACCGAGGCCTCGTTCTACACCACCGGCACCGGCAACATCACGCTGAACCTGGACAAGACCGGCCGCAAGGAGAAGCAGCATGTGGCCGACCCCGACGACGACGTGCCGCAGGGCATCCGGCCCAAGGACAAGGAAGTCTCCTTCTTCAACCACACGGCGCTGCACGAGCTGGGCCATTCGGTGGACGACCGGCTGAGCTTCATGAAGAGCAAGGCCGGCCAGGCGCCCTACGGCGGCTGGCGCGAGCACACCGTCGAGGAAGTGGCCGAGGCGGGCGCCCAGGCCAAGGCCTTCTATACCGACAACGCGACCTATCCGAAGGCCTTCCTGTTCGCCTACCTGCGGGACGTGCTGAACAAGGGCGGCGACCCGCTGAACCCGCGCGCCGACGTCACCCAGTACCTGGCGGCCGGTGGCCAGGTGCCCAGCTTCGACCAGTGGAAGGTCGACAAGGGCATCGCCCAGGCCATCACCGACTACGCCACCTTCCAGCGCGACGGCTGGGACAACGCCAAGGCCGAGTGGGCCATCGCCGACGCCCGCAAGCTCTGCGGTTTCCGCGCGCCGGCGCAGCGCGCTGCCCAGGGCCTGATCTGCGAGGCCATCCTGCGCGACAGGACCGACCCCGACACCGCGATCCGCGGCTGCGCGATGGTGGCGCAGCCGCCGGACTGGGCCGCGCTGGCTCGCCATGACGCGGTGCAGTGGGCGCTGCAGGTCCGCCTGGTCAGCAAGAACAGCGGCCTGTGGGCCAAGGGCGGCGGCGCCTGCACGGCAGCGGCGATCGGCGGGCGGGTCTACCAGGAGGCCTACGACGGCAAGTGGGTCAGCTACACGGCGGGCGCGCGCGGCAAGGGCGTCAGCCAGTACCAGTTCCGCGCGCCGGCCGAATGGTTCGCCGAGCTGTATGCCGCCATCCTGCTGAAGCTGGTGCCCGACAGCCATCCGGATGCCAAGCTGCTGTCCTGGATCAGCTGAGATGGAGCCCCCCGTCCCGGCGCCTGGCCCGGAATGCAACTGACAGGAGAGAAGGGAGCTCCGACACCATGTCTCTTTTCCAGACGACCGACGCCGCCTGCCCGAGCTGCGGCAAGCCCGTGCAGTTCGACCTCGTGGCCAGCCTCAACGCCGACCGCCGGCCCGACCTGCGCGCCGCCATCCTCGACGGCAGCTTCCAGCGCGAGACCTGCCCCCATTGCGGGACCGCCTTCCGCCTGGAGCCTTCGTTCAACTACATCGACCAGGCCCGCGGCCAGTGGCTGCGCGTGGAGCCCGGCACCAGCCTGGCCCGCTGGGGCGAACTGGAGCAGCAGGCCCGCGCGCTGTTCGACGAGAGCTTCGGTGCCGAGGCGCCGGCGCTGGTGCGCGAGATCGGCGCCGAGCTGAGGCCGCGCCTGTGCTTCGGCTGGCCGGCGCTGACCGAGAAGCTGCTCTGCGCCGAGCACGGCATCGACGACCGGGCGCTTGAGCTCACCAAGCTGGCCCTGCTGCGCAGCGGGGGTGAAGCGCCGCTGTCCGACGGCCACGAGCTGCGGCTGGCCGCGGCGGGCGAGGCGATGCTGAAGCTGGTGTGGCTGGAGATGCCGGCCGAGCGCTCGCTCGAGACGCTGGACGTGCCGCGCGAGGCCTGCGAGCAGATCGCGGCCGAACCCGCCTGGCAGCCGCTGCGCGAACGCCTCGCCGCCGGCTTCTTCGTGGACATGGACCGCCTGCTGGTGCCGACGCCGCAGGAGATCGAGCAAGCGGAGGCGGCGCTGGCCGCCGCCGGGGAGGATGCATCGTGAGCCTGATCGAACTGCCGCCCTCGCTGGGCAAGTCGTACTGGGACAGCAAGAAGAAGGGCACGCTGCCGGCCGGCAGCGAGGTCGAGAAGGCGCTGCAGGCGCTGGAACGCAAGCATGGCGCCGTCGACTGGAAGCTCTTCGACGCCCGCTGGGCCGAGGCCGCCAAGAGCGCCGACGAGCTCGACAAGGCCCTGGCCGAACGCAGCGCCCGCTGGCGCAGCGCCGTGCTGCCGCTGAAGGCCGAGGCCGCCGCTGCCGCCGCGGCCGCGCAGAAGATCGCCAAGGGCGCGGCCAAGCCCTTGCTCGATGCGATCCGGCTGATCGGCGACGACGCCAAGGACTTCGGCAAGGCCATCGACAAGTTCCCGGACGAACTGCAGGCCGCCGCCGACAAGGCCCGCCGCACGCTGGGCAAGGGCGGCGAGGAGAGCGGCAGCGAGGAGGAAGACGAGGGCGGCCTGGCCGACCCGAAGCGCCTGCTGCAGATGCTGCAGCGCTGCAAGCGCGACCCGGCGCTGCAGGTGCACTACGCCTTCAGTCCCGGCGAGGGCAAGGCCGTCGAGCCGGCGCTGGTGATGTCGCCGCGCGTGGCCGGCAAGGCCCTGTTCGCCAGGCTCGCCAAGGAGACCGGCGTCAAGCTCGGCGCCTTCGGCCTCGCGTCCATCGACGGCACCGTGCTGCGCCTCAGCGTGGACAAGCCCTACTCCGGCCTGGCCAAGAAGGTGCGCGTGCCGGTCAAGGCCTGCGGCTTCCGCATCAGCCAGGTGCTGATCGTCGGCCCCGACGGCGCCAGCCTGGAGTCCGATGCCGAGGAGGAGCAGGAGGGCGGCGAGCAGGAACAGCAGCAGGCCACTGGCGACCACGCCATGGCCGCCTGGACCGCCGCCCGCGAGCAGGCCATCGCCGCGCTCAAGGAAGTGGCGAAGGAGATCGCCGCGGCCCGCGATCCGGAGGCCGCCAAGGCGGTCATGCAGATCCAGGCCGTGATGAAGAACCTCAGCGCCGAGCCGCGCGAACCGGCCCGGCTGAAGGAGCTGGTCCAGTACCTCGACCAGGACGACGTGGTGCTGGACGTCTCCGAGTTCGCCACCGACATCCGCACGCCCTTGCTGAAGGCCCTGGCAGGCCTGCAGGCCGGCTGAACGCCCGGCGCGCTCGGCCACAATGCGGGCCATGATCGACCCGCGAACCACCGAGCGCGCCGCCGCCCTGCGCGAGCAGCTGAACCACCACGCCCACCAGTACTACGTGCTCGACGCGCCGGAGATCCCCGACGCCGAATACGACAAGCTGTTCCAGGAACTGCAGGCCCTCGAGGCCGCCCATCCCGAACTGCTGACCGCCGACTCCCCGACCCAGCGCGTGATCGGCCAGGTGCTGCCCGGCTTCACGCCGGTGCGCCACACGGTGCCGATGCTGTCCATCCGCACCGAGACCGACACCACGGCCAACGGCGCCGTCGCCTTCGACGCGCGGGTGCGTCGGGAACTGGCGTTAGGCGAGAACGACCCGCCGGTCGAATACGCCGCCGAGCTGAAGTTCGACGGCCTGGCGATGAACCTGCGCTACGAGCTGGGCCTGCTGGTGCAGGCCGCCACCCGCGGCGACGGCGAGACCGGCGAGGACGTGACCCAGAACATCCGCACGATCGGCCAGATCCCGCTGCGCCTGAAGGGCATCGGCGCGCCGGTGCTGGAGGTGCGCGGCGAGGTCTACATGCGCCGCGACGACTTCGAGGCGCTCAACGAACGCCAGCTCGCCGCCAACGAGAAGACCTTCGTCAACCCGCGCAACACCGCGGCGGGCGCCGTGCGCCAGCTCGACCCGGCGCAGGCGGCGAGGAAGAAGCTCTCCTTCTTCGCCTACGGCCTGGGCGATGTGCAGGGCTGGGAGATCCCCGCCACCCACGCCGGCATGCTGGACGCCTTCGCCGCGATGGGCCTGCCGGTGGACCACGACCGCACGGTTGTGCAGGGCGCGGACGGCCTGGTCGCCTTCCACAAGGCCATCGGCGAGAAGCGGGATTCGCTGCCCTTCGACATCGACGGCATCGTCTACAAGGTCAACAGCCGCGAGTTGCAGCAGCGCCTGGGCTTCGTCAGCCGCGAGCCGCGCTGGGCGGTGGCGCACAAGTACCCGGCGCAGGAGCAGCTGACGCGGCTGAACGGCATCGAGATCCAGGTCGGCCGCACCGGCAAGCTGACGCCGGTGGCCAAGCTGGAGCCGGTGTTCGTCGGCGGCACGACGGTAAGTAACGCCACATTGCATAACGTCTTCGAGCTGCGGAGGAAGGGCGTGCGCATCGGCGACACGGTGATCGTGCGCCGCGCCGGCGACGTGATCCCGGAAATCGTGGGCAAGGTAGCCGCTGAGAAGGCGAGTTATGTCCCGAACTTCCACATGCCCCGCACCTGCCCGATCTGCGGCAGCAAGGCGGAGCGCGAGAAGGGCGGCATCGACTACCGCTGCACCGGCGGCCTGTTCTGCCCGGCCCAGCGCAAGCAGGCGATGCTGCACTTCGCCGGCCGCCGGGCGCTGGACATCGAGGGCCTGGGCGACAAGCTGGTCGACCAGCTGGTCGACGGCGGCATCGTGCTGAGCCTGCCGGGGCTGTACAAGCTGGGCGTGACCAAGCTGGCCGCGCTGGACCGCATGGCCGAGAAGAGCGCCCAGAACATCGTCGACGCGCTGGAGAAGAGCAAGAAGACCACGCTGGCCCGCTTCCTCTACGGCCTGGGCATCCGCCAGGTCGGCGAGACCACCGCCAAGGACCTGGCGCGGCACTTCGGCGCGCTGGACAAGCTGATGCAGGCCAGCGTGGAGGAACTGCTGGAGGTCAAGGACGTGGGCCCGATCGTGGCCGAGAGCATCCACACCTTCTTCGCCCAGCCGCACAACGTCGAGGTGGTGGAGCAGCTGCGCGCCGCCGGCCTGCACTGGGAGGAGGGCGATGGCGCCAATGCCAACGTCGGCCCGCGCCCGCTGCTGGGCAAGACCCTGGTGCTGACCGGCACGCTGCCCACGCTGTCGCGCGACGAGGCCAAGGACATGATCGAGGCGGCCGGCGGCAAGGTCAGCGGCTCGGTGTCCAAGAAGACCCACTACGTGATCGCCGGCGAGGAAGCAGGCTCCAAGCTGGACAAGGCGCGCGAGCTGGGCGTGGCGGTGCTGGACGAGGCCGGCCTGCGTGCGCTGCTCGAACACGATGCTTGAGATCTAGCGCCGACGGCCTGCCCCGCGGCTATGCTCGCGCCCCACGTCAAGGGAGCGTGAACAAATGATGTCGAATCGACACAAGCCGTCGCTGGCGCGATGGATCTGCGGCGCCGCGGGCGCCGTCTGCCTGAGCCTGCTGGCCGCCTGCGGAGGCGGTGGCGGGGGCGGCGACAGCGGGGCATCGGGCAGTGGCGGGCCCGGCAGCGGCGGCGCCGCGCAGCCCCCGGCCGACGTGGCTTCCGCCGCAGCCTCGGCCGATACCGGCACCGGCCTGCTGACGCTGAGCAGCGACGCCGGCGACTACATCGGCCAGGGCCGCAGCTACAGCTACGACGCCTCGAACGCCACGCTGCGCCTCGACCCGCGCGGCGCCTACCTGCGGGTGACGGTCAGCGGCGCCGAATCGTGGGACGGGGACTTCCAGCTGCCCGATCCGCTGCACCAGCTGACGCCCGGCACCTACGAGAACCTGACCCGCAGCGCCTTCCAGCCGGCCGGCGCGGGCGCGCTGTCATGGAGCGGCCAGGGGCGTGGCTGCAACACGCTGACCGGCAAGGTCGTCATCAACTCGGTCAGCTACAGCGCCGGCCTGCTGCAGGCGCTGGACATGAGCTTCGAGCAGCATTGCGAGGGCGGTGGCCCGGCGCTGCACGGGCGGCTGCGGCTGGATGCCGCCGCCATGAGCCGCGTGCTGCCGCCGCGCAATCCGCTGCCGGCGAATCCGGTCGTCAGCCTGGTCAGCGACAGCCGCGACTACATCGGCGCCGGCGGCAGCTATGCCTACGACAACGGCACGGCCTCGATCCAGGTGCGGAACACGGACGCGCACCTGAGCATCAGCGTCAACGGCGACGAGGACTGGCAGGGCGAGTTCCAGCTGCCCGCCCCCTTCGTGCGCTGGCAGCCGGGCCGCTACACGGCACTGACGCGCTATCCCTTCCAGCCCAGCGGCGCGGGCGCGATGTCCTGGGGCGGGGAGGGCCGGGGCTGCAATACCCTGACGGCCAAGCTGACCGTCAACGCGGTCCGCTATGACGGCGACACGCTGGCCGCCATCGACCTCGACTTCGAGCAGCACTGCGAAGGCGGGGCGCCGGCCCTGTCGGGCCATATCGCCTGGGACGCGCAGCAGGCGGCGGCGTCGGGCCCCGGCCCGCAGCTGGTCCCCGCCGGCCTGTGGGCGCCCGGCGCCAGCGAGATGCCGGCCACCGGCAATGCGATGGTGCTGGTCAGCGATCCTGGTGACTACATCGGCCAGGGCTGGACCTACAAGGTCAACCCGCCGGCCGGCGAAACGGGCAGCGGCAGCACCAGCGGCCGCGCCAGCGTGACGGTGACCGAGGCCGGCGGGCTGCTGACCGTCAAGCTCAGCAGCAGCGTGGTGAGCTGGACGGGCGAGCTGAAGGCCATGGACGGCCTGGCCCACATGCAGCCCGGCTACTACGGCATCGTCAACCGCTATCCCTTCCACAACCCGCGCAAGGGCGGCATGGACTGGGACATGGACAGCCGCGGCTGCAATGCGCTGAGCGGCTGGTTCGCCATCGACAGCATCCGCTACAGCGGCGACACGCTGGCGGCGGTGGACCTGCGCTTCGCCCAGTACTGCGACAACTCGCTGAGCGCGCTGCGGGGCCGCGTGCGCTGGACGGCGGGTGGCAGCCAGCCGCAATGATCGCCCGGCCGGACACATCCTGTTGCCGCTAAAACTTTACGCGCGGGGCGCGCGGCGGCAGCGCTTCTGTGGTGAAGTGTCGGAGTGCGCGCCCGGCAGTTGGCGGGTGCGCGTCAACGGAGTACAGATGATGAAGTTCCCTCGATCGACGACTCGCGTGGCTGGCGCGCTGCTGGCCGTGGCGCTGGCGGCCGCGCCGGCATTGAGCCAGGCCCAGGGCCGCGGCCACTGGCATGGCGGTGGCGGCTATCACGGCTGGCATGGCGGCGGCTGGGGCTGGGGCCCCGTCTTCGGGCTGGCGCTGGGCGTGGACCTGGCGCTGTCCTCGCCGTATTACTACGACCCCTACTATCCGCGCACGGTGGTCGTCCCGCCGCCGGTCGTCTACCAGCAGGCGCCGGCCGTCACCACGCACAGCAGCACGCCTGAACCGGTGATCTACCCGCGCAACGGCCAGTCGCCCGCGCAGACCGAGTCCGACATGCGCGCCTGCAACAGCTGGGCGACCGGCCAGCCCAACGCGATGGCCGACGCCAGCGTGTTCCAGCGCGCCACCGCCGCCTGCATGGACGGCCGGGGCTACTCGATCCGCTGAAGCGCCGCGTCAGCTGAGGGCAGCAGCGCCGCCGCCGCCGGGCCCAGCATGAGGGCCCGCGCGGCGGTTTGTCTTTCCGCGGGCGCCATCTCCACCAGCGCGGCGAACTCGCCGGCCACCTGGGTGGCGATCGGCAGGCCGTCACGGTAGAGCACGCGGTTGCCCGCGGTGCGGGGCAGCCTGGGGCCGGGCAGCAGGTTGCCCAGCAGATTGGCCGGGTCGGCGGCGGCCAGCACGATCAGGGCTTCGGCAGCGCGCGGCTGGCGCCGGATCTCGCGCATCCGCGCCACCGCCTCGGGCAGCGCGAACTGTTCGCCCGAGAGCCCGGCGATGAAACGCCCGCCGCGCAGCTCGCCGCGCGCTTCGAGGCGGCGGCAGACGCGCACCAGCTCGCGCCACGGCGGCAGCCAGGCGGCCTCGCGTTCCAGCAGCCGCCAGGCGATCACGCCCCAGCGGCGCAGCAGCGTGCGCAGCAGATGCTCGATGTCCTCGGCCGCCGGCTCGCCTTGCTGCGGCTTGAGCAGCGCCCAGCGGCCCGCATCCTCGATGCCGACCAGCGGCCGGCGCGTGCGGTGCCGCGTGGCGGACTTGCTCACGCCGCGCTTGGACGGCGGCACCATCAGCGCTCTGAGGCCCGCGAAGCTGTCGCAGCTGGCGCGGCCGCGCACCACCAGCTCGGCCAGCGCATCCTCCAGCTCCGAGGGCAGCAGCCGGGTGCCGTGCAGCATCTCGTCGAAGAAGGAGGCGCCGTGGGCGGCCAGGTAGTCGGCCAGGCGCCGGGCCTTGTGGCCGAACTCGGCGTCGTCGCCCGGCGCCGGCGCGAGGCGCGCCCAGAGCGGGGCCGTGCGGCGCGGCAGCAGCAGCACCGGCGTGGCGCGCAGCGAGGTGGCGACGGCGCCGCCCGGATTCGAGGCCAGCGGCCGCAGCCGGGTCCAGGTCGTGCGGCCGGCGGTGCAGAGTTCGTCCAGCCAGGCGCTGGAGTAGTCGCGCAGCCGCGCCGGCAGGATCTCGGCTTCCCACAGGCCCGCCGGCGCCTCGTAGCCCTCCAGCCCGGCCAGCACGGCGGGCAGCGCCTCGGCGCCTTCCAGCTGACTGCCCGGGCCGAGCTGCTGCCAGTCGAACAGGAAGCGCATGAAGTCGCGAGGCTCCACCGGCTCGATCTCGCGGCGCAGGCGCTGCAGCGTGTAGCGGTGGATGCGGGCGAGCAGGTGGCGCTCGCACCACTCGACGTCGCTGGCGCCGGGCGTGAAGCGGCCGTGCAGCACGGTGCCTTCGGCCTGCAGCGCGAGCAGCGCCGCCTCGATCGCGCCGGGCTGCAGCTGCAGCTGCGTGGCCAGGGCCGGCACGGTGACCGGGCCGAGGCCGCCGAGTCGCGCGCGCAGCAGCTCGCGCAGCGGCTGCTCCGGCGCCTGGCCGTAGCCCGGCGGCGGCTCGATCGCCGGTGTGATCGGCATGGCGGGATACAGCGGTCGCACCGCGGCCAGTTGCTCGGCCACGGTCCACGAGCCATTGGCGAAGCGCGTGGCACGGCCGGCGGCCGACAGCTCATGCAGCCAGCCGGCCCAGCCCTCGTTGCCGGCCACCTCGGCCCCGGTGACGAGGCCCAGCATCTCCACCGCCTCGTGCATCTCGTCGGCCTTGCGCGGCCGCGGCCACGCTTCCTCGCGCACCGCGGCGATCGCCTCGGCGTCGAGCCGGCCGAGTTCGTCGGCACCCTCCGGGTCGGCATAACGCCGATTCTGGACGGCCTGGGTGCGGCGCTCCTCGATCGGCGCGTCGTCCAGGTAGGCGTAGGGCTTGGCCGTCAGCGCCTCGGCGGCGAATGGGGAGGGCGCGGGCAGGTCGCGCGCCACCACCTCGATGCGGCCGGCTTCCAGCTCGCGCAGCAGGGCCAGCCAGCCCTCGGCATCCATCGCCTCGTGCAGGCAGTCGTCCAGCGTCTGGGCGACCAGCGGGTGGTCGGGGATCTCGCGCTCGCCGGCGATGTTCTCCAGGCAGGCGACCTGGTCCGGGAAGACCGAGGCCAGCAGGTCCTCGGACTTCATCCGCTGCAGCTGCGGTGCCACCTTGCGCCCGCCCAGCATGCGCGGCAGCGCCAGCGCGGTGGTGGCGTTCCAGCGCCAGCGCACGCCGAACAGCGGGGAGTCCAGCAGCGCCTGCACCAGCACGTGCTCGGCCGTCATGCTGTGCAGGTAGCGCGCGACTTCGGCGAGCTCGAAGCTGTGGTGGGTGGAGAGCGAGAGCTGGATCGCATCCTCGGTCGCCGCCGCCTGCAGCTCGAAGTTGAACTGGCGGCAGAAGCGCTTCCTCAGCGCCAGTCCCCAGGCGCGGTTGAGCCGGCTGCCGCGCGGCGAATGGACGATCAGCTGCATGCCGCCCGACTCGTCGAAGAAGCGTTCGAGCACGATGCGGGCCTGCGTCGGCAGCACGCCCAGCTCCTTCAGCGCGCGGCCGAGATAGTCGGCCAGCTGCAGCGCGGCGGCCTCGGGCAGGGCCAGCGCCTCGATCGCGCACAGGCCATCGCGCTCGAAATCGGCGCGCAGCCGCGAGACGGCGAACGAGAGTTCATCGCTGCGGCCCGGCGCCTCGCCGAGCCAGAAGGGGATGCTGGGCGGTGCGCCTTTCGCGTCCTCCACCCGCACCATCCCTGGCTGCACCCGCAGGATGCGGTAGCTCGCGTTGCCGAGCTGGAACACGTCGCCGGCCAGGCTCTCGACGGCGAAGTCCTCGTTGACGGTGCCGACCTTCTCGGCCTGCGGCTCCAGCATCACCGTGTAGTCGGCTGCCTCGGGGATGGTGCCGCCGGAGGTGAGGGCGGTCATGCGCGCGCCGCGGCGCTCGCGCAGCCGGTGGTGCACGGCATCGCGGTGGATGTAGCTGCCGCGCGGGCCCTGGCGGGTCGAGAAGCCCTCGCTGACCATGCGCAGGACCTCGTCGAAGCGCTCGCGCTGCAGTTCGCGATAGGGCCAGGCCTTGCGCATCAGCGCGAACAGCTCGTCCTCGCCCCACTCGCGGCAGGCCACCTCGGCGATCAGCTGCTGGGCCAGTACGTCCAGCGGCGCGCTCGGCACCTTCAGCGCATCCAGCTCGCCGCGGTTCACCGCATCGAGCAGGGCGGCGCATTCGACCAGCTCGTCGCGCGTCTGCGGGAACAGCCGCGCCTTCGGCGTGCCGCCCACCGCGTGCCCCGAGCGGCCGGCCCGCTGCAGGAAGGTGGCGATCGAGCGGGGCGAGCCGAGCTGCACCACCAGGTCCACGTCGCCGATGTCCAGGCCCAGTTCCAGCGAGGCGGTGGCGACCAGCACCTGCAGATCCCCGCGCTTGAGCCGCTGCTCGGCCAGCAGGCGCGCCTCCTTCGAGAGGCTGCCGTGATGGGCCGCGACCGCTTCCTTGCCGAGCCGCTCGCCCAGATGCCGGGCCGCCCGCTCGGCCATGCGCCGCGTGTTGACGAAGACCAGCGTCGTGCGGTGCTGCAGGACCAGTTCGGCCACGCGGCCGTAGACCTGCTCCCACTGGTCGGTGGACATCACGGCGGCCAGCGGCGTCGGGGGCACTTCCAGCGCCAGGTCGCGCTTGCGGGAGTAGCCGATGTCGACGATCTCGCACGGCGCGTCGCCGCCGGTCAGGAAGCGAGCGACGAGATCGATGGGCTTCTGTGTCGCCGACAGCCCGATGCGGACCAGGGGCCGCGCACAGAGCGCCTGCAGCCGCTCCAGCGTCAGCGCCAGGTGGCTGCCGCGCTTGGTGGCAGCGATCGCATGGATCTCGTCGACGATGACCGTGCGCACCGTGGACAGCAGCTTGCGGCCCGACTCGGAGCCGATCAGCACGTACAGCGACTCCGGCGTCGTCACGAACACATGGGGCGGCCGGCGCAGGGCCCGCTGACGCTCGGCGTTAGGCGTGTCGCCGGTGCGCACCGCGGTGCGGATGTCCACGTCCGGCAGGCCCAGGCGTTTGAGCTCGTCCCGGATGCCGGCGAGCGGCGCTTCGAGATTCAGCCGGATGTCGTTGGACAGGGCCTTCAGCGGCGAGACGTAGACGACCGCGCACTCGTCCGGCAGGCCGTCCTCCGACAGGCCCTGGCGTACCAGGGCATCGATCGCCGCGAGGAAGGCCGTCAGCGTCTTGCCGGAGCCGGTGGGCGCCGCCACCAGCGTGTGCCGGCCCGCCTGGATTGCCGGCCAGGCCGCGGCCTGCGCCGGCGTGGGCGCAGGGAAGGCCCGGTCGAACCAGGCCTGCACGGCGGGGTGGAACAGCGGCTGCGGCATCGAGGACACAGCATGCCACGTCAGGCCGAAAGTCATGTTTTCAACCGCTTCGGCGGCAGGTACGCTGCGCCACCCGCAAAGGAGAGATCCCGAGATGCTGAAGCCCACCTTGCTCGTCCTGGCCTTGGCGGCCAGCTTCGCCGCCCAGGCCGCCCCGACCCGCGTCCGCGAGGTCGAGGGCATCACCGAGTACCGCCTGCCCAACGGCCTGCAGATCCTGCTGGCGCCGGACGAGAGCAAGCCCACGACGACGGTCAACGTGACCTACCGCGTCGGCTCCCGCCAGGAGAACTACGGCGAGACCGGCATGGCTCATTTGCTGGAGCACCTGCTGTTCAAGGGCAGCACGCATTTCCCCGATCCCAAGGCCGACTTCACCCGGCGCGGCTTCTCCTGGAACGGCTCCACCTGGTTCGACCGCACCAACTATTTCGCCGCCTTCTCCGCCGGCGACGAGAACCTGAAGAGCTATCTCGCCTGGCAGGCCGACGCCATGGTCAACAGCTTCATCGCGCGCAAGGACCTCGACACAGAGATGACCGTGGTGCGCAACGAGATGGAGATGGGCGAGAACGACCCGGAGAACGTGGCCAGCCAGCGCGCGCTGGGCGCGATGTACCTCTGGCACAACTACGGCAAGGACACGATCGGTGCGCGCAGCGACGTGGAACACGTCTCGATCCCGCGGCTGCAGGCCTTCTACCGCCGCTACTACCAGCCGGACAACGCCACGCTGATCGTGTCGGGCAAGTTCGAGCCGGCGCGTGCGCTGGCCTGGATCGAGCAGAGCTTCGGCCGGATCCCGAAGCCCACCCGCACGCTGGAGAAGACCTACACGCAGGATCCGGTGCAGGACGGAGAGAACCTCGTCACCGTGCGCCGCGTCGGCGGCAACCCGCTCAGCGTCGCCGCCTATCACGTGCCCGCGGGACCGACGCCGGATTACGCCGCCGTCGAACTGCTCAACGGCATCCTCACCAACCAGCCGGACGGACGCCTCTACCGGCGCCTCGTGATCGAGGACAAGCTGGCCGCCGAGGTCAGCCCCTTCAGCCTGGCGCTGGCCGAGCCGGGCTTCGCGATGTTCGTGGCCAAGCTCGCGCCCGGCGCGGCGCAGGAGCGGCTCAATGCCGCGCTGCTCTCGACCGTCGAGGGCCTGGGCCGCGAGCCCGTCACCGACGAGGAACTGGCCCGTGCCCGCACCCGCTGGCTCAACCGCTGGGAGAAGCAGTTCACCAATCCGGAGCAGGTCGGCATCGCGCTGTCCGAATCCATCTCGCAGGGCGACTGGCGGCTCTACTTCCTGTTGCGCGACCGGATCAAGGCGATGGCGCTGGCCGACGTGCAGCGCGTGGCCACCCAGTACCTGCGGCCCGGCAACCGCACGCTGGCCCAGTACATCCCCACCGACAAGCCCGAGCGCGCACCGGCGCCCGCCTTCGCCGACCTGCAGGCCGAACTGGCCACCTTCAAGCCGCAGGCCGCGGCCGCGGCCGTCGCCCGCTTCGAGGCCACGCCGGCCAATATCGACAAGGCGACGCTGCGCAGCGAGCTGCCCGGCGGCATGCAGCTGGCGTTGTTGCCCAAGGCCACGCGGGGCGGCGCGGTGCAGGGCGTGTTCACGATTCGCCTGGGCACCGCCGAGAGCCTGCAGGGCCAGGCCGCCACCGCCGAGCTGGCCGGCGCGATGCTCAAGATGGGCACCCGCACGCTCAGCCGCAGCCAGTTGCGCGACGCGCTGGATGCCGCCAAGGTGCAGCTCGCCGTGCAGGCCACGGCCACCGGCCTCTCGCTGACCTGGAGCACCACCCGCGAACATGCCGCCGAGGCGCTGGCGCTGATCGGCCGGATGCTGCGCGAGCCGCGCTTCGAGGCGGCCGGCCTGGAAGAGGTGCGCGCCGCTGCCCTGGCCCAGTTGCAGGAGCAGCGCGAGGACCCGATGGCGCTGGCGCCCAACGAGGTGGACGTGGCGCTGGACATGGTGCCGCGCGGCCACCCGCGCTACAAGCCGACTTTCGCCGAGCGCGAGCAGGACCTGAAGGCGGTGACGCTGGACGGCGTGCAGGGCTTCCAGCAGCGCTTCTACGGCAGCAGCCAGTCCTGGCTGGCCTTGGTCGGTGATTTCGATGCCGAGGCGATCAAGGCCGCGGCCGGCCGGGCGCTGGCCTCATGGGCGGCGCCGGTGGCGCCGGTGCGGGTGGCTGACGTGACCGTCGACAAGCCCGGCCGCCTGCAGCTGCTGCCCACGCCGGAGAAGCAGAACGCGATGATGTTCGGCGTCCTGCCGCTGGCGCTGAGCGACGACACCCCCGATGCGGCCGCGCTGACCGTGGCCAACCAGATCTTCGGCGGCGGCGCCGGCTCGCGCCTGTGGGCGCGGCTGCGCGAGAAGGACGGCCTGTCCTACGGCGCCGGCACCGGCCTCTCGCTGAACCCGCAGGATCCGCGCTCCGGCTGGTACGTCTACGCGATCTTCGCGCCGGCGGTGCGCGCCAAGGTGGAGGCCGGGCTGCGCGAGGAGGCCGCGCGACTGCTGGCAGGTGGCGTCACGCCGAAGGAGGTGGCCGACGCCCGCGGCGCCCTGCTCAGCGAGGCGCGCCTGGGACTGGCGCAGGACGCGCAGCTGGCCGCGGCGCTGGCACGGCAGGCCATGCTCGGCCGCACGATGGCGCGCACGCAGAAGGAGCTGGACGCGATCGCCGCGGTGACCCCGGAGCAGGTCAACGCGGCGCTGCGCAAGTACCTGAAGCTGGACGGCTACCAGCTCGTCTTCGCAGGGGACTTCAGGTAGCGGCCTTCTCGGTCGGCAGCAGCACCTTGCCGAACAGCATCTTGGCGGCGAACAGCAGCACGGCCGCGGCAGCGACCAGCACCGCATGCAGGCCCCAGAACTGCTGGCCGCTCATCGTGTCCAGCAGGCCGGCCAGCCAGCCGACGAAGATGTTGCCGACGAACAGGTGCAGGTAGTAGATGCCGATCAGCAGGCCTTCCATGCGGTGCGGCGCGGCGCGCGAGTACAGCGCCAGGCCCACCGGCAGGATGTTGGCGAAGCCGAAGTCGTTGACGATGGTGTAGGCCAGCGACCAGGCGAAGCTGACCTTGCCGTGCTCGGCGATGCCGGCAGCCAAGATCATCAGCGCGGGCGCGCCGCAGGCGATCAGCGCGCCCAGGGCCATCTTCGTCAACTCGTCGGGCTCCTGGCGGCGCGTGGACCACCACTTCCAGAAGCCCAGCGTCAGCAGCATCGTGATCGTGCTGATGGCGGCGTCCACCGCCTGCAGCCAGGTCACCGGCACCTGCCAGCCGAGCAGCACCAGGTCCATGTGCTTCTCGGACCACAGCGGGAAGGCGTTGTAGTACTGCTGGTTGCCGACGATGGACAGCATCAGCACCGGCAGCAGCAGCACCAGCAGCGCGATTGCCGTCTTCTCGCGGCTGCTCATCGGCGTGCGGGCCTGCTGCTCGATCTTGTCGCGGCTCTGCTCCGGTGGCAGCCACTTGCGGCCGGCCAGGTAGACGAACAGGCCGATCACCATGCCCACGCCGGCGGCGCCGAAGCCCCAGTGCCAGGCCACCTTCTCGCCCAGCGTGCCGCAGACGATGGGCGCAGCGATCACCGCGATCTGCACCGCCAGCATGAAGATCTGGAAGGCGCTGGCGCGGCGCGTGTCGCCGGGGGCGTACAGGTCGCCCACCTGGGCGGCGATATTGCCCTTGAAGCAGCCCACGCCCAGCAGCAGGCACACGAGCGCGATCAGGAAGCTGGCCTCGAAGGCCATCAGGAAGTGGCCCAGCGCCATCAGCGAGGCGCCGATGACGACCGTCTTCGTGCGGCCCAGCAGCCGGTCGGCAATCATGCCGCCGAACAGCGGCGTCAGGTAGACGAAGCCCGCGTACAGGCCGAACACGGCCGAGGCCAACTGCTGCGGCGTGCGCGGGCCGGTGACGCCCTCGATGGCATGGCGCAGCGCCTCCATGCCGGCCACGTTGCCGATGTTCTCGGGCTTGAACAGCCAGTTGCTGAGGTACAGGACCAGCAGGGCCTGCATGCCGTAGAAGGAAAAACGCTCCCACAGCTCGCAGAAGGACAGCCAGCCGAGGCCGGCCGGATGGCCGAGGAAGGCGCGGTCGCCGCGCTGGCGTGCAGCGGCGGCGGCGGCAGGGATTGCAATGGACGACACGGCGGAGGAAGGGGAGTTGTAAAAAGTAAGGCGACTGTCCGGGAATCGGACAGCCGCCACAACTCGCATTCTCCCGCATGGCGGGTGCGGGATCGGCCTATTGGCGTGCGGTCTTCGCCGGGCGTGCGGCCATCGCCATCCGCGTGGCAGCGGCCTGCTCCGGCGGCAGCAGGCTGGTCAGCGTGCCGGGCGGCAGGCGCTTCATCTGCTCCACGTCCAGCTTGCCGATGAACTTCCAGCCGCCGGGCAGCTTGATGTAGGCGAAGGCGGTGGGCGGGTCCACGTAGACGTCGTAGTCCTTGACGACGACGGCTTCCTGGGCCTGGGCGGCAGTGTAGACAGCGGTGATGGCGAGGGCGGCGAACAGCTTCTTGGCGAGGACAAGCGACACGGCGGAACTCCTGGAGAGGTCTGAGTGGAAGAGCCCGCAGTCTCGGCGCCGGCTGATTCAGGCCCGCTTCAGCGCGTGTTTCGTTTGTACGTCCACATAACTCGTTAGCTACACTTGCCGGCAAGCGAGGGGTGCGCGATGGGGGATGCCAGGGCCGGCCCGATGATGCTCGTCGTCGATGACGAACCGGAGTTGCGTGCGCTGCTGGCCGAATATTTCGGCCGGCACGGTTTCATCGTCTGCGAAGCCGCCGATGCCGCCGCCGCGCGAGCCGCCGTGGCCGAAGCCGCCCCGAACGTGGCCCTGCTGGACGTGCACATGCCCGGCGAGGACGGCTTCTCGCTCTCGCGCTGGCTGCGCGCCGAGCATCCCGGCATGGGCCAGCTGATGCTGACCACCGCCGGCGACCAGGTGGACCGCATCGTGGGCCTGGAGGTCGGCGCCGACGACTACGTGACCAAGCCCTTCGAGCTGCGCGAACTGCTGGCGCGCGTGCGGGCCCTGCTGCGGCGGCTGGAGAACGGCCGGGCCGCTCCCGCCGCGCCGGCCGCAGCGAGCAACAGCCGCCGCATCGCCTTCGGCGACTGTCAGCTCGACCTGGACGAGCGCCGCCTGCTGGCCGCCGACGGCAGCGAGATCGACATCACCGCCGCCGAGTACGAGCTGCTGGCCCTGTTCGCCCGCCATCCGAACCGGCCGCTGAACCGGGACCAGATCATGGAGCAGGCCCACAAGCGCGGCTGGGACGTGTTCGACCGCTCGATCGACCTGCGCGTGATGCGGCTGCGCCGCAAGATCGAGATCCATCCCGACAAGCCGGCGGTGATCCGCACCGTGCGCAATGTCGGTTATGTCTTCGTGCCGGCGGGTGCCAATGAGCAGTAGCCGCAGGCGCCCGAAGCTGGTCTCGCTGGGCACGGCCACCTGGGACCTGTCGCAGGCGGTGCCGACGCTGGACCCCAAGCTCGCCGCCATGCTGCTGGAGCACAACAGCTCCGGCATCGCGGTGCTGGACCTCGACGGCTACTACATCTTCCTCAACCGCGAGATGTGCCGCTTCTTCCACCGCCCGGCCGAGCAGCTGATCGGCCGCCATGTGTCGGAGCTGATCGGCGAGCAGAGCTACGCGCTCTACGCCCCGCTGATCCCGCGCCTGCTAGCCGGCGAGGCGCTGCATGTGGAGGGCTGGATCGACTACCCCGGCGGCCACGGCTCCGAATACCTCAGCGAGGCGCTGGTGCCCTACGGCCCGCCCGGCGGCCCGGTGGAATGCACGGTGGTGTTCGCGCGCGACAGCACCGAGCTGAAGCTGCGCGAGCAGCAGCTGACCGACAAGCTGGCCGAGCTGCAGCGCGCCGAGGCGCTGAAGTCCGCCATCGTCGACCATGCGCTGGCGGCGCTGGTGAGTACCGACGCGGGCGGCGCCATCGTCGAGTTCAACCCGGCGGCCGAGGCGATGTTCGGCCGCCGCCGCGGCGAGGTGCTGGGCCGCGGCGTCAGCGAGCTCATCATCCCGGAACGCTACCGCGAGGCGCACGACGGCGGCATGGCGCGCATGCAGCAGGGCGGACCGGGCCGGGTGATGGGCAAGCGGCTGGAACTGCATGCGCTGCGGGCCGACGGCAGCGAGTTCCCGATCGAGATGGTGCTGTGGCGCACCGACGTGCATGCCGAGACCTTCTACACCGCCTCGATCATCGACGTCTCCGAGCGCCGCAATGCCGCCGCCCAGATCGAGCGCCAGCGCGAGGCGCTGCGCCAGAGCGAGAAGCTCACGGCCATGGGCAGCCTGCTGGCCGGCGTGGCGCACGAGCTGAACAACCCGCTGTCCATCGTGATGGGCCGGGCCAGCCTGCTGGAGGAGAAGTGCGCCGGCCACGCCGAGCTGCAGGCCGACGCGCGCCGCATCCACGACGCCGCCGAACGCTGCGGCCGCATCGTGCGCACCTTCATGAACATGGCGCGCAGCCGGCCCTCGCAGCGCGGGCCGGTGGGCTTCAACGAGCTGGTGCGGGCTGCCGTCGAGATGCTCGGTTATGGCTACCGCACGCACGGCATCGCGCTGGAGCTGACGCTGGGCGAGGGCCTGCCGCCGATCAGCGCCGACGGCGACCAGATCGGCCAGATCGTGATGAACCTGCTGGTCAACGCGCAGCAGGCGCTGGCGGGCCGGGACGGGCCCCGGCGCGTGCAGGTGCAGACCGGGCTGGAGCCGCGGCGTGACTACCGCGAGCCGCGCGTCTGGCTGCGCGTGGCCGACAACGGCCCGGGCATCGCCGCGGCGGCGCGCGAGCGCATCTTCGAGCCCTTCTTCACCACCAAGGCCGAGGGGCTGGGCACGGGCCTGGGCCTGTCGGTGTCGCGCTCGCTGGCGCGCGACCACGGCGGCGAGCTGGCGCTGGAGCGTGAAGGGCAGGGCGGTGGCGCCAGCTTCAGGCTGAGCCTGCCGATCAGCGGCGCGACGGCTGCGGCCGCCGAGAGTGTGCCGATGCCGCTGATGGAGGAAGCCGGCCCGCCCACGCTGCGGGTGCTGGTCGTCGACGACGAGCCGGAGGTGGCCGAGGTGATGCGGGCGATGCTGGAGAGCGCGGGCTACGAGGTCGCCACCGCCGATTCGGGCCTGCTCGCGCTGGAACTGCTGGACACGGCCCGCTTCGACGCGATCGTGTCCGACCTGCGCATGCCGCAGATGGACGGGGCCGCGCTGTGGCGCGAGATCTCCGAGCGCCATCCGGCGCTGGCGCGCAGCATCGTCTTCGTCACCGGCGACACGCTCTCGCCCGACGCCGCGGACTTCCTCAAGCGCTCGCGCTGCGCCTCGCTGGACAAGCCCTTCGGCAAGGCGGACCTGCTGGAGCGGGTGGCGGGAATCACGCAGCGACGTTGAGGGACGCTTCCCACGCGCCTTCCTGCATCGTCCTGCTGATCAGCGCGTAGGCGGCGATCCAGGCCTCGCGCACCTCGGCGGTGAAGGCCTGGCCAAGGCCCTCCTGCAGCGTCGCGACCAGCGCCTGGCCGACGGTGACGTAGTGCTGGTCGCGCACGCCGTAGGCGACATGCCGGGCGCCCAGCTGCCGCAGCACCGGCAGCACCTTGCCGACCTGGTCCAGCAGCGCCACCGCGCTGCCGATCATCGTCATCAGCCGCTCGCCCTGCAGGGTCATGTCGCCCTTGAACAGCTGGCGCAGGCCGGGGTCGGCCGCGAACAGCTTGTCATAGAAGATCGCGGCGGCGGTCGGTGCGATCGGGCGGACCAGGGCGAAGCTGCTGCGGACGAGGGCGATCTGCTGCGGGGTCATGGAGAGGCTCCGTGTGTTGGCGTGCTGCCATCGTCGGCGCCGCGTGTTGCACGCCGGTATCGCCGCCGGACTCCGCTTGTTTCGTTTGTTAGGCGACCAGCGTGTCGATGGCGGCGGCCATCCGCTCTGCCGCCCCGCGGTGCGCGCCCGCGAAAGCCAGCGCCCGTCGTGCCATCGCCGCCTGCTCCGACGGCGCCTCGCACAGGCGCAGCGCCTGGGTCAGCGCCTGCTCGATGTCCGCCGCCCGCAGCGCGGCGCCGGCGGCCTCCGCGAGCGTGCTGGCTTCAGCGAAGTTGAAGGTGTGCGGGCCCATGACGACCGGGCAGCCGCAGGCGGCGGCCTCGATCAGGTTCTGGCCGCCCAGCTTGGCAAAGCTGCCGCCCAGCAGGGCGGCGCCGGCCAGGCCGTAGTACAGCGGCATCTCGCGCATTGAGTCGCCGAGCCACACATCGGCGTGCAGTGCCTCGTCGGGGGGCAGGTCTTGCCAGCCGCTTCTTCTGGCGACCGAAAACCCCTCCTTGGCCACCAGCGCCGCCACCTCGTCGAAGCGCTGCGGATGCCGCGGCACGATCACCAGCAGCGGCCGGTGCGGGCCGCGTGGCACTCGCAGGCCGCGCCAGGCGGCCAGCAGCATCGCTTCCTCGCCTTCGCGGAAGACGGCAGCGAGCAGCACCGGCCGGCCCGCCAGGGCCGCCCACTGCCGGCCGCGTTCGACCAGCGCCGGATCGGGCGCCATGTCGTACTTCAGATTGCCCATCACCTCGACGTGGGGCACGCCCATCTCGCGCATCCGTGCGGCGTCGGCCTCGGTCTGGGCCAGGGCCAGCGCCAGCCGCCGGGCGGCGGGCTTCAGCAGCGCGCCGAAGCGCCGGCCCTGGCGCAGGCTCTTCTCGGACAGGCGCGCGTTCGCCAGCACCATCGGCAGGCGAAAGCGCTGCGCCTCGGCCAGCAGCATCGGCCAGATCTCGGTCTCCATCAGCACGCCGACGGCCGGCCGCCAGTGCAGCAGGAAGCGCCGCGCGGCATCGCGCCGGTCGTAGGGCAGCCAGGCTTGCGCATCGCCCTCGCGCAGCAGTTCCCGGCCGGCCTCGCGGCCCGTGGCCGTGCCGTGGGTCAGCAGGATGCGGGCCCCGGGCCGCAGCGCGCGGATGCGCTCGAGCAACGCGGCACTTGCACGGGTCTCGCCGAGCGAGACGGCATGGACCCAGATCCAGCCCTGGGCCGGCGCGGCGCTCCGGTACAGGCCCAGCCGCTCCCGCATGAACTCCCGGTACAACGGCTCGGCCCCGCCGCGCCGCCACAGGCGCAGCAGGTAGAAGGGCGTCAGCAGGCGCAGCAGCGCGCCATAGGCCGCGAGGGCGAGGCGCTCCTTCAAGCTCAGTGACCGGCCGCGAAGGTGGCGTCGGGCTTCACCCGCTTGAGTTGCTCGAGCACGTCATGCTGGATGCGCTCCAGCGCCTCGGGCGTGTGGCCCTCGAAGCGCAGCACCAGCACCGGCGTGGTGTTGGACGGGCGCACCAGGCCGAAGCCGTCGTCGTACTCGACGCGCAGGCCGTCGATCGTCACCCGCTCGGCGCCCGGGAACTCGGCGATCTCCTTGAGCTGCTTCACGACCTCGTGGTGCTCGCCCTCGGCGCAGGGCACGTTGATCTCGGGCGTGTTGAAGCTGGTGGGCAGGGCCTGCAGCACGGCGCTCGGGTCGGCGTGGCGCGAGAGGATCTCCAGCAGGCGGGCGGCGGTGTACATGGCGTCGTCGAAGCCGTACCAGCGCTCGGCGAAGAAGATGTGGCCCGAGAGCTCGCCGGCCAGCGGGGCGCCGGTCTCCTTCAGCTTGGCCTTGGCCAGCGAGTGGCCGGTCATCCACATCGTGGGCTTGCCGCCGTGCTCGCGGATCCACGGGGCCAGGCGTTGCGTGCACTTGACGTCGAAGATGATCTCGCTGCCGGGCTTGCGCTTGAGGATGTCGGCGGCGAACAGCATGATCTGGCGGTCCGGCATGATCATCTCGCCGTCCTTGGTGACGATGCCGAGGCGGTCGCCGTCGCCGTCGAAGGCCAGGCCCAGTTCGGCGCCGGTGGCGTGGACGATCTTCTTCAGGTCCTCGAGGTTCTCGGGGCGGGAG
>NZ_LYVQ01000109.1 GCF_001984095.1 Pelomonas sp. KK5
CCAGCGACGGCAGCGAGGCCGGCACGCGCATGGTGGCCGACATCCAGGCCGGCGCCGGCGGCAGCCACCCGCAGTACCTGGCGGCGATGGACGGTTCGCTCTACTTCGCCGCCGACGACGGCCGCAGCGGCATCGAGCTCTGGCGCAGCGACGGCACGGCCGAAGGCACGCGCATCGTCAAGGACATCAACCCCGGCGCGGCCCATGCGCTGCCGAGCTTCCTGACGGCGGTCGGCCACACGCTGTTCTTCTCGGCCACCGATGGCGTGCATGGCGCGGAGCTGTGGAAGTCCGACGGCACGGCCGCGGGAACCGCGATGGTGATCGACATCGTCGCGGGACCGGAGCCGTCCGCACCGGCGCGGCTGTACGCGCAGCAGGACTCGCTGCTGTTCGCGGCGCTCGACGGCGTGCACGGCTTCGAGCTCTGGCGCACCGACGGCGAAGCGTCCGGCACCCACCTGCTGGCCGACTTGAGGCCCGGCCCGAAGGGTTCCTTCCCGCACCAGTTCACGCCGGCGGGCGTCGCGCTGCTGTTCTTCGCGGCCGACGACGGCAACGGCGACACCTCGCTGTGGATCCTCGAAGCCGGGCAGATCCGGCGCGTCGCGCTGCCGACCTCGCGCTGACACGAATCCATTCAACAAGTTTTTTCTCACCCACCTCGAATTCAACCAAGGAGACTTCCATGTCCATCAAGAAGCATTTGATTCCCGCCCTCATCCTCGGCCTGCCGGCCCTGGCCGCCCAGGCGCAGAGCACGGTCACCGTGTTCGGCGTGCTGGACATGGCCGTCGAAGCCCAGCACGCGGGCTCCGGCGTCAACCGCAAGATCATGGACTCCGGCGTCGGCAACGGCAGCCGCCTGGGCTTCCGTGGCACCGAGGACCTCGGCGGCGGCCTGTCCGCCAACTTCTGGATGGAGATGGGCATCGGCGCCGACACCGGCGTGCTGCAGCAGGGCAACCTGGCCTGGGGCCGCCAGATCTGGGTCGGCCTCGGCACCAAGCAGTGGAACGTCAGCGCCGGCCGCCAGTACTCGCCGCTGTGGCAGACCCTGATCTTCTCGGATGCCACCGGCCAGACCTACTGGGGCAACTCCAACCTGACCGGCATCAACGTGGCCAGCGCCGCCGCCGCCGGCGACGGCACGCAGGGCCAGATGGCCCGCATCAACAACTCGCTGCTCGGCACCTTCACCACCGGCGGCTTCACCGGCCGGCTGATGGTGGCGGCCGGCGACGAGGCCGCCAACAGCGGCGGCCGCATGATCAACCCGGGCTTCACCTGGACCAGCGGCCCCTTCGGCGTCAGCGCCAGCTACTACCGCTCCAAGCAGAGCGTCAAGGACATCCCGGCCAACGCCGGCCCGGCCTGGCAGCATGCGGAGAGCGTGGGCGTCCAGTACGACTTCGGCCCGGCCAAGCTGGTGGTCGGCTACTTCGCCTTCGACCCGTCGGAGACCAACATCACCGTCACCGCCAACACGACGCTGAAGCAGACCAACTACAACATCGGCGTGCAGGTGCCGCTGCAGAACAGCCGCGTGCTGGCCCAGATCTACTCGAGCCGCTTCGACAAGATCTCCGGCGACGACGGCCGCGCGACGACGCTGGCGCTGACCTACGAGTACGCGATGTCCAAGCGCACCTACCTGTACGGCTCCTACGCGCACGTGACCAACAACGACCGTGCGAACCTGGGCCTGTTCAGCGCCACGGCCAACTTCGCGCCGAGCGGCCTGGGCCAGGATCCGAGCATCCTGGCCGTGGGCGTCCGCCACGTGTTCTGAGACTGATCGAAGAAGCGCGATGGCCTTGCTGCTGCGATGCCTGCGGGAGCTGAGGGCCGCATCGGGAGATGCGGACCTGCCTCCCGCCATCAGCGAACGGCGATCGCGCCGCTGGGAACTTCCCGGACCGGCGCGGGGCTCCGGCGATCAGGCCGCCGCCCCGCCATCGACGTCGAGCGCGATGCCCGTGATGAAGCTGGCCTCGGGGCCGGCGAGGAAGGCGACGGCCGCGGCGATCTCCTCGGGCCGGGCGTAGCGGGCGAGCGGAATGGCGGCCTTCTGCACCGCGGCGAAATCGCCGTGCTGCGGATTCAGCTCCGTGTCGACCGAGCCCGGCTGCACGGTGTTGACGGTGATGCCGCGCGGGGCGAGGTCACGCGCCCAGCCGCGGGTGTAGGCGGACACCGCGGCCTTGGTCGCCGAGTAGTCGGCCACGCCCGGCCACGGCGTGCGGTCGGCCGTGGCGCGCGCGCCGAGGGCGATCAGTTCCTTGACCAGCGCCTCCGCCCGGTCGGCGGAGGCCGAGTAGCTGATGGCGACATCGGCGCCGTCCTGCGCCAGGCGGCGCGCGATGGCGGCACCGATGCCGCGCGAACCGCCGGTGACGAGGGCGACCTTGTGGGCGAGAGGTTTGGACATGCTGCGCTCCGGACTACGCTGCCAGGGCGAGCGCCACGTCGACGTTCGCGACGACGTCGATATTGCCGTGAACGGCCTTCGAGTACGGGCACATCGCATGCGCCGCATGCGCGATGGCCTCTGCCATCTCGTGCGCGACGCCGGGCATGCGCACATCGATCTGCGCCTGGAGGAAGTAGACGCCGGCGAACAGCTGCTCCGCGGTCGGATGCCGTGGCACCGCCTCCAGCACGATCTCGTCGCCCGCCTTGCCGGGCGTGGACAGGCGGATGTCGATGCGCTCGTCGCCGCGCGGGGCGCCTTTGTCGACTGGGCGGCGGAGGTGTTCGCGCCCTATGGGGCCAGCGCTGGACGATGAGAGGGTGCGGGCGCCTGCGGCAGTTCCTGAGCTTGTGGATCCGGGAGCCGGCGACTTGCCGACGCGTCGGGCTGCGGCGCGTTCAGCGAGCACTTGTGAAGCGCGATCTCGCCGACCGAACAGGACTTGTAACCCACCGGCGCATCTGCCTTGGCAACATCCGTGATGCCCAGGAGATACATGCCGTAGGCGACCGCCAGAAAGCAGATCGACCAGAACAGCACAGGGCCGGATGCACCCTTGAACTTGACCTGGCCAAACTGGAAATCGACTTCGCCGGACACGGAGCGGAAGGCCATCACCACCGCGAACGAGAGGATCGCCGAGAACGCGATCCCGACGAAGGGAATGAAGCTGGAGTGCACCGGAGCGTCGTTCCAGAACCTGACGCCGTACCCCAGGGCAATGCCGGCTAGGCACCACAGGAACACCAAGTAGAGCGCCTGCTTGATCGCCGCCGGCACATCCACGCCTCCGCTTGAGGAACCCTCGGTGGGAGGAAGGCCCGCGGCCCTGGGATCCACCTTGTTTGCCACGGCTCCCTGCGGGGCGGCCTGGTCTGTTCCGTCCATCGACCCATCTCCATGTCGTGCCGCAGTTCACCGGCGACGCGTGGCGAAGCGCGGCCAGCCGAAGGCAAGCTTCAGGCGACGCGCGTGACCGACAGGGTCACGCTGCCCAGGTTGTTGTCGTAGAAGTGCCAGGCGTCGTTGGCATAGCAGTAGAGGTAGCCGGCGCAGGCACTGTCGTCGGGCACGGTGAGCCGGCAGCCGGCGCCGATGCGGAAGGCCTGATGCGGTGGCGCGGAGCCGTCGCCGTCGGGGTTGGCGACCTGGCGGGCGCCGTCGTTGGCGATCGCCCCGACGAGGCAGAACCACGGCATGTCCTCGTGGCGCCGGGTCGCCGGCAGGTCGACGCCGGGCGTGTTGAAGAGCTTGTTGGCCGCGGTCTCTACGGCGCCCACGGCGCCAAGCGCCGCGTGCACCGCGTCGCCGATGCGGAACTTCCCGATGCGCTTGCCGTCGGGCCCGCAGGGCAGATCCTTGTCCAGCCATTCGCCCGTGGCGCTGAACTCGTAGACGGCCCCGGGCTGCAGGTAGATGCCGGTCTCGTTCCACTGGATGCGCGCCTGCACGTCGATGGCGTCGGCCGTCTCGCCCACTGCCAGCAGCCGGGTCGGGTGGTGGTAGGGGCACTGGGTGATCGGCGGCGCCTGGTCGCGCAGCCAGGCGCTGGGGTGGTAGTGCGGCGAGTTCGCCTCCAGCGGCGGCCGGTTCCTCGGGCGGGACTTGAACAGCTTGAAGCCGCCCTCGTTGGACTCGTGCAGCAGCCCGCGCGGGCTCGGCAGGATCTGCTCGACCATGGCCGGGTCGAAGGCCAGCCCGATGCCCGCCGCCTCGTCGACCATCCACTTCAGCGCGCCGTCGGACAGCTGGCATTCGCCGTAGCCGCCACCGACGTCGCTGTGCGCGCCGGGGAACCAGAGCTGCTTGACGCGGGCCGGCTTGCCCGGCTGATCGGCATCATTGAGGACTCGTTCGGGCTTTCCGGGTTCCGGATTCTTCGCCGTCCACAGCGTCGGCGTGAAGCTGGAGCGCATCTCGTCGATCGCCAGTGCATGGCGCGCATGGGCCACGCCGGCGCCCAGCTGCGCGTCGTGGAACTTCCAGTGCGTCGGGTCGTCGAACAGGTCGAGCACGCCGAGATCGTCCGGCACGCCGAGCGCGCCCACGGTGTCCCAGACGCCGATGAAGCGGATCGGCGTCTTGCCCGTGACCGGGTCCACCGGGTGCAGCGCCCACTTCGGAACAGGACGCTTGTCCGGCTCGACGCGATAGATCTCCGCGAAGGCCTGCTGCGCCAGTTCCCAGACCTCGCTGGCGGTCCTGCTGCCGACCACCGGCAGCCCGCAGCAGCCGACCATGCCCGCCAGGCTGCGTGCGCTGAAGGCGCCGCGGCTGAAGCCGAACAGCCAGATCTCGTCGCCCGGCTCGTACTGCTGAGCCAGCCAGGCATAGGCCGCGATGATGTTGGCGCTGATGCCCTTGCCGAAGGCGCCGCCGGCCACGCGCTGGACCAGGTTGCCTTCGCTGCCGACGCCGGAGTGGTAGTAGCGCCGCTGTTCGACGCCGGCTGCATCGCGCTTGGCGATGCAGTTGTGCAGCCGCACGACGTTGGTCGGTGCAGCGACGTCGTTGCGGCGCTGCTCGGGCGAATTCCAGGTGCCGTCGCAGGCGATGATCAGCTTCTTATTGGCCATGTCGTCTCCTCCACTTGCCGGGCGGCCATCGTCTCAGCTCGACCAGTGCCCGGAATCCGCAGACTTGTGGAGAGCCTCGGGTTCCGCCTCCGGCCGAAGGAGGATTCGCAATGTTGTCGATTCAGGGGCGCACCGATCGTCGTGTGGGCGGAGTCCCGCTCGGGTGCAGGCTCCGAACCCCGGACAAGCCACAGGAACCGCCATGACCAAGACCCTCTTCATCAGCCTCCCCGTCGCCGATCTCGCGGTCTCGACCGCCTTCTACAAGGCCCTCGGCTTCACCCAGAATCCGCAGCTCAGCGGCGAGGGCGGGGCCGCCATGGCCTGGAGCGAATCCATCCAGGTCATGCTGGTCACCCACGCCAAGTGGCGCACCTTCACGCAGCGGCCGTTCCCGCCCGCCGGGTCCTGCGCGATGATGCTCTCGCTGGCGCTGGAGAGCCGCGCCGCCGTCGATGCGATGAACGAGGCCGCAGCGGCCCATGGCGGCACGGCCGACGTGAACCCGATGGAGGACCACGGCTTCATGGTCACCCGTGACCTCGCCGACCCGGACGGCCACATGTGGGCCGCGCTCTGGATGGACCCGGCAGCCGCTAGCTGAAGGCGGCCAGCAGCCGCTCCAGCGCCACCTGGAACGGCGTCTGCATCAGCGGCAGCGTGGCCACCATGCCGATCAGGCCGATCGACACGGTCAGCGGGAAGCCGACCGCGAAGATGCCGATCTGCGGCGCCACGCGCGAGATCACGCCGAGCACCAGGTTGACGAAGAGCAGCATCGTCACCAGCGGCAGCGCGATCCACAGGCCGATGCTGAAGATCTCGGCGCCCCAGCGATGCGGCTGCGCGGCGCGCAGGAAGGCAAAGGGCTCGTCGCCGACCGGGAAGGCCTGGAAGCTCTGCACCAGCGCGTTGATCAGCAGCAGGTGGCCGTTGATCGCGATGAACAGGAAGGCCACCATCGAGCCGAAGAAGCGCGAGCTGGACGTGCCCTGGCCGCCGGTCGACGGATCGAAGAAGCCGGCGAAGTTCAGCCCCATCTGCAGCCCGATCAGCTCGCCCGCGAACTCCAGCGCCGCGAACACGACCCGCACCGCGAAGCCCATCGCCAGGCCGATCAGCATCTGCTGGGCCAGCAGCAGGAGCAGCAGCGGCAGCCCGTCCAGCGGAATCACCGGCATCTGCGGCAGCGAGGGCTGGGCACACAGCGAGACGAAGAAGGCCAGGCCGATGCGCAGCCGCAGCGGCACCGCCCGCTGGCTGAAGGTGGGCATGCCGGCGAACAGCGACAGCGTGCGCAGGAAGGGCCAGAGCAGCGGGTTCAGCCAGGCGAGGAGCTGGGCCTCGGTGACCGAGAACATCGATCAACCCACCGCGTTCGGAATCGCCATCAGCGTCCGCTGGATGTACTCCACCAGCGTCGTGACCATCCACGGCCCGGCGATCGCCAGCACGGCGATGGCGGCCACGACCTTGGGCACGAAGGAGAGCGTCGACTCGTTGATCTGCGTGGCCGCCTGGAACACGCTGACCAGCACGCCGACGGCGAGCACCGTCAGCAGCACCGGCGCGGCCACCATCATCAGCACGTACAGGCCCTGCTGGCCGAGGGTGAAGACTTGTTGGGAATCCATGCGTCGACCTTGAGCGTTAGGTGGCGAACGAGGCGGCCAGCGAGCCCAGCAGCAGGTTCCACCCGTCCGCCAGCACGAACAGCATCAGCTTGAAGGGCAGCGAGACCAGCACCGGCGACAGCATCATCATGCCCAGGCTCATCAGCACCGAGCTGACGATCATGTCGATCACCAGGAAGGGGATGAAGACCAGGAAGGCGATCTGGAAGGCGCTCTTCAGCTCGCTGGTGACGAAGGCGGGCACCAGCACCTTGAAGGGCACGTCCTCGGGCTTCACGCCGGCATCGAGCTTGGCCAGGCGCGAGAACAGCGCCACGTCGCTCTGCCGCGTCTGCTTGAGCATGAAGCCGCGCATCGGCGGCTCGGCGCGCTGCAGCGCGGTCTCGAAGGGGATGGTGCCGGCGGAGTAGGGCGCCCAGGCATCGGCGTAGACCTTGTCCAGCGTCGGGCTCATCACGAAGAAGGTCAGGAACAGCGACAGGCCGACGATCACCTGATTGGGTGGGGCGGCTTGCGTGCCCAGCGCCTGCCGCATCAGCGACAGCACGATCACGATGCGCGTGAAGGCCGTCATCATCAGCAGCACCGCGGGCAGGAAGCCCAGGGCGGTGAAGAACAGCAGGGTCTGGATCGGCACCGAGTAGCTGCTGCCGCCGGCGCCCTGGCCGACCAGCAGGGGCAGGGTGGCGGGCGGGGCGCTCTGCTGGGCGCCGGCGATCAGCGGCAGCAGGGCCAGCACCGAAAGCGCAGTCAGCCGGCGTAATGCGTTATCAAGGCGCACGCTGCTCACCCCGCAGCTTGGCGCCCAGCAACTGCGCGAACGATGCCTGCTGCACCGCCCCCGGCGCCTCCGCCTGCGGCGGCATCACATGCAACGTCGTGATCTGCTGGCCGGTGACACCCAGCACCAGCCACTTGCGGTCCTCGCCCTGGCCCACCTCGACGGTGAGGATCCGCTGGCTCGGCGAGATCGGCAGCGCGGCGATCACGCGCATGGACCCGCTGTGCGAGGTGCCGCCCAGCGGCGTGCGCTTGAGCAGCCACAGCGCCAGCGGGATCAGGCACAGGATGCCGATGAACCAGAGGAAGGGAAGTAAGGAGTTATTCATGCGGTGTCATTGTCCGCCACCGCGGCGGGGTCAGGCCTTGCTCAGGCGCCTCATGCGCTCGGAAGGCGTCACGATATCCGTCAGCCGGATGCCGAACTTGTCGTTCACCACCACCACCTCGCCCTGGGCGATCAGGTAGCCGTTGACCAGCACGTCCATCGGCTCGCCGGCCAGCGCGTCGAGCTCGACGACGGAGCCCTGCGCGAGCTGCAGGATGTTCTTGATCGGGATGCGGGTGCGGCCCAGTTCAACCGTCAGCTGGACCGGGATGTCCAGGATCATGTTGATGTCGCCGGTGGGCATATTGCCCGGCGTGGGCGAGAAGTTGGTGAACGCGGCGGGCGCCACCTGGTCGGCGACCGGGCGCACCTCCTCGGCCACTTCCTGTTGGGGCGCGGCTTCGGCAAGCGCAGCGGCCCACTCGGCCGCCATTGCGTCCTGTTCTTCTTGGCTCGGTGAATCAGGTGGCATCTCGGGCTCCCAGCCAGCCAGAGTCCGGGCTGGTCAGCATCTTGTCGATCTTGATCGAATACTTGTTGTTGGACGTGCCGTAGTGGCAGTCGTAGATGGGCACGCCGTCGATCTTGGCCTTGATGACCTGCTCCAGGTCCAGCTCGATGAAGTCGCCGGGCTTGAAGGCCAGCAGCTGCTCGACGGTGGCCGGCGCATGGGCCAGCTCGGCCACCAGCTCCACCTCGGCGGCCTGGATCTGGTGCTTCAGCAGGTTGACCCAGCGGCGGTCGGGCTCGGAGGAGTCGCCCTGCGTGGTGCTGTAGAGCACGTCGCGGATCGGCTCCAGCGTGGAGTAGGGAATGCAGAAGTAGACGGTGCCGCTGGTCTCGCCGATCTCCAGCGTGAACGAGGTCGAGACCACGATCTCGCTGGGCGTGGCGATGTTGGCGAACTGCGGCTGCATCTCCGAGCGCTGGTAGTCCAGTTCCAGCGGGTAGATGCCCATCCAGGCCTTGCGGTACTCGGCGGTGATCACCTCCACCAGGCGCAGGATCACGCGCTGCTCGGTGGCGGAGAAGTCGCGGCCCTCGATGCGCGCGTGGAACTTGCCGATGCCGCCGAAGAGGGAATCGATGACGGCGAACACGAGGGTCGGGTCGCAGACGATCAGCCCCGAGCCGCGCAGCGGCTTGACCGAGACGATGTTGAAGTTCGTCGGCACGACGATCTCGCGCAGGAAGGCGCTGTATTTCTGCACCTTGATGCCGCCGATGGCGACTTCCGGGCTCTTGCGGATGAAGTTGAACAGGCCCACGCGGATGTTGCGCGCGAAGCGTTCGTTGATGATCTCCATCGTGGGCATGCGCCCACGGACGATCCGCTCCTGGCTGGCGAGGTTGTAGTCGCGTATGCCGCCGACCTGCTCCTCTTCCGCTTCGAGCTTCTGGCTCTCCCCGGTGATGCCCTGGAGCAGTGCATCGACTTCGTCTTGCGAAAGGATCTGCTGATTCATGGCGTTAGCCCTGCAATCACTGCACGATGAATTGGGAGAACAGGACCTGGGTCACCGGGCTCTCGACATTGCGGCGCTTCTTCTTCTTCTTTTTCTTCGGCGGGTCGCCGGCGGACGCAGCGGCTGCGGCCTCGTCGTCGTCATCGTCGTCGTCCAGCTCGACGCCCATCGGCCGCACCGACTCGCGCATGATCTCGCGGGCCAGCTTCTCCTTGCCCTCGGGGCTCAGCAGCTGGGCCGAGGACTTGTGCGAGAGCACCATCAGCACATTGCTGCGGATGGCGGGCAGGTACTTCTTGATCTCTTCGGCGACGTGCTCGTCGTCCACCTGCAGCGTCACGCCGACCTGGGCGAAGCGGTCCACTTCCTTGTCGGTCAGGTTGACGGTGAAGGGGTCCAGCGGCACGAAGACCGGCGGCTTGCCGTCCTTCTTCTTGGCCGGGGCGTGGGTGGCGGCCGGCGCGGCGTCGGCGCCTTCCTCGTCCTCGGCCGAGGCCTTCTTCTTCATCAGCAGGAGCGCGGCGCCGCCAGCCAGCACCAGCACCAGCACGGCGGCCAGGATGATGATGAGCTTCTTGTTGCCGCCGCCCTTGGGGGCGTCGGCGCCAGCGGCTGCTGTGGCCATGGGGACTCCTGTTCGTTTCCTCGATCTTCCTACGCGCCCGTGCGCGTGGGCGGACGGACGGTGCTAACGGCGATTATTGACGCATTGCCCCGGGGGCATGCGTCAATAAGGCCGGCGAGGGCGGTGCTAATCCGCTCAGGCGTACAGGTCGACGACGCCGCGCGGGCGGCTGGCCGTCGCGGCCACCCGCGCGGCCGGAGCATCGAGCCCGCCAATCCGCTGAGCTGAAGCGTTAGCCGAACCGGAGCCGCGCTGCTGCTGGCCCGATGCGTCGCCATTGGCGCCGCCGCCGGATGAAGATTGCTGGAACACGCCGCCGCCGCTGAGCGTCAGCCCGGTGTCGCGCAGCGCGGCGGCCAGGTCGGGCAGGCCGCGCTCGAGCACCGCGCGGGTCTCGGCGTTCTGGGCATGGAAGGAGACTTGCGCCTGCTGGCCGTCCACGGTGATCTGCACCGCCACCGGGCCCATCTCGGCCGGGTTCAGGTGCAGCTGGGCCTGCTGGACGCCGTCGGCGGCGAGCACCGAAAGGCGGGCCGCCATGGCGGAGGCGAAGGAGGGATCGTGCAGCGGCTGGGGCAGCACGACCGAGGTGCCGGTGGCGGTGGCGGTCGTCGCCGACGAGGTGTCGGCGCGCGCGGCACCCTGCGCGGCGCCGCCGAGGGCGGCCAGCGCGGCCGGGGTCGCGGCGGCGTGGTCGCCGGGTGTCGGCGCTGCAGCGCCGGGCTGCTGGCGCGCGGCGCCCAGCATCGCGGCGAAGCTGCTGCCGGCGGCCGCGGCATCGGCCTGCTGCGGCTGGCCGGCGGCTCCGCCGTTCTGCGCCTGCTGCGTGGCCGCGGCGTCGGTGTCTGCCTGGCGGCCGGCATCGGCCACCAGCGCATGGCGCGAGCTGTCGGCCTTGGCCTTGGCATCGCTTGCGGCATCGGCACCGGCGGCGAGCTGCTGGTCCTGCGCCTGGGTGGCGGCGAGCAGGGCTGCCGGGTCGGCGGCGGCCGTGGCGGGCTGGCCCGCCGCGTCCTTGCTGTCATCGGCCGGGGCCGCGTCGTCGGTGCTGGCCGGCGTCTTCGCATCGGCCTTGGCCTCTGTCTTCTGCTTGGTCGAGGCGACGGCGGGCTTGGCGCTGGCCGCATCCTCGGCCTTGCCGGCCTGGGGCTTCGCCTGCGCCGCGGCATCGGCCGGCGCTTCGGCCTGCGCGGCCTGCTGGGGATCGCTGTCGGCCACGGCCGCATCCTGCGGCGCGGTCTGGTGCTCCGGCGCCCGGGTCTGCGCAGGCCTGGCGGTGCTGCGTGCATTGGCCAGCCGGCTTTCCTCGCGCTGCGTGTCGCTGATGCCTTCCGTCGAAGAAGAAGCCGGCTTCGCCGCGGCCTGTTGTTGCTGCTGCGTCGGCATCACCGGCACCGGCTGCGCGCTCTGCAGCGGCGGCGCCATCAGCTGGGCGGCGCTGGTGCGCAGCATGCGCTGGAAGTCGGCGTTACCGGTGGGGTCGGACACCCTGGAGCCCGTCTCGGCGGCGGGCGTGGAAGACGACGTGGCGGGGGAGGAGGAAGTGATCTTCATCGGTGTCGGGTCTCAGGCGATGAACCGGCCCAGGGTCCCGGGACTCTGCGGATTGCGGTTGTTGCCTGCGGCGGTGCGCGCGGCCTGCTCGTCGGTGAGCTTCTGTTCCTGGCGCTGCACGGCGCGGCCCATCTCGATGCGGCGGCGTTCGATCAGCTTGCCGATGGCGGCCACGCGCATCTCCTTCTCGGCCAGCAGCGCGCGGGCGCGCTCCACCTTGGTCTGCGCGTGCAGGGCGATGGCGCCCTGGCTGTCGACCGCTTGGTCCAGCTTGCCGCCGAAGTTCTGGTAGCAGCCGACGATGTCCATCGTGCCCTGGCGGGAGAACTGCTCGGTCCAGCGCTGGCGGTAGTCGACGCGGTACTGGCTCAGCTGGCTGGCCTGGGCGGCGGCCTGCGCGGCGCGCGCCTCGGCCTCGCGCAGCAGCTTCAGCGCCTCGTCGCGCTCGGCTTCGGCACGCTCCAGCAGCACGCCGAGGGTCTGCAGGCTGGTGGTGCTGTTGCTCATTGTTGTCCTTCTTGCTGTTCCGTCACGTTCAGGCGCCGTGCACCACCGCCTGCAGCTGCTTCACGCTCGCCTCCAGCGGTGCCGGGGTATGCATGTCCTGCTGCAGCAGCCGCACCATCTCGGCATGCAGGCGCACGGCCAGGTCCAGCTCGTGGTCATGGCCCGGCGCATAGGCGCCCAGCTGGATCAGGTCGCGGGCCTTGTTGTATTTGGCCAGCAACTGGCGGAACCGACGCGCCGATTCGACCTGTGTTTGGCCCACTACATTCGTCATCACCCGCGAGATCGAGCGCTCGATGTCGATGGCCGGGTAGTGGCCGGCCTCGGCCAGGTCGCGGGACAGGGTGATGTGGCCGTCGAGGATGCCGCGCGCCGCGTCGGCGATCGGATCCTGCGTGTCGTCGCCCTCGCTGAGCACCGTGTAGAAGGCGGTGATCGAGCCCTCGCCGGGCAGGCCGTTGCCGCTGCGCTCCACCAGCTGCGGCAGCTTGGCGAAGCAGCTGGGCGGATAGCCCTTGGTGGCCGGCGGCTCGCCGATGGCCAGCGCGATCTCGCGCTGCGCCATCGCGTAGCGGGTCAGCGAGTCCATCAGCAGCAGCACGTGCAGGCCCTGGTCGCGGAAGTGCTCGGCGATGGCCGTGGCGTAGTGGGCACCCTGCATGCGCAAGAGCGGCGGCGCGTCGGCCGGCGCGGCCACCACGACCGAGCGGGCCAGGCCCTCCTCGCCGAGGATGTCGTCGATGAACTCCTTGACCTCGCGGCCGCGCTCGCCGATCAGGCCGACGACGATCACGTCCGCCTGCGTGTAGCGCGCCATCATCCCGAGCAGCACCGACTTGCCGACGCCGGTGCCGGCGAACAGGCCCAGGCGCTGGCCGCGGCCGACGGTGAGCATCGCGTTGATCGCCCGCACGCCGGTGTCCAGCGGCGTGCGCACCGGGTCTCGGTCCATCGCGTTGATCGGCCGGCGCACCATCGGCTCGCCGTGCACCTCGGCCAGCGGGCCGCGGCGGTCCAGCGGGTGGCCGTGCGAATCGACGACCCGTCCAAGTAATCCGTTACCCATGGGGAGGTGCAGGCCGCGGTCCTCGTTGCGCCGCCAGGGGTGATGGGGCTGGCCCAGCCGGGGCGAGAGCAGCGGCAGCGGCCGCGGCACGACCCGCGCGCCGCTGGACAGGCCCTGCACCTCGTCGGTGGGCATCAGGTAGGCGCGGTCGCCGGAGAAGCCGACCACCTCGGCGTTGACCGGCTTGAGCCCACGGCGCGGATTGGCGCCGGAGCTGGGCATGTGGATCTCGCAGACCGAGCCGACGGGCACGCGCACGCCGCTGGCCTCCAGCACCAGGCCCGCCACGCGGACCAGCTTGCCCTGCGATTCGATGGGCACGGTGTTGCCGGCGAAGGACTGCAGGTCCTCCAGGTACTGGCTCCAGCGCTCCTGCCGGGCTGTCATTTGCCGCCCTCGTCATCGTCGCGGCTGCCGCGCCGGTCTTCCCACAGCGAGGCCTGCCCCATCGCCGCGGCGGCCTGCTGCCAGCGGGCGGCGAGGCTGGCGTCCACGCTGCCGATGTCGGACTCCACCGCGCAGCCGCCGCGGGCCACGTCGGGGTCGGGGATCACCTGGGCTTCGCGGGCCTTCATCTCCTCGCCGGCGCCTTCGATCACCAGCGGGTAGTCCTCGGGGTTCACGCGGACCCGCACGTGGCGGGCCGATAGCAGCAAGGCCTCGACCGCATCGTGCGCCACCTTGGCGATGTGCTCGGGCCGCGCGGTGATCTCGCTGCGCACCACCTGGCGCGCCAGCTCGACGGCGATGCGGGCCAGGGTCTCGGACATCTGGCTTTCCAGCGCCAGGAACTCGCCGTCGAAGCTCTTCACCAGGCCGCCGATCTGGGCGGACATCTGCTGGGCGAAGCTGTGCTTGAAGGCATCCAGCGCGGCCATGCCGTCGCGGTAGCCGTCCTGGTAGCCGGACTGGCGCGCCTCGCGCTGCAGCTGCACCGGATCGGGCGGCGGCGGCGCGGGCGGCTGCACCGGGGCCGGTGGCGCGGCCGGGGGCTGCGGCGCGCTGACCGGAGGCCGCGAGGCCGGCACGCCGCCGAAGGCATCGGGCCGCCAGGCCGAGAAGCCGCCCAGCTCCTCGCCGGGGATGAAGCGCGCATAGCTGCTGCGCCGGTCGTCGCCTTGACGGCGCTCGGGAGGTGGGACTTGCCTGGGTGGGGGCTTGAGGGCCACTTGGTACTAACCCTGAATCTGGACTGACACAGGCGGAGCTTAGACGAATTGGTCGTCGCCGCCACCTGCCAGCACGATCTGGCCTTCGTCGACGAGGCGGCGCACGATCTTGAGCATTTCCTTCTGCTCGCTTTCCACTTCCGAGAGGCGCACCGGGCCGCGCGAATCCAGGTCCTCGCGTAGCGTCTCGGCGGCGCGGGTGGACATGTTGCGGAAGATCTTCTCGCGCAGCTCGGTGCTGGCGCCCTTCAGCGCGACGATCAGCGACTCGGACTGCACTTCCTTCAGCACGGACTGGATGCCGCGGTCGTCGATCTTGTCCAGATCGTCGAAGGTGAACATGTTGTCCATGATCTTCTGGGCCAGGTCGGCATCCGCCTCGCGGATGTAGTCCAGCACCGAGGCCTCGATGCTGGAGCCCAGCATGTTGATGATCTCGGCCGCGGTCTTCACCCCGCCCAGGTTCTGCTTGCGCATGCGCTCGCCGCCGGCCAGCACCTGGCTCATCACCTCGTTCAGGTCCTTCAGCGCCATCGGCTGGATGCCGTCCAGCGTGGCGATACGCACCAGCACTTCGTTACGTTGACGTTCGCTGAAGGAGCGCAGCACCGAGCTGGTCTGGTCGTAGTCCAGGTGGGAGAGGATGGCCGCGATGATCTGCGGGTGCTCGTTGCGCAGCAGCTCGGCCACCGAGCTGGCGTCCATCCACTTGAGGCTCTCGATCGAGGAGACGTCGCTCTCGTGCAGGATGCGGTCCAGCAGCAGGTTGGCCTTCTCGTCGCCCAGCGCCTTGCGCAGCACGTTGCGCACGTACTCGTCGGTGTCGGGCACCAGGTTGCTCTGCAGCGCGGCGATCTTGTCGAAGCGCTCCAGCACCTGCTCGACCCGCTCACGCGGGATCACCTTCAGCTTGGCGATGGTCTCGCCGAGCTTCTGCACTTCCTTGGGCTGCAGGTGCTTGAAGACCTCGGAGGCTTCTTCCTCGCCCAGCGACATCAGGAGGATCGCTGCGTCTTCTACGCCGTCATCATCCATTTAGATTTCCTCGCCTGTCATCCAGTTGCGCATGATGTTGGCGACCGCGATCGGATTGCTCTTGGCCATCAGGCGGGCGCGCTGCAGCATCTGGGTGGCATTCTCGCTCGGGCCTTCCAGCATGGGCAGGCCATGGACATTGCCGCCGTCCAGCGCGCCGCCCTCGGCGCCGGGCAGGGCCTCGTCGCCGCCGACGATGGCGTGCAGCTCCTCGGCCGTCTCGGTGGCCTCGGCCTCCGGCGGGTTCAGCGTGCGCATCGCCGGGCGCACCATGCCGAACACCGCGATCAGCGCCACCGCCACCAGGGCCAGCGGCACCGCCGAGGCGCGCACCAGGTCCAGCACCCAGGGCTGCTTCCACACCGGCAGGTCCGGCACGTCGACCTTGTCGGACACGAAGGGCGCGCTGATGATCTTCAGCGAGTCGCCCCGCTGGGCATTGAAGCCCATGGTCTCCTGGACCAGCGCGGTGATCTTGTCGATCTCCGCCTGCGGCAGCGGCTCGCTGCTGGTCTTGCCGGTCTTCGGGTCGGTGACCTGGCGCTGGTTGATGACCACGGCGGCGTTCAGCCGGCGCACGGTGCCGACCGAGTTGCGCGTCACGCGCACCATCTTGTCCAGCTCGTAGTTGGTGGTGGCGTCGCGGCGCGAGCTTTGCGTGCCGTTGCCGCCGCCGGCGGTCTGCAGCGGGGCGCTGGCGCCGTTGACCGGCGCGGTGGCGGGCACCGGCGGCTGGTTGGTGGCGGCGCCGGGCACGCCGGTGGGCAGCTGCGGCGTGGCGTTGGTCGATTCGTTGGTCTGCTGGCTGCGCACGGCGGGCGCGTTGCCCTGGCCCTGGTTGGGCTTGTATTCCTCGGCGGTGGATTCCACCTGGTTGAAGTCCAGGTCGGCGCTGACGGTGGCGCGCAGGTTGTCGTGGCCGACCACCGGCTCCAGCAGCTCGTAGATGCGCTTGGTCGTCGTGGCCTCGACCTGCTGCTTGTACAGCAACTGCTGCTGGTCCAGGCCGTTGGCGCTGGCGTCGGGGTTGGTGGAGAGCAGGGCGCCGGTCTGGTCCAGCACGCTGACCGCCTTCGGGTTCAGCTCGGGCACGCTGGAGGAAACGAGGTGGACGATGCCCGCCACCTGGTCGCGGCCCAGCACATGGCCGGGGCGCAGCGTCAGCATCACCGAGGCGCTGGGCTTCTGCTGTTCGCGGAAGAAGCCGTTCTGCTGCGGCAGGGCCAGGTGGACGCGGGCGTCGGCCACGTCGGCCAGCGCGGTGATCGTGCGGGTCAGCTCGCCTTCCAGGCCGCGCTGGAAGTTCAGCCGTTCGTTGAACTGGGTCTGGCCGATCGAGCTCTTGTCCATCAGCTCGAAGCCGACGGTGCCGCCCTTGGGCAGGCCGGCCGCGGCCAGCTTCATGCGCAGGTCGTAGACCTGGGCGGCGGGCACCGAGATGATGCCGCCCGGCTCGTTGCGGTAAGGCACGTTCATCTGCTGGAGCTGGGCGATGACGGCGCCGCCGTCCTTGTCCGACAGGCCGGTGAACAGCGGCCGGAAATCGCCCTGGCTGGACCACAGCGTGATCGCCAGCACCGCCGCGGCCAGCACGGCCAGGCCGGCGCCCATCATCACCTTGGAGCGCATCGGCATCTGGGCCAGGCGTTCGCGGTAGGTCACGGTGGTCGCGGCCTCGCCGGTCGCAACGGCGGCGACCGGCATGGCGGCATTGGGGGCGAGGGCGGTGTCCATTGCCCGAGATTATTTTTGAGAACCACCCTCAAGAATGCGGCGAACAGGCCGACCATGAGGGCGCAGTTCCGGGCTTGGCTGCGCTGTGGCGCGCCTATGCTTCGCTTCATCATGGACATGAAGCTCACGCCCTTCGATTTCAGCCAGGCCGTCGCGCGCGCCGGGCTGAGCACGAGCGGCCAGCCGCTGGCGACTGCCAAGACCCAGAAGACCGCCGGCGCCAGCTTCGGCGACGCGATGGCCTCGGCGATGAAGGGCGTCAGCGCCAGCATGAACGAGGCCAGCGAGATGGCGAAGCAGGTCCAGCTGGACAACCCCACCGTGAGCCTCGAGGACACGATGGTGGCGATGCAGAAGTCGCAGATCGGCTTCCAGGCGACGCTGCAGGTGAGAAACCGGCTGGTGTCCGCCTACTCCGAGATCATGAACATGCAGGTCTGAACGGCGCGGGAGCGCCGTTCAGCACGACTTGGCGCCCGGCGAGGCCGGCCCGCAGGTGGCCACATGCCCCAGCAGGCTCATCTGCACGCGCAGGTCCTGGCCCAGCCGGTTCCTGAACGAGGCGCCACCGCTGCGGGCCACCTGGGCCAGCTTGGCGGTGATCTCGATCTCGGTGGCGTCGGTCATCGAGACGTCGCGGTAGTCGTCGTTGCCGACCGCGCGGATCTTGCAGGCCGGGATGCCGGTCAGGCAGTCGCAGGCCGTCGCGTAGGCCATGCCCCAGCACCACTTGCCGCCGCCGGTGCGGAAGCTGACGAGGATCGGCTGCCCGGCGCTGACGCTCAGCTCGCGGGCGCTGCGCAGGTCCTGGGTCAGCGCCTCGGCGACCTGCTGCAGTTCGCGGCGCTGGCGGTAGTTGTTGTAGCTCGGGATCGCCACCGCGGCGACGATGGCGATGACGGCCACCACGATGGCGGCCTCCAGCAGGGTGAAGCCGCGCCCTGGCCTCATCATCCCTTGCGCAGCAGGCGGTTCATGCGCTGCGTCTGGTCGATGAACACCTGCACCGCCCGCTGCGCCGCCGGTCCCAGGTCGGCCCAGGCGAAGCCCAGCTTCAGGTCGGGCTTGACGCCGGCCGGCGTCTCCTCGACCGGCATCGGACAGGCGTGCTGCAGGCGCAGCCGGGCGCGGAAGACGTTCTCGCGGTCCAGCTCCACCAGGGTGTCGTATTCGGTACCGGCTTCCGGCACCTCGGCCGGCGCGGGCAGCACCAGGGCCAGGCCGCCGACGCTGATGTCGATGATGCGCAGCCGGTGTTCGGAAGCCTTTTCACCACCCAGCCGCAGCTTGACCTGCGGCGTGCGCGTGCTGGGCTTGACGCGGAAGGACTGGCGGCGCTGGAAGCGCAGCACCAGCGCCGGCAGGCTGGCGCGCAGCACGGTGCCGCCGACCATCACCAGGCCTTCCACCTCGAAGGCCACGCGGATCTGGTCCAGGAAGGCGTTGGCGGTGACCTCGTCGGCGCCCAGCACCAGCTGCAGCTGCGGGTCGTGCGGCAGCACGTCCAGGCCCAGCACGCCGCGCTCGGCGTCGATGCGGTCCAGCCGCACCGAGACGGCGGCGCCGCCCGGCGTGCTCAGCACGATGCGGGTGCGCTCGTCCAGCAGCTGGCGCAGCAGGGCCAGGACTTCGGTCTGGGAATGGATCCGGTACTCGCCGGGCTCGGCCTGCAGGCCGCTTGTTGTATTTGTAGGAATCAGGGACTCGGTCGTCATGTCGCAAGTTTATGCAGATGGCGACATAACGCCACCATTCAGCTGAATGGTGGGACTTCCGGCAGGGCTGGCGCTCAGTGCACCATCTTCTTGGTGCGGCCGCCCAGCACCTGGTCCAGGTCTTCCAGCCAGGGCTCGGCCAGGTGGCGGATCTCGGCGTCGTTGACCAGGATGCGCTGCATGATTCGGGTCTTGAGCTTCATCTCGTCCGGGGCCAGCTGGTCCTGGGCGGCGGCGTGCTTGAGCTGGGAGATCAGCAGCACGCAGGCGCCTTCGAGCTTGACGACTTCGTCCCAGTTGCCCTGGCGGGCGGCGGACAGCATGTCGGCGCTGGCCTGTTCGATCGCCTCGTAGTAGCTGAGCAGCTGCGGGCTGTCGGCGGCGGCGTGGAGGGCGGCGGCGTCGGTGGCGGGCCAGTCTTTCATGATGATGCTCGTCCTTGTGTACTGCAGGGGCGTGATGGGTCGGTCGGCGCCGGAAAAGCCGGTGCCGCGGGATCTACTGCTTGATTGCTTGCTTGGCTGCTTGCGCGGCCGGGCTCAGGCGGCGCGCTGCTCGGTGACGCTCGGGCCGATCTTGCTCCAGGCCTCGCGCACCGGCGCCATCAGGCGCTGGCACTCCTCGATCGCCTCGGCATCGCCGCGCAGGTTGGCCTGGGTCAGCCGGATGCACACATAGGCATACAGCGCGTTCAGGTCGGCGGCCAGCGTGCCGGCTTCCATGTTCAGTGCGGACTTCAGGCCTTCGTCGACGATGCGCACCGCGCGGCTGAGCTGGCGGTTCTTCAGGGCCACGTCCTGGTTGCGGATGGCGGCCAGCGCCAGGTTCATCGACTCGAACAGCCCGTCGAACAACATCTGCACGAGGCGGTGCGGCGACGCGCTGCCGACGTCGGTCTCCAGACCCACCTTGCTGTACATCGTGGCGCGCTGGGCACGCGGGGCGAAGGGTGAAGCCATATTGCCGTACATGAGGTGTCGTCGCTTTCGAAACTATCTGCCTGTCCTGCAGATGATTTCGGCGGACGCCCTGCGAACTTGAGGAAGCGCGGGACGCATAACTTCACAAATTGTGCGCACCTTGATCGATGCCGGCAAGCGCAATGCAAGACGCCCTCGCGAGGAGGGCGTCGGTGTGCGTCGAGGCAGGGGGTTATGCGTCAGCCCGACGAGGACGAGCTGCTGCTGCTGAACTGCTGGCTCACATAGCTGGCCAGGCTGTTGAGCGAGGCCATCTTGGTGTCCAGCGCCGAGTACTGGGCGGTCAGCCGCGCCTTGACCTGGTCGATGTGGGCCTGCAGCGCATCGGCCGACTTGTCGTTGGCGTTGACGCGGGCCTGCAGCCCGTTGGTGCGGGTGGCCAGGCTGCCGTCCACGCCCAGCACCTGGCTGGTGAAGCTGACCATCTGCTGGGCGAAGCCGCTGTTGCCGGCGTTCGTCTTGTCCAGGCCCATGAACATCAGCTTCAGGTTGGCCGGGTCGGCCAGGGCGGAGCTGAGCTTGGTGTCGTCCACGGTGATGGAGCCGTCGGCCTGCGGGTCCAGTCCGATGTCGGCCAGCCGGCTCATCGCCGAGCCGCCCAGCGTGCTGGTGCCGGCGATCAGGCTGCGCAGGCTGTAGGTCAGGCCCACGGCGGTGGCGTCGCCCTGCAGGGTGCCGGCGGTCTTGGTGGCGGCGTCGTACTTGGTGTCGTCGCGCAGCAGCGAGTTCAGCGAGTTGTAGGCGGTGGCGAAGGCGTTGATCGCCGTCTTGACGCTGGTGGTGTCCTGCGCGACGGTCAGCGTGGTGCCGCCCGCGGTGGTGGGCTTGAGCAGGCTGATGCTGAGGCCTTCGATCGCGGTGGTCAGCACATTGCTGGCCGAATTGATCGTGAGGCCGTTGATCGTGGCCTGCGCGTTGGCGGCGGTCTGGGTCAGCGTGGCGGAGGTGATGCCGGCGGTCGGGTCGTAGGCGAGGGCGGACAGGCCGCTGGCGTCGCCGCCGTTGCCGTCGGCGTCGTCCACGCTGACCTTGAAGCCGTTGGCCGCGCCGGTCTCGCTGGAGCGCATCACCAGGCGCGAGCCGCTGGCGTCGGTGACGATCGAGGCGACCACGCCGGCGCCGGACTGGTTGATCTTGTCACGGATCGTGCTGAGCGTGTCGGTGGCGTCGATGGACACGTTGACGGCGGTGGCGCCGCTCTTGCTCGTGAAGCTGCCGTCGGTACTGTTCCACTGGCCCAGCTCGATCGTCAGCGTGCCGCCGCCCAGCGCGGCGGTGGAGCCGGCCTGCACGGGGCTGGCGATCGACTGCGCGCTGGCCAGCTGGCTCACCTGCACATTGATGCTGCCGGCCACCGCGCCGTTGCCTGCGGTGACGGCGACGCTGCTGGCGTCGCTGGAACTGGCCGTGGTGGCGCCCCAGGTGCTCGGGTTGAGCAGCTTGCGCGCGGCGTCCTGCAGGCTGGAGAGCGCGCTCTGGACCTGGCCGTAGGCCGAGATCTGGGTCTTCAGCGTGCTGGTCTGGGTGTTCAGCTGGGTCAGCGGCACCTGCTCGTTGGCGACGAGCTTGTCGACCAGCGATTGGGTGTCCAGACCGTTGGTGCCGACGCCGAGCGAGGTGATGGTGGCCATGGTGGTGATGCGCTCCGCAATGCAGGAAAGACCGGGCGAGGCCGGTCCATCTGGCCTTTATCGGCCGCCTTGGAAGGAACTTTAGGCGAGATCAGCCGCCGCCGCGGAGCAAGGTAAGCACTTGTTGCGGCAGCTGGTTCGCCTGGGCCACCATCGCCGTGCCGGCCTGCTGCAGGATCTGCGCGCGGCTCATCGATGCGGTTTCCGTCGCGAAGTCGGCGTCCATGATGCGGCTCTTGGCGGCGCTCTGGTTCTCCACCGAGATCTGCAGGTTGGAGATCACCGCGTCGAAGCGGTTCTGCGCCGCACCCAGCAGGGCGCGCTGCCCGCTGACGTCGTTCAGCGCCGCGTCGATCGAGTCGATGACGGTGCCGATGCTGGCGGGCGTCGCCGTGTTGTCGATCACCGAGCGGCCGGTGCCGGTGTTGTCGGTGCCGGCGACCGCGGTCAGGAGCGCGTCCTGCGTCAGGTCCATCGTCACCACGTCGATCGTGTCGTTGGTCGTCGTGTTGGCGCCCACCTGGAAGGTCTGCGTCCCGGCATCGACGCCGAGGATGGACTTGCCGTTGAAGGTGGTGCCGCCCAGCACGCGCTGGATTTCACTGGCCAGCTGC
>NZ_LYVQ01000110.1 GCF_001984095.1 Pelomonas sp. KK5
CTGGTGGACTACGGCGCCGTCGCCGCGGTGATGGCCTCGGCCCAGCGCCTGGGGGTCAAGAAGATGGGCATGGTCGGCACCGAGCAGTTCGTCAGGTAGCGAACGCGTTTCAATGGCCGCTCGCTGGGTGGGCAGGTGGGCTCACACCACCTGGACTCCGAGCGCGGAGACCAGGTCGGCTGCCTGCTGGACGGACATGATGCTGCCCTTGAAGTGCAGCAGCAGGTCGCCGACCTGGATCGCTCCCAGCCGCGCCCTTCGCAGGTCGGCACGAGCGAACTTCGCGTTCTTCAGGCTGGCGCCGGCGAGGTCGCAGTCGACCAGGACTGAATCGGTGAAGTCGCAACCGGACAGGTCCGCGTCGTTGGCCTTCAGGCCGACGATCGTCTGCTTGCGAAACGACAGCCCACGCAGGTCCGCGCTGACCACCAGGCTCTCGCGCAAGACCAGGCCCAGGGTCTGCGCCTCGGTGAACCTTGCGCCGGTCAATTTGGCCTCGCTGAACACCGCGCCAGGCAGGCGGGCGCGCCGCCAGTTGCTGTTGCTCAGGTCGCATCCGTCGAAGCTCGCATCGGTCAGGTCCGCCAGCTCGAAGTCGGCCGCCGCGCCCCTGCATCGATGCCAACGCGTGCCGGACAGTTCGGCCCTGACAAAGCTGGTGCCCGAGAAGCTGCACCGCCTGAACTCCGTGCCACGCAGGTCCAGCTGTTCGAGGTCTGCCCCGTCGAAGGAGCAGGCCTCGAACGCAAGCGGTGCACCGCCCGCGCCCAGCAGTTCCTCGACCTCGCGTCGGCTCAGTTGCTCACTGCTGATGATGATGCTGGAGGAGGCGGGCGAGGCAGGAACTGGCATCGAAGCATGGCGGAAGTAGGTCGGCCACTCTAACCCGGCAGCCTGCGATGCTGCCGCACAAGGAGAAACGGGTTAGCTCCTGGTAGAGCTAACCCGTTGATTTTCTCGCTATCTTTGGTCGGAACGGCGGGATTCGAACTCGCTACCCCTTGCACCCCATACGATTAAACACGAGACTCCACGGGATTTCCCTAGACTCCCTGGGACGATGTTTTTCTTTTTAAATCAATAACTTATAATCAAACAAAGTCCCAGGAGATTTTCAGAGATCTTGCTCTAGCGCACGCTCCGGTGGACCCCTGGGTGGACCCCTGGAGAAGTCATGAGCCGCTATGCAGACCCCGTGGACAGATCGAAGAAGTGGACCCAAAAGGCGCTTGAAGCCATCGGCGCCGAGTCCAAAGGCGAGACGCTTCGCGAAGCCGGCGGCTTGGTCGGTGAGGTTCGCGTATCGAACGCCGGCGATGTCTCTGTCAACTTCCGGTACGCGTTCAAGCGCGCTGGCAAGAAGGCCTGGCACTACTGCGGAACATGGCCGAGCACCTCCCTCGCCGACATTCGCGGCGAGCGCGATCGAGCCCGCACACAGGCCGCGGAGGGCGTCGATCCCGTCGAACAGCGCAAAGCTGAACGCATCGAAGCTCAGGCCAAGGTCCGCGCAGTCATAGCAGAAGCCGCCAGGCTCGAGGAAGAGAACCTTCCTGTCCACAAGATGTTCGAGGCCTGGCTGGCGGATGGCGTTGCGCGCGCCGACGGCAATGCCGAACTTCGACGCAGTTTCCAGAAGGACGTGTTGCCCTTGCTCGGAGAAACGCCCGTCCGGCAAGTTAGCGAACACGACCTGCGGACAGTTCTTCGCACGATGGTCAAACGGGGCGTTCATCGCATGGCCGTCCGGACCTACAGCGATCTCGTGCAGATGTTTGCGTGGGCTGAGAAGCGCAAGCCGTGGCGTGGCCTGATGGTCGACGGCAATCCCGCCGAGTTGGTCGAGATTGAAAAGATCCTGCCGCCTGGCAATTCAGCGATGACACCGCGTGAGCGAACCCTGTCGCCCGACGAACTGCGTGAACTGCAGAGAATTCATGAGGAAATGGAGTCCGCCTACGCTTCGGCGCCTGCCGGGAGCAAGTACGAAGCGGACCGGCCACTGAAGAAGGAAACGCAGCTCGCGTTGTGGTTGTGCCTGGGAACTGCATGTCGAATCGGCGAATTACTGATGGCACGTTGGGAGCACGTAGACCTTCAAGCGGGCGAATGGTTCGTACCGGCTGCCAACACGAAGACCGGTGTCGACTGGAGAGTGTTTTTGTCGGCCTACTCGCGCCGCCAGTTCGAAAACTTACGTGCCTTGACTGGCGATTCCCCCTTCTGTTTCCCTGCACGTGTGGCAAAGGGCGAAACGGCGAACATGCATGTCTGCGTCAAGAGTGTCTCGAAGCAGGTGGGCGACCGGCAGATGCGCTTTAAAAACCGGGCCGGCCCCATGAAGAATCGCCGACACGACAACAGTCTGGTCTTGGGCAACGGGGTCAAGGGCGAGTGGACACCGCATGACCTACGTCGCACTGCGGCGACGATGATGCAGGCCTTGGGAGTCCTACCCGACATCATTGACCGTTGTCAGAATCATGTACTGGCAGGCGGCCGCGTCCGTCGGCACTATTTGCACCACGACTACGCCAACGAGAAGCGGGCGGCCTGGGATGCGCTAGGTGACAGGCTTGAGTCCATCTTCAGCAAGCAGCCCCTCGGGCCTAACGACTTGGCGGGTTCGGTGCCTAGTTGACCGCTTGTTTCTCGTCGAGCCACCGCTGGCCTCGACACACATCCTCAAGGCCGAGCCCGGGCGGGAACTGACGCGCATCCCATAGTCAAGGAGCACTACTGCTTGACGCTGGCACGGCGCATGAAGGTGCCGATAGCCGCGGCCCATGTCGAACAGGTCGCCGACGACGTTCAGGTCCAGAGATCGAATGCTTGTGCCCTCGTCGGTGCGTCCCCGCGCCCAGAAGCTCACGACGAAGTTGATGAGCGACACCGCCTTAAGGCTGTTTACCTGCGTCCCGTCGTCAAGCGATTCCCCACAAAGAACCAAATGGCGATCGAGCTCCAACTGTTCGCAGTACCGCTTGACAAGTAGCTTGCTCAGGGGGAACGCTGACATTCTCGCCCTTCTCGTCCCTGTAGAATTTGTAACCGATTGACAACTCAAAAAGGCCAAAATGGCCTCAGGGGAAACACGAGTGCTTGGCCATGACCAGCGCCTGACATCGGAGTGTGACACCGCGCTCGACGAGCAGCCGGAAGGGGCCGCGCATCGGCCGGGCGGGATGGTCGTGCCTTGGTGAGCGAACTCAGCGCCGCCTGCTCCCGACCACTGAGCCAAGTTCTGCGGATGGCCATCATGGCCGGGGTCGAAAGCGCAGTTCAAATTCACATCGATCGCGGCGACGACCTCGACGCCAGAGATGCCAGTGGCATGACACCGCTCATGCTCACAGCCGCGCGGAACAAGGCAGCGATCTGCCGACTGCTGCTGGCTGCCGGGGCTGACCACGGGTTGCTTGATCCGTCGGGCAAGACCGCCCTCGAAATCGCCCTCGCGGCTGGATCGCATGACACAGCCGCAGTCCTAGACGCAGCCAGCGCACCAGACCCGGCCGCTCCTTGGGCAGAGGAAGCCGCGCGCCAGTTAGCCGACCGATCTGAGCTTGGACCACACGCGCCCGTCCCGTCTGATGACGCCATGGCGCCCGAGCACATGGCGGAAGGTCACGATGTGTGGCATCCATCCGACTCGGACGGCTGGGAACCGGAGATGACTGTTTCGGTCGTTCCCGACGATCCCTCCGTGCGGGAGACGGCCAGCGCGGCAAAGGCTGAGATGGCCAAGCACACGCCCGTCGACACTTGGCCCGACTGGGGCGATCTATCCGCCTACCTGCCGGACAACGCCTCGTTTCTTCCGGCCATCGACGATCCAGAAACCCACGCGCGGTTGAGGAGCGTGTTCTTGCGCGCCTTGCGCGAGGGCAGCGTACCGGACGAGGAAGTCGTCGAGGTGGCTTGCGACCCGGAAGGCGAGCACGATGCAGTCAAGGCAGGCGTCTATCGCATGGTCTTGGAGGACATGGGATGCCAGACCGATGAGCGATTGGAATGGCGAGAAGCGTTCGAGGACTACACCGTCCATGTCGATCCAGACGAGACACCGGAAGAAGAAGATGCCCTGACCGACGCGCTGGCGCACATCGGAGCGCTGACCTCCACGCAGTTCGACCCTTTCTATCTCTATCAACGCGAGGCTCAACGGCACCGCTTGTTGAAAGCGGAAGAAGAGGTCGAGATCGGCCAAGCGATGGAGGCCAGCCTCGAATCGGCATTGGACGCGCTCGCTGCATGGCCCGACGGAATCGCGCGCTTGTTGGACGCCGCCAAGGAAGCACAGGCTGGCAATCTCCCCATGCGCTGGGTTTGCGCTGGCCCGCGGCAAGAAGCGCCCTTGATCCACGACGAAGAAATCGATACCGCCCCTGCCGCCGCCGCGCCCGAAACCGACGCGCCGCCAAGCGCGGCAGACGATGAGGCCGAAGGCGATCCAGGCTCGGGATCCAGATCCGGAGCCTCCGACGCCGAGTTTTTCGTCGCTGCGCAGCGTTTGTCCGCAGTCGCCATCGACTCGGACCGCATGTCGCCGCACTGGAGTGAGGCGCGAAGTCTGCTGGCGTCCATGCGCATCGCCAGCAGCTTCCTGCTCGATCTGGCCGATGAAGCGCAGCGGAACTCCTCCGACGCTGCCTGCGCATTCAAGCGCGACATGGCCATCCATCGCAGTCATCGCGACCGGATGGCCGCCAGCAATTTAAAGCTGGCCCTGTTCCAGGCGAAGAAATACCTGCGTGCAGACCTCCCCCTCAGCGACTTGGTCCAGGAAGGCAACATCGGGCTACTACGCGCGGTGGACAAGTTCGACTGGCGCCGCGGGTTTCGGTTCTCCACCTTCGCCCTTTGGTGGGTGCGCCAAGGCATCACCCGCTTCATCGCCGACAACAGCAGAACGATCCGGTTGCCTGTCCATGTGTTCGACGAGGTGCAACGCCTGAGCCGGGAATCGCGACTATTCGAGGAGCGGATGGGTCGCGCGCCCGAATTGAGCGAAATCGCCGCCAAGCTGGGTATAGCCGAGCGCAAGGCCGCTGCACTGACGCGCATGGCTTTGGCGCCATTGCCCTTCGACGATACCGACATCGACGCAAGCGTCGAGCCGAGCCTGTCGCATGAGCTGGTCGATCATGATCCGATGGAAACGGTGGCAGCGCGCGAGCTCGATGGCGCCATCGATGCGACCTTGAAAAACCTTGAGCCAAAGGCGGAGCGGATCATCCGCCTACGGTTCGGGCTTGGCGGCCTCGCCGAGCACACCCTCGACGAAATCGGCGTGTCGATGGGCGTGACGCGCGAACGCGTCCGGCAAATCGAATCCAAGGCGCTCGAAAAGCTTCGTCACCCGACGCGCGCCGGCCCATTGGATCCCAGCCGGGTCCGCCCGCGCAGCGAAGGCTCGCAGGACCCGGCGCCAAGCCATCCGACGGCGGATGGCCTAGCCGTCGGGCCTTTGCGGATGGTGCCCGTCGCCGTCAATAAGGCGCTGAAGCTGGCCATGAGCTTGCGGGCTCCGGTCGAGGACGACAGGCTCGGCAGCAGCGGCAGGATTTGGGTCCTCGCCGACGACAACGAAAACAGCCACGCGCAAATCCTGATACCGAAGCTCCTCGGCTTGGGCTTCGCGCGCGAGGCGGGAAAGGGCTACTGGCGATGATCCTGAACCCGCCCAAGACGAGAGAGGCTCCGCCGCGAGCCAACCCGATGCTCGAATCCCTTCGCGGGATGGGCTACTCGCCGGCCACCGCGCTGGCAGACATCATCGACAACAGCATCTCGGCCGGAGCAACCGAAGTGCGAATCGACCTCGCGTGGGCCGGCCCTGAAAGTCGAATCGCCGTCCTCGACAACGGCTCCGGCATGAGCGACCCGGAGCTTGAAAGCGCGATGACGCTCGGCGACAAGAGCCCGCTCGACAAACGCTCGGCAAGCGACCTGGGGCGTTTCGGCATGGGCATGAAGACCGCGTCGCTCTCGCAGTGCCGGCGCCTGACCGTGGCGACTGTGAAGGATGGCGCCTCGTGCTGCCTGCGCTGGGACCTGAACGAGCTCATTGCCCGGCCCCAGGCCAAATGGCTGATGTTCGAAGGCCCTGCTCCCGGATCGGAGGCCTACATCTCGCCGCTTGAAGCCAAGGCCAACGGCACGCTGGTCCTGTGGGAGTTGATGGATCGCATCGTCACCGAGGGCTACACGGTCCAGGATTTCCTCAACATGGCCGATCATGTCGAGGCCCACCTGGCGATGGTGTTCCACCGGCTGATCCAGGGTCCAAGGCCGCGGCTTCGCATCCTCATCAACGGCAGGCCCATCGCCCCGTGGGACCCCTTCATGGTGGGTCGCTCCTGGTCGTCGCCGATTGGACGCAAGCACACTCCCGACGGTCTGGTCGAGGTCGAGTGCTTCGTGCTGCCACACAAGGACAAGCTCACCGAGGACGAGTGGAAGGCAGGCGCCGGCCCCAACGGCTGGACTGCGCAACAGGGCTTCTACATCTACCGCAACGAGCGGCTGCTGCTGGCCGGCGGCTGGCTCGGCCTCGGCCCAGGCCGCTCCTGGAACCGGGAGGAGTCGCACCGCTTGGCCCGCATTCGGCTGGACATCCCCAACACCGCGGACGCCGCCTGGAAGATCGACATCAAGAAGTCCACTGCTCGCCCGCCGGTGGCGCTGCGGCCCTGGCTCACGTCCTTAGCCGAGCATGCCCGCGAGCGAGCGCGCAAGGTGTTCGCCTATCGCGGCAGCCCGACGCCGAGCCCGACCGGAACTCCGCTTGAGCAGGCTTGGCGCGTGGATCACACAGCCACCGGCGTCCGCTACCGCATCGACGAGAAGCATCCAGCCATCGCCGCCGTCACCGAGGCGGCCGGTCCGCTGCTGCCAATGGTCAAGGCAATGCTGCGAGTCATCCAGGAGACCGTGCCCGTGCAGCGCATCTGGCTGGATACGGCGGAGAACAAGGAGACCCCGCGCACGGCATTCGCTGGCGATGCTCCCGCCGAGATCGTGGCCGTCATGCGAACGATCTATCAAGACATGGTCGGCCGGCGCGGCATGACGCCTGAACTCGCAAAGCGCGCCTTGCTGTCCACCGACCCTTTCCAGAATTTCCCGTCGCTGGTCGACAAACTCCAGGTCGAGGGCCCGCCCTCCACCGGAAGCTCATAAAAGCACGAGAACGCCATGCCGCAACCCGACAATTCCTTGCTGCCCGTCATCAACATGGCCCAGCTCATGCTGGAGGCCGAGCGCGAGACCGTGGGCATCACGCCGGCCGCCATCGCCACCAAGGTCAAGCTCGCGGCGAGCATTCTCAATGCCGCGGCATTCGATGAGGCTGATCAAGCCGCAGCCATCGCGGTCTTGATCCAGCGGTTCAGCCACTGGATCGGCAAGGACACCACGCTGCAAGACGACGAGGGCCATATTCCCTGGCTGGTCGCCGCCAAGAAGAAGGACTGGCGCTACTGGCCACGCTACCAGCGCTTCTTGGAGCTCAAGATGTCGGTGGAGGTGGTCGGAGCGCTCGACAAATCGACCGACCACATTCTCGGATTGCTGGAAGACCCCAAGAGGCCGGGCCCGTGGGATCGCCGCGGCCTGGTCGTGGGGCATGTCCAATCAGGCAAGACCGGCAACTATTCGGGGCTGGTGTGCAAGGCCGCCGATGCCGGCTACAAGATCATCATCGTGCTGGCCGGCCTGCACAACAACTTGCGCTCGCAGACCCAGATCCGGCTTGAGGAGACCTTCCTGGGCTACGAGACCTCGGAGAACCGCGACCCCGGCAAGCCGTTGGGCGTGGGCGCCATCGACAGCGATCCGGCGATCCACCCGCACTGCGCGACCACGAGGGCCGACCGCGGCGATTTCAATTCCGCAGTCGCCAAGCACTTCGCCATCTCGCCTGAGGAGAAGCCTTGGCTGTTCGTGGTCAAGAAGAACAAGACTGTGCTCACCCAACTCCTCAAATGGATTCGGGGACATGTAGCCGACACGACAGATTTGAAGACGGGCAGGCGCATCGTCACGAAGCTGCCGCTGCTGATCATCGACGACGAGGCGGACAACGCCTCGGTGGACACTGGCGAGCAAGTCATCGACGGCGACGGCAAGCCGGACGACGACCACCAGCCCAAGGCGATCAACGGCTTGATCCGAAGCATCCTGCACGCCTTCGACCGCAAGGCCTATGTCGGATACACCGCCACGCCCTTCGCCAACATCTTCATCCACCGCAGGAACGAGACCACTGACGAAGGCCCCGACCTTTTCCCGCAGTCGTTCATCGTCAATCTGGCCGCCCCGTCGAACTACGTCGGCCCCGCGCGCGTGTTCGGCCTGCTCGGCCCCGAGGGCCGCGTCGGCGGTCTGCCGCTGATGCGCGACGTGGCCGACTATGTCAATGGCGACGAGCCCAGCGGCTGGATGCCGCCCAAGCACAACAAGGACCACACCCCGACCTTCAAGGGCCAGGACATCCTTCCGCCCTCGCTCAAAGAGGCCATCCATTCTTTCGCGTTGGCTTGCGCCGCGCGGATCTTGCGAGGCCAAAGCAAGGAGCACGCATCCATGCTCATCCACGTGACGCGATTCACCAAGGTCCAAAAGCAGGTAGTCCGGCAGGTCGATGAATACGTCATGGCGATGACCCAGCGGCTGGCTCGGCGCATCGATCACGAGGCGCTCGAAGCGGACTTGAAGAAGCTGTGGGAGGAGGACTTCGTCCCCACGTGCTCCGATGTCGCGACTCTCGTCGAGGAGCCTGGCGAGAATCTCGCGGTGCCCGATTGGCCCGCCATCCTGGCCGCGCTGCCCGAGGCGGTGGCGGACATCAAGGTCAAGACCATCAACGGGACGGCCAAGGACGCCCTGGACTACTCGGAGCAGCAGGAGCATGGCTTGAAGGTGATCGCCATCGGCGGCGACAAGCTCGCGCGAGGCCTGACGCTTGAGGGCCTGAGCACCAGCTACTTCGTGCGCACGACCAAGATGTATGACACGCTGATGCAGATGGGGCGCTGGTTCGGCTACCGCCCCGGCTACGTGGACCTCTGCCGGCTCTACACCACCGAGGACTTGGTCGAATGGTTCGGGCACATCGCCGACGCCTCCGAGGAACTTCGGACGGAGTTCGACGCAATGGCGGAAAGCGGCGCGACGCCCAAGGAATACGGGCTCAAGGTCCAGTCGCATCCGGTGCTGCTGGTTACTTCTCCTTTGAAGATGCGCGCGGCCAAGAGCCTCTACCTGTCCTTCTCCGGCGAGTTGCTGGAGACCATCGCCTTCTTCAAGGACGACGCCCGGCTCGACCGGAACCTCGCGGCGGCCAACAAGCTCATCGGCTCGCTGGGCAAGCCGGCGGAGTCGAGCCCCATCGCCAGGAAGCGCGCGGGCATGGACCAGGAGTTCAGCGGCTTTTTGTGGAACAACGTCCCCGGCGACAGCGTGGCCGACTTTTTCGAGGCGTTCGTGTCGCATCCTAAGGCCCACAAGGTCGTCAGCAAGCTGTTGGCGGAATTCGTTCGCACCACGATGGCCAAGTCCAATGAGCTCACGAGCTGGACGGTGGCCGTTATCGCGGGCGGGCGCGGATCGCGTTATACCTTCGAAGGCGGCTGGACCATCGACGGGACGCTCCAGCGCTCGGCTAACCCCGCCTTCGAGGACCGATATTCGATCGGGCGGCTGCTGTCTCCGCGCGACGAGGCGATCGACCTCGACGAGCCGGCCTGGGCGGCGGCGCTGGCCGCCACCAAGAAGGCGTGGAAGCCGGACCCCACCAAGCAGGAAAAGGGCGTGGTCCAGAAGGAGCCGGAGCTGCCCAACGGGCCGGCCATCCGCCGCGTGCGCGGCAAAGGCGCGGACGGGGTCCCCGCGGCCCCGGAGCGCGGGCTGCTGCTCGTCTATGCCCTGGACCCGAAGCAAGCCGGCAAGGATGTCTTCAAGACCCGAACGGATCCGATCATCGGCTTTGGCGTGAGCTTCCCGGCGAGCGAGTCGGGCGTCAAGGTCGAATACAAGGTCGATCACCTGATCTGGAACCAATGGGAGCAGGACTATGGCGCTTCCGAATGAGGAGATCGTCATGGCCTGGGCCTCGCTGGCCGGGTCGTCCGCGTCGGCGGGGTGGAGCTCGATCCCGATCGTGTCCCCGCCAGGCTGCTCGCTCTTGGCCGCGCGGCGCAGCCCCGATGACGAGGAGGCCATCCTCGCCGGCTTCGCGGGCCTGTCGATCCCGGCCGCCGAGAAGCTGCCCGAAGGCCAAGGGTTCGCGGTCGAGCGCGTCGATCTAGGCGACGGTAAAGCCTGGCTAGCGCTCACGCGCAAGCTCAGCGGCGGCGTGGAGCTCTTTTTGGCGATGGCCAGCGATGTCGTGGCGGCAGTGGAATCCGAGGGCACCTCGGACCCCGCGCGCCTCGCGCGGGCCTTCCTCGCCCGCGTGCGGGCTTGGCAGGAGTTCATGCGCAAGGGCGCGCAAGTCTTATCGCCCGAGAAGGAGATCGGCTTGGTCGGCGAGCTCGCGGTGCTGTTGGCCATCGTCGCGGCCGGGGTCGCACCGGATGTGGCCATGAATGCCTGGGTAGGGCCGCAAGACGCCAACCAGGACTTCGAGCTGGGCACCGGCGCGATTGAGGTCAAGTCCACCATCTCGCCCATAGGTTTCCCTGCGCAAATTGGCTCGCTGGCCCAGCTCGACGACTCGACGCTTCAGCCGCTCTTCCTAGCCGGCGCGCGCCTGGCCCAAAGCGCCGCGGGCCTGAGCCTGCCGCAATGGGTCGAATCGGTGCGCGCGCAGGTCACCGGCAATCCGGACGCCGCGCGCATGTTCTCCGACAAGATCATCGCCGCCGGCTACTTCGACGCACATGCCGACAAATACCCGCGCAAGTTCAGCGACGCCGGGACGCGACTCGCCGAGGTGGTGGCGGGCTTCCCCAGGCTCACCCCTGGGACAGTGCCGCTCGGGGTGACGGAGGCGAAATACAGCGTGGAGTTGGAGCAGACACTCGGCGCAGGCATCGGCATCGACTTGGCATTGAAAAAACTTGGGGCCTTATGAGCGAAGCAATCCTGGAATTTCTGAACGAGCTGCAAGACGACATCAAATCGCAAGTTAGCGATGAGATGCCTATCGAGGAGTATGTCTTCTCGGACATCGTCATGAACCACCTAGCCGATGCCGGCATGACTTATAACGACCCTGTGGTCTGCCACTACAAGGGTCGGGCTGGCAATGCGATCTTGCGACTGAGCGGCTACTCCATCTCAGAGGACGAGGACCAGCTCGACTTGTTCATCAGCTTGTATGAGGGTGTCAGAGAGATCGCATTCAGTTCCGAGACCGACACCAAGACGGCCGTGGAACAGTGCCTGCGTTTTTTGACCCTGTGCGCCAACGGCACCATGGCCGCCAAGCTTGAGGATTCGAGCGATGAGCGCGAGCTGGCCGTCAAGCTCCAGCAAATCTACGATGGCCTGGATCAGATTCGGGTGTTCGTCCTGACCGACAAGGTCACGAAGACCAAGAGCTTCAAGCCGCGCGAGATCAATGGAAAGATAGTGCGCCTGGAAGTCATGGACACCGAGCGGCTTTACCGGCAAGTGTCCGAGGGCAAGCCGCGCGACGAGCTGATCGTCAACTTCAATGAGATCTGCGGCGCACCGCTGCCTTGCGTGTTCGTCCCAGGTGGCGACGGCGAGGACTACGACTATGCCTTGGCGGCCATCCCCGCCATCGCCTTGCAGACGTTGTATGCAAAGTTCGACTCGCGCCTGCTCGAAGCCAACGTCCGCTCCTTTCTGAGCGTGAAGGGCAAAGGCGTCAACGCGGGCATCCAAGACACGCTGCGACACGATCCTGGGCGCTTCATGGCCTACAACAACGGCATCGTGGTCGTCGCCGACCAAATCGCGCTGGCCAAATCGGCCAGCGGCAGCGACAGCATCTCGCTTCTCCAAGGCCTGCAAATCGTCAATGGCGGCCAGACCACGGCATCGATCTTCTTCACCAAGCGCAAGTTTCCCGAGACCGACCTGAGCCGAGTGTTCGTCCCGGCCAAGATCATCGTGATGCGGACCCAGGATCCCGCCCAGGAGGAGACTCTGATCTCCGACATCTCCCGATACGCGAACAGCCAGAACGCGGTCAAGCAGTCGGACTTATCGGCCAACAAGCCCTACCACGTCGCCATCGAGAAACTGTCGCGCACCGTTTATTGCCCTGATGGCGTGAGTCAATGGTTCTACGAACGCGCGGCCGGAAGCTACAACACGCTTCTCTCGCTGTCCGGCAACACGCCCGCCAAGCTCAAGGCCCTCAAAGAGTCGATCCCGCCAGCACGGCGCGTCACCAAAACGGACTTGGCACGCTACCTCAACACCTGGGATGTCAAGCCTGACGTGGTCAGCTTGGGCACGCAGAAGAATTTCGACAAGTTCATGGCTGAACTGACGGCCACCTACGGGCAAGACATCCCGGAGCCAAAGGTGTCTGACTTCAAGGCGATGATGGCGAAGGCCAAAATCTACCGCGACGCCCATAAGCTGATGCGGCCCATGTTCAGCGCATTCCAGGTCAACGTGGCCACATACACCGTTTCGTTGCTGGCTCAAGAGCTGGGCGACAGGATCGACCTCGAGCGGATTTGGAACAACCAAGCATTGTCGCCCGAGCTGCTGGGCCAGTTGGCGACATGGTCCAGGGAGGTCAACGACGCGTTGCGCGAGAGCGCCCACGGCAAGATGGTGTCCGAGTGGGCCAAGAAGCCAGAGTGCAAGGCGGCGGTGCTTGGCACCTCTTACTCCACGCCCGCCGCCATCATTCCTGAAGTGAAGGCGGCCTGAGGCCGCGCGAGCCATGGTCGATGTCGTGCCTGCCACTGTCCGAAGCCGGATGATGTCCGGCATCCGAAGCAAGGACACCAATCCCGAGCTGATCGTGCGCCGGGCGCTCTTCGCGTCGGGCTACCGCTTTCGGCTACACCGCAAAGACCTGCCCGGTTCACCCGACATCGTCATGCAGGGTCGCCGCGTGGCCATCTTCGTCCACGGCTGCTTCTGGCATGCGCACCAAGGATGCAAATACGCCAAGACGCCTTCCACGCGAACGGAGTTCTGGTCCGCCAAGCTGCAAGCCAATGTCGATCGTGATCAACGCGCTGCGGACAAGCTAAGGGAAATAGGCTGGCGGGTGCTCTATGTCTGGGAATGCTCGACTCGGGATCTGGACGCCGTCGCGAAACTACCCCAGGTCCTAAGGCACTGGGTCGATGGCGATGAACAGGTCGGCGAGATCAGCGCCGCCGTGGGGAAGTCATGAAGTCCAGAATGATTTCGCCGATCTGCTTGGCCAGCAGCGGTGGGACGGCGTTGCCGATCTGGCCGTATTGCTCTGTGCGATTTCCCTCGAAGAAGTAGTTGTCGGGGAAGGTCTGCAAGCGGGCTGCCTCGCGCGCGGTCAAGCTGCGGCACTGACCTGGGTCCGGGTGGATGTAGTAATGCCCATCCTTCTTGATGTGCGCCACCACCGTCGACGACGGATGCTTGCCCATCTGGACTCGGAAACGGTCCTTGAAGGGAATCGTTTCCTCGTCCACATTCACATGGTCAGGCAGAAGCTTCGGCGGGAAGTTGCGCAGGTCAGGGGCGTATTTCTGCGTCGCCGCAAAGCAGGAGGCGAACATATAGCGGTGCAGGTCCGAGCGCATGTGGCTCCGCGTCTCGTGGTGCAACACGCCGCCGAGCTTCGGATCGAGGTACCAGTCCTGCAAGTTTTGCGGCATGTAGCCGCCCGGGGCGACGACGGCCTCCACAAACGGAGCGCCAAATGTTGTTTGTCTCTCGGCCTTCTTGATGAACTTCTCCATTGCCTCTTCGATGTCTTTGCGCACCGAAAGACGCCACCCTGTGAGCGCCTTGGGCGACTCGCGGACCGCCCCGATCCATGCCTCCTTTGAGTCTGGCTCTTTGGACAGGCGGCTCCGAAGCTCCGGCAGACCAGCCAAGGCGGCGCTTACTCCCACCTTCTTCGTCAGCTTGCGGAGCAGGAACGACTCGGGACGCTCCTTGAGCGCCTTGGTCGCCGCAGCAACATCCGAGCGAATGCCGAAGAGGATCACTCGATGGCGGCTTTGCGGAATACCGTGATCGTCGGCCTCGATCACATAGTCAATGGGCTCAAGCTCGCCGTCTGCCTTGTGGACCACGAACGACCGGACCTCATAGCTCAAGTGGTCCCGCGGAGCCTTGAGGTCAGCAAGGATCTGCTCGAAGATGCGCTTGCCCGAGTTCGTCGAGTTGAGCATGCCCTTGACGTTCTCCATCACGAAGACGGCCGGGGCGAACTCCTGAATGATTCGAAGGTATTCTGTGTAGAGGAAGTGCTTAGCGTCCGCCTCGAACTTCTCAACGTCCTTGCCGCGAAGGCGCGAACGTCCAGCAAGCGAGTAAGCTTGGCATGGCGGGCCTCCGATGAGCACCCAATCGGTCTGACCGCCCAGGGCCTCGCGGATCCAGTCATCGACTTCCTTGGGTGGAGTCACGCCGAGCTCAGCACACCTAGCTTCCTTGGCCGCATGCTCCGCGGCGTCCTTGATGGCGGGGTGAGCCAGGAACTGCTCGCGACTAATTCTGCCGCGGACGTAGTCGTAGTAGCAGCTCGGAACCTTGCCCTTGGGGAACTTCCGGAAGATCGAACGAAGCAGCAGGGTTCGATGGGCGATCGGGTCCTTCTCGATCGAGACCTTGACGGCGAAGCGCCGCGCGCCGTTCCCATCGACGACGGACGAAAACCCTTCGCACAGCCCTCCCGGCCCGGCGAACAGATCGATCACCGGTATCGCTTCTCTTTTTGTTTGCATCTGTCTATGTCAACGCGACCAGATTGGCGCCCAAGCACCCAATCGCAAGCGCGTCATTCTGCCAGGCCGAGCAAAGTAACGGGACGGCTTGACACCCGCCTCATGTTCGGGCCGGAAATTTTTACCCAGGGGCAACCCTGCCCACCTTCTCAGCCACAATCTCCAATATGCCTAGCGACGCCCAGAAAGTCCCTCACGCACGTGTGCCAGACGTTCGCCAGCCGAAGTCGAGCTTGACGGTGGCTATTGCCACGGACCATGCGCCGACGTAGATTGATCGAAGGCTAGACCCCATTTTATGAGCCAAACCCTCCAGAACGCGCCGCTTCTTGAACTAATTGCCGAGGTTAAGTGGGTGCCGCCATGGGTCCCTCAGGCCATGGTAGCTGGCGTGCCGAGGATGGTTCCCCAGAACCTGCAGGAGTTTTCCGCATTTGTCGACGCTTTCTCAAGGTCAGTCGCGAGCCTCGAATACACGGAGCAACTGCGCCTCTATCCTCAGGAGCTGCCTGCGCTCCTGCATCAACCACTGATCAGAGCTAACAACGCCAAGGCAACGATTGGCCCTTCGCTCTATCAGGCTGGTTTAGGTGTCTTCTCTGCAAACGCAACACCGCCATATAAGAACTGGGAAATGTTCTCGCCCGTGGTGCGTTCAGGCCTGGAAGCTTTGGTCAGCGCACGCAACGCGGTAACCGATGTCGCTCCCGTTGCCTCAATCACGCTTCGCTATCTCGACGCTTTCACCGCCTATCACCTCCATGGACTAGAAAGTACAGCTTTCATCAAGGAACTCGGATTTGAGCTTCAGGCGCCGAAGATTTCGTTGGACTACATGGCCAAAGATGGTGCATGCAAGCCCTATTCACAGTTCCATATTCCATTGACAGATGGTGGACTGCTTGCAATGAGCGTGGGCGATGGCATCGCCAACGGAACCCCGGCTGTGCTGCTCGATACAGCGGTTACATTCTTCCCCAATGCGGAAGTCAGCACAGATCAAATCATGGAATCGTTTGTTCGCGCTCACGAGATCATCGACGACATCTTTCGCGTGATGATCAAACCGATAGCCCACCTAATGAGAGCAGAGGGAGAAAAATAATGCATGCATGTCCTGCGGCTCCGACGATCAGTCGTCGCCAGTCGAGCTTTTCTAGTTTCGGCGGTTGTGGTCACATTCAGTCCTACGACGAGATGGCCTACAACCGTTATGCGCTTCAATATTCGGAAGGCGGCACGCTGCTATCGCAAGTGCTCTTTCCGAGCGATTCGCAAACTCTGCTCGCGGCGATGGGGGCTCCAGAATGGAAGAGACGCGTTATGAACAGCGAGCTTCCTGGCAAAGCGATCGACCTTACCGCCACGGTGAAATCGCTCATGTCCGAGCTGCTCAACGGAGGTGCCAAGGCTGTTGACCTTTCGGATTTGCGTGCGCCTTTGGTGAACGGCCGCCACTTGGCTGTCGTCTTGCGGGCGACTTACACTAGGCGTTCAGAAATGCCCGGATGGAAAAAAGCCCTAGAGGTAGCGAAAGTTGCCCTACTGCGAGACGGCGCCAACGTGGAAGAGGCATTGTATGGTCTCCTGAACGGGTGAATTGATGCTCTACGAGGGTGCAGCATCGGTAGCCGTTGGACCAGAAGATGTCGCTATCACCATTACTTACGGAATGTTTGGGTATCACCTAGGCATTGCGTTTGGCAACGGTCCCGACAAAGCACCGAGGCTTGTCCATCTCGCGTTCCATCGTCATTTGAAGGTTGGCGACTATCCTGGCGAGAACTGGGCCGCGAGGGTAGTTTCTCTGCCCGTGGATCTCTCTTCGCAAATCGTGGCGCTGCTTCATGGACTCTCCTCCACTCACTTCGTTGTTAATCAGAAGTCCGTCAACTACGGACTCAACCTCCTATGCAACGTCGGAACATTCAAGACTGACGGCGAATACAACCCGCCGGCTGATTCCGATGGACATACGTGCTCGTCATTCATAGCGGATATCTTCGAATCACTTCAGGTTCCCCTCGTCGACTTGTCTACATGGACGACAAATCCCGAGAACGAAGCGTGGAAGAACGCCGTAGTTTGTGCATTGCGTGCTTGGGCAAAATCGAAACATGGAACAGGGTCCGAAGCCATTGCTCAGTCGAAAGAGGTGGTCAAGCTAAACGAGCCTTTACGCCTAACACCTGAAGAGGTCGCAGGCGCTGGTTCTCTATCGCTGACTGAACGCCCAGCCTCACAGGTTTCCGTAACGCCAGTCGCGAAGAGGATCGTGGCTGAGCTACCGGAAGTCTGCAAGCCACAGCCCCCCCAACAGGCAGTTTGAGCACTGCGTCAAAAAATACAGTGAATCAATAGCCGCCATCAGAGAACAGCAACAGCAACAGCAATAGCAATAGCAGGTCCCGGTGATCCGGTGCATCCAGATGCCGGCAGGTTGCCTATCCTGCACTCGCTCATTCTGGTCCTACTTGATGGGTCAAACTGGGAATAGTGTCTTCACCGCCAATGATTCCATGGTCATTGGCACCGATGTCCGGGATCCGCAGCGAGCTGTGACACAAGACCGAATCAAATCCGGACCATCCGTCCGATATGGTCCTGCGGCGTCTCTGGTTTGCGGGGCGGCGAACGGAATGCGGACCAAACAGTAACCATCCTGGACGGGGCTGGCTTCACTCTCGCCGATCGCCAGCTGCCGCATCGGCGACGACCAAGATGACGTCCAGTGGCGTCATCCAACTTGCTTCGTTGATCCCCGCCCGCGTCTCACCTCTTGTCGCACGCTCACTATTCGTCGATCTAAGTACATCCGCGAAACCGAGCCCTTGTGTTCTCCCATGATTGCGTGGAAAGTTGCGAGGAACCTAGTAGCGAGGTCTCGTGAAATCGGTCAAAACACAGCCAAAGCAAGGGAAAAGGGAGCTTGAGGAGCTGCCTTGGTACAAGAAGACCTCGGCAATCCTCAAGTTGGCCGCCGCCATCCTTACTGCTGGAGTCGCATTCTTTACATTGGTCAATCTGGTAAAGAGAGATCCTCCTAGCGCTCTAGTAAATGTTGTGATCCTATATGATGCATCTTCAGAATCACTCGGTGGTTTGCGTGACAGCACAAAGGGAGATATTCTGAAGCTTGGAATCGCCGACACGCTTCACAAGCTATCAGACAAGGATAATCTTGGACTCAGATCCTTTGGCGGCTCCTGCGATGACGGAAGTCATTTGCTAGTTCCCATTGGTATGGACAACAGAGAGTTGATTGCCAAAGCCATCGAACAGACAAAATTTCATGGAAAACGTAACATTGTTCGGGCCATAGCCGATTCCACTACCGACTTCAACGATCAAGCCCGCTTCAAAGAGAAGACTCGCAGAATCGTGGTTATTACTGGTGGAATCGACGAGTGCATTCAATTCGAGGATGCAATAGCAGAACTCCAGCGAAGAATTACGGACACGGGGATCGCCGTAGATCTGCGCGTAATCGGAGTTGCACTTAATGATGTGCAACGGCGCTCACTAACGAAGATGGTTAGTAGCCTACATGGAAAAGCAAATTTCGCCAATTCTTCTGATGAGCTAGTAAAACTTACCGACTCGGCTATCCGCGGTCTTGGCGATGAGGTCCAACGAGAAAGTCAGCCATTAGCACCGAGCCAGCAGTCAGTCGGTTCTGCAGCGCCTTCTCCGGAGAATGTTGCCTCATCGACTGTGCCCCCTGGGGACATGCTAGGCTCGCTGCGAGAACCCGGCGCATCACCGACCTTGACATCCACCGACACGGCTCGAAGCGAAGTTGCGGGAAACTACGCACAGAACGTATCCGTAGTGATCGATTCAACGGAACCATTTTGGAATCAGATCCGACAATGCATCTCGAGGCGCAGCATGATGTCTTCGGAAATGATCTCGTCACAGAGACCAAAGTACGACTCATATCCCATTGACACTCTTTTCATAGTCAGCAGAGGGACTCCGATGTCATCAGGCGTTTCCCAAGTGAAATACCTGCTGTATCGGAAATACTATTTGATGATAAACAATTCATCATCAGTAGTCGACAGCACTAGGCACACATTTACCAATGGTCGGACAGTCGGCATATCCAACAAGTACCCGCCCCCGCGGGATATATCTGGTACACCGCTAATGCCAAAGGAGACGACGGACCTACTCCAATCAGCCTACAATAACGAACTGGCTGCGGTGTTGGTAACAAAAGAAGAAAAAATTAAGTTCGAAAGTAATTCGATGCACGAACTCTGGCCAATTGAATTTTCCGTTTACTCACTAGCCTCCCGCACACCGCTAAGTGCCAAACGAGCCAAAGGGGTTGAGATACTACAGAAATGCATCCAGGAGTCTGAGTCGGCACTTGAGTCATTTGATCTGGTCATTCCTACCACTGCGGACATTCAGTACTCTGTCGCGCCATAAGCCGACGATCAATTTCCGCCGACTTCATTCCCATATATTGCCTTCGATGCATTCACTGAAGTCGGCGGCCATCTTTAAGCAATCTTCCTAGACTCAATGGAGGCGGCCTGCCGCGGTGGCGACTCACCGTCTAATGTCGGGCTCCGCCCGAACGCGTTCGACCGCGACCATGAGTGTCGGACGAAGTGGCGAAGCGGCAGATCGTGCACCCGGCATGATTTCTCGGGCATGCTGCCGCACAAGCGGAGTCTCTCGAAGGAAGCGGGCGACTCGCTGCGCTAGCTTCCTATCGTCCGGGGCATCGGAGGCAGCGAGCGCCTGGGTAATGTGCGCCCAGCTCCTTGCAGCCTCGGTCCGGCTGTCGAGAGACTTCCTGCCGCGCTCGCTGGGAACTTCGGTCTGCCGCAGGCGTCCTTCCTCCCGTGCCTTGATGCGCCAGAGCGGTTCGTAACGGCGAAGCTCTCCCCGGGACGCCTGGCGCGTCGCCTCGGCCTCGATGCCCCAGCCGCGCAGCTTCTCGGCGAAGGTCTCGCGCCAGCGGTGCAGGTCCGTCTTGCGCGGGTTCAGGCGCTTCCCTGTGGCGGACTCCGCCCTGACGCTCAGGTGCACATGGGGGTTGGCCTGGTGCTCGTGCAGGACCATCACATATCGGTGCCCGGCCAGTTCCGCCTGGGCGAACTCCCGCACCGCCATCTTCAGCAGACCGGCGTTGGCGCCCGCTGGCATCGACAGCGTCAGATTGAACGCTTCCCTCCGGGGGCTGACCTCGTCGATGAACGAGCCGCCATAGCGCCACTGGTCGACCAGGTCATGCAATGCGTCCTTCCCGGTGCGGGTGACGCCACGGTCGTCCTCGATCGCCAATCGGCCGCTCTTGCTGATGTAGCGGAAGTGAGCCGCGATCGCGCCCATGCCGCGGCCGCCGCCGGTCACCTTGACCATGACCTGCGGCGCACGGCGCACGGTCGCCTCGATGCGCCTGCGGATGACGGTGGCCTTGCGTCGCAACAGCGTGTCCAGGCGCGGGGTGGGCGGCGATCTGACGATCCGGTTCGAGGGGTAGAACAGTCGCTCACCCCACGTGACCAGCACGCCGTCGACGCTGGGCCCGATCATCGGCGACCCCGTCTCACGGCTCGGATTTCCGCCATCAACGCCGAAGCCAGAGCGAGATGCTTCCGTAGGTCCTCGACGACCGACACGACGCTGGCGCGATAGCGCTGCAGCTCGGGGTTCGGAACCTTACCGACCAAGCGGACAAAGCCGTTCAGATCCACGCTCAGCACGGCGAGGTGATCCGTCGAGCCCATCAGCGCCTGGATGGCGGCATCATGGTTCGCCGGCAGAGGTGCCGGGGGCTCGCCGTCGAGCAACGCACTGACGTAGCTGCCCTGCGACATCTCGGATGCACGGGCGCGGCGTGCCAGGCACGCTGCGTGGCCCGCGGAGATGCGCAGCGTGACCTTGGCGGTCTTGGCGGTCTTGGCGGCAAACATTTGCACGCTGCCCGCGTCTTGACCGTCGTCGGCCGATTCGGAATCAAGCATCTGCGCGAGCGCCAGGCGGATCACCGCGGTGGGCGATCTCCCGTGAGCGACTGCATACGCATTGAGTCGCGGCGCCAAGCCGCGCAGATCGACCGAGACGCGCTCGCGGGCACCCCCCTGCCCTCGCCTCTCTCGCGCCGGGCCACGCGAACCTGGACCCGCTGGAATGCCCTGGAGGGGCATCTGGCGGGACGGGTGGCTGTTGACGGCGGGACGCATGGAGCGATCGTGCTCCAGCGAATCCCGATGAGAAAGACCGCCCGGATGAGCCCCTTAGGCGGCCTTCTCGTCCGGGCAGATCCCAGGACGTCGATCCGCATCCCGCGGAGTCCCGATCAAGTTGGCAAGGTTCACAATACTTTGCGTGACCTCGCCGTGGCGCGGCGGACGGTCGGCACTGGCAACGGGCAGGCGCTTGGCAGGGCCTACCACTCCTCCATCCATGCTGCGAGTTGCATGGTGGCCCTGGCGACGTGCTTCTCGACCGTGGAGATGGTCAGGCCGTGGCGCTGGGCAATCTCGCGGTAGGTCATGCCTTCGAGGCGGTAGGACAGGAAGATGTCGCGCGCCTTGGGGGTCAGTCGCCCGATGCAGACGCTCAGGCGGGCCGTGCGTTCCCTCGCCAGGACGACCGCCTCCGTGGAGGGCGAGCAGTCGATGACGACCACGTCTTCGACACACACCTCATCGCCGCGGCTCGCGACCGCCCGGTGGGCGTCGATCGACAAGTTCAGGGCGATCCGCATCAGGAACGCGTCGGGACGTTCGATCATCTGGTCTTGTTCGTAGAGGGT
>NZ_LYVQ01000111.1 GCF_001984095.1 Pelomonas sp. KK5
GCCAGCAGGCCGGCTTCGGCGCGGCGAGCCTGCAGGCCGCGGCGCCGGCGGCAGTCGCCGAGATCCCGGCGCTGCCCGCCGACATCACGCCCGCCCAGCTGCCCGCCCGCCGGCCCGACGTCATCGCCGCCGAGGCCCGCGTGGCCGCGACACAGGCCCGCATCGGCGTCGCCCGGGACGAGTTCTACCCGCACCTGACGCTCGGTGCGCTGCTGGGCGGCCAGAGCCTGCACGGCGCGCTGTTCAGCGCCGCGGCCTTCCAGCCGCAGGCGCTGCTGGGCCTGCGCTGGCGCCTGTTCGACTTCGGCCGCGTGGACGCTGAAGTGGCGCAGGCCCGCGGCGCCCGCGCCGAGGCGCTGGCCGCGCTGCGCCAGCGCATGCTGGGCGCCACCGAGGAGGTGGAGAACGCGCTGGTGCTGCTGGCCAATCTGGAGGCGCAACAGACGGAGCTGGTGCAGGAGGTCGATGCCCACCGCAGCGCCCGCGACGCGGCGGCCGACGCCTACCGCGGCGGCGCGCTGAGCCTGATCGAGGTGCTGCAGGAGGACCGCCTGCTGCTGGCCGCGAACGACCAGCTGGCCCGGCTGCAGGCCGACCGGGCGCGCGCCGCGGTGGCCGCCTTCCGCGCGCTGGGCGGCGGCTGGAGCAGCTGAAGAGAAAACCATGGCGGGACCGCACCCCTGGCGCATCGACGCGACCCCGCCTGCCTGAATATGACAAACGTCATATTCGATAGACGCGCTGCATCAAAGGACACGCTCATGAAGACCCATCACTTCCTCATCGCCTCCACGCTGCTCGCCGCCACGCTGGGCGCCGCGGCCCAGGCGCTACCCGAGGCTCCGGCGCTGACCCGCGCCGAGGTCCTGGCCGACCTGGACCTGTACCGCGAATCCGGCCTGTCCCGGCTGAACGACGGCCCGGTCATCAGCAATTTCACGCCCGAGTACCAGGTGGCCCTGCGCCGCTACCGCGAGCTGCGCGCCTCGCCGCGCTACGCGGAGCTGGTGCGCCAGCATGGCGGCGAGCCGGCCACGGCGACCGCGCAGGCACCTGCTGCCGCGACGCAGCGTTGAGCCATCGCTCCAAGTAAAAACCCGCCGGCTTGCACCGGCGGGTTTATCTTTCATTTCTCGAGAAAGAGGACGTATCAGAACTGGTACTTCGCGCTCACCGTCAGCGTGCGGCCGCGCGGGTCTGACACGCGCGGGTCGTAGCCGGCGCCGATCACGAAGTCCGGATCGTGCCAGGTGAACGGCGGCTTCTTGTCGGCCACGTTGATCAGGCCCACCGTCAGGCCCAGGCCCTTGACCGCGCCAGTCCAGGTGGTCGACAGGTTGAAGGTCGTGTAGCTGGCGATGCGGCGGGTGACCGGCGTGCCGGCCGGGTTGCTGCCCACATACGGCGTGCGGTCCTCGTCGTTGTAGCCGGCCGAGTAGTTGACGAACAGCGTCGTCGCCCAGTCGCCCAGGGTCAGCGTCGAGGCCACGTTGGCCTTCCACTTCTGGTACAGCGTGCCGGTGGTCCATTGGTCCACGTACTGGATCATCGGCTGGCCTTCCAGCAGCGCTTCCTTGGCGCTGATCATCTTGGTGGCGGTGGCCGTGGTGGCCAGCTTGCCGCCGAACAGCTTGGCGTTGTGGGTGATCTGGAAGTCCAGGCCCTTGGTGTCCGAGGAGCCGGCGTTGATCCAGCCGGCCTGGATGGCCAGCAGGTTGCCCTGAGCGTCGCGGATGAAGTTGTTGGCGAACAGGTTGTAGTTCTGCAGTTCCTGCGTGTAGGTCAGGTTGTGGATCCGGTCAGACATGTGGATCTGCCAGTAGTCCACCGATGCCGTCATGTTCTCGACCGGCGAGAACACCACGCCCAGCGAGCCCTGGCGCGACTTCTCGGGCTTCAGGTTCGGGTTGCCGCCAGACAGCACCACCGCGCTGGTGATCTGGCAGGCCGGGTTGCCCGCGGAGCCGGCGCCGGCCGGATCCGGGCACTTCAGCGGGTCGGCGAAGGAGCTGGAGCCCGAGGAGGCCAGCTGCACCGTGCCCAGGTTCAGCTGCTGCGCGGTCGGGGCGCGGAAGCCGGTGCTGGCGGAGCCGCGGAACAGCAGGTCCTTGATCGGGGTGAACTTGAAGGCCAGCTTCGGGTTGGTCGTGCTGCCGATCTGCTGGTACTTGTCGTAGCGGACGGCCAGCTGCACTTCCAGCGACTTGAAGATCGGCGCGATCAGTTCGGCGTAGACGGCGCCGACCTTGCGGGAGGAATCCGGCGCCGCGCTGTTGCCCGAGCAGCCCATCACCGGGTTGGTCAGGTTCAGGCTGGCCTGGGTGAAGCTGCTGATGCAGTTGACGCCCTGGGTGCCCGAGAAACCGTAGGCCTCGCGGCGGAACTCGCCGCCGAGGGCGAAGTCGGCCTCGCCGGCCGGCAGGTTGAAGGCCTTGCCCGAGACCGACGCGAGCAGCGTGTCGACCTTGGTCTTGCCGCCCTGGATCGAGCCGTGCACCTGGGTGTCGGCGACGGCGGCCTGGGCCGCGGCGCTCTGCTGCTGGCCCGGCATCAGGAAGGGGTTGTAGATGCCGCTGGCCAGCAGGGCGACCAGCTTGTTGGCATCCGCGAAGCCGTTCAGCATGTCGGTGTGGCCCTCGGCCTCGCCGTGGGTCACCGAGGCCTTGTAGTCGAAGTCGCGCCAGGAGCCGTCCACGCCGAAGGTGAAGCGCTTGTTGATCGAGACGTTGTTGACCTCGCGGTAGCCCCAGTCGTTCATCCGCAGGCGGTAGGCGATCGGCTTGGTCGGGTCGAACTGGGCGGCGCCGTACTGGGCCAGCAGGTTCTGGTAGTAGGGGCCGTTGACCGGGTAGTTGGCGACGGCGTTGTTGTTCGTCGCGCTCGGCAGGGCCAGGCCCATCGCCTGGTAGGCGGCGGCCAGCGTCGGAATGGTGGTGGCGGTGAAGGTGCTCGGCGCGCTGGTGGTCGAGAACTGGTAGGGCGTGTATTCGCCGTGGATCTCGATGCGCGAGCCGACGAACTCGGCGAAGGCGGTGGCGTCATTGCCCAGCGCCACGGTGCCGCGCAGGACGCCGTTCACGTCCTTCATCGGCGCCTGCATCATGAACTGGCGGGCGTAGTCGGTGCCGCAGCGGTAGGTGCTGTTGGCGGCGTTGTAGCCCAGGCCCGGGATGATGCTGATGTTGGGCACCTGGCCCACGCCGAAGGGCACGCTGTTGCAGCCCACGCCGCTGAGCGCCATGCCGTTGAGCACCGTGTACTTGGTGGCGCCGCCGCCGTTGACGGTCGTGCCGGTGGTGGGCAGGGCGGTGTTGGCGCCGCCGATGATGTTGGCGTAGCCGGGCGAGCTGGTGGTGTCGGGCACCGCGAAGGCGCTCGGGTTGTAGCCGGTGGCCCAGCTGCGGTCGATGCCGCGCAGGATGCCGTTGTTGTCCCCGCTCAGGCTCCCCATGATGTTGAAGCCTTCCTTGTCCAGGCTTCCGTAGCCGCCGCCGACGGTGAACTTGCGGCGCATGCCGGCGCTGTTGATCGTCGGCACGGAGATGGTCGTGGCGAGGTTCAGGCCGGTGTAGTTCTTCTTCAGGATGAAGTTGATCACGCCGCCGATCGCGTCGGTGCCGTAGATGGCGGAGGCGCCGTCCTTCAGCACTTCGACGCGCTCGATCATGTCGAAGGGGATCGCGTTCAGGTCGACCGAGCTGCCCGACTGGCCCTGGTTGGCCAGGCGGCGGCCGTCCAGCAGCACCAGCGTGCCGGTGGGGCCCAGGCCGCGCAGGTTGGCGTAGTTGCCGCCGCCGCCCAGGCGGTCGCCTTCGGTGCTGAACACCGTGTTGCTGGACACCGCGCTATTGGCCGTGGCCGCGTTGGCGCCCAGCGAGCGCAGCAGGTCCTCGGTGGAGGTGATGCCCATGTTGCGGATCTGGTCCGCGCTGATGGTCTGCAGCGGCAGCGCGCCTTCGTCCTTCACGCGCTTGATGGACGAACCCGTCACCTCGACGCGCTCGATCTTCTGGGGCTGCGTGTCGGTCGTCTGCGCGAAGGCGCCGACGATCAGTTGCGAGCCGAGGCCGACGAGCGCCAGGCTGCGAGCCAGTTTGTTCAGTTTCACGGAGTTCTCCTTCAACGACGATGTTTCGTGTGCGATGCAGGTATCTGAAGTAACCATCAGGTTCGACAGACAACTTTGCGTAGCTTCGCGGTCATGATCAGCAGTCGGTGAATTCGGCGCCATAGGGATGTGACGTATCTGTTGCGTTACCGGCAATGAATGCTTGTGCGGCTGGCATAACCCCAGGGAATGCGCACGCCGGGAAGCCCCATTCCGCCGGTGTTTCACAAGTCAACAAGAAGTTATGACGGCCCCGGCGATGGCCCGATAAAGTGGCGGAATGCACCTGATCACCGAAGCGAAAGTCCGCGCCACCCTGACCCTGCCCGATGCCGTTTCCACGCTGCACGAGGCCTTTCTCCAGCATGGCAAGGGGCAGGGCGCGATGCTCGCCCGCGGCCGCGGCGCCGTGCAGCACGAGGGCCATGCGCTGATCGTCAGCGCCATGGGCGCGGCGCTGCCGGCCAGCGGCGTGATGGGCACCAAGGTCTACTCCAGCATCGACGGGCAGTTCCAGTTCGTCATCACGCTGTTCTCGGCCACGACCGGGCTGCCGATCGCGACGCTGGAGGCCAATGAGCTGACCCGCCTGCGCACCGCCGCAGCAACCGCGGTGGCGACCGATGCGCTGGCCGCCACCGATGCCAAGGTGCTGGCCATCTTCGGCGCCGGCACGCAGGCGAAGGCCCATGCCGAGGCGCTGCTGCCGCTGCGCGGTTTCGAGCGGGTGTTGGTCTGCGCGCGCAGCGGCGCGGCGGAATTCGCGGCGGAGCTGGCATCGAAACATGGCGTTGCAGCCGAAGCGGTCGATGCCGCTACGGCGGCCGGCGCCGCAGACGTGATCGTCACCTGCACACGTTCGATGGAGCCGCTGTTCGACGGGGCGCTGGTGAAGCCCGGCGCCTTCGTTGCCGCGGTCGGCTCCAGCAAGCCGGTGGCGCGCGAACTGGACGACGCGCTGCTGTCGCGCGCCGCGCTGATCGCCGTCGAATGGCTGCCCGCCGCCGAGGGCGAGGCGGGCGAGTTCAAGCGCGCCGCACCCGGCGTGATCGACCCGGCCCGCGTCGCCGAACTCGGCGTGCTGCTGAACAAGCCGCGGCTGCGCACCGCGAGCGACATCACGGTCTACAAGAGCGTGGGCATCGGCCTTGAGGACGTGGCGCTGGCGCAGCTGGTGTGCAAGCGCCTGGGCGTGGTCGGCGCATGAAGCGCGCGCTGACGATCCTGGCCGCGGCGCTGGCCTTGAGCGGCTGCGCGAGCCTGCGAGGCCCCGCGGTGCCCGAGGAGGTGACGAAGGCGATGGCCGACGCCGGCCTGCCGATGAGCGCGCTGGGCGTCGTCGCCTATCCGATCGAGGATCGCAGCCACTTGCTGCGCCTGAACGCCGACGTGCCGATGAGCCCGGCCTCGACGATGAAGCTGGTCACCGGCGCGGTGGCGCTGGACCGGCTGGGCACGAACTCGCGCAGCCGCACCGATCTGCTGATCGATCCGGCGCAGCTGAACGGCGAAGGCGTGCTCGCCGGCCCGCTGTACCTGCGCGGCGGCGCCGACACCGACCTCGACTGGGGCGCGCTGGGCCAACTGCTGCGCGACCTGCGCGAGCGCGGCGTGCGCGAGATCCAGGGCGGCCTGGTGGTGGACCGCACGCTGTTCCGCCCGGCGCGGCTGGACATCGGCCTGCCGCCCTTCGACGCCAGCCCCGAGGCCTACTACAACGTCATTCCCGACGCGCTCTACCTGAACGGCAACCTGCTCGGCTATGCGCTGAAATCGAGCGTTAGCCAGGTGCAGGCCGCGACCGCGCCGGCCTGGCCCGGCATCACCGTCGACAGCAGCGCGATGACCCTGGTGGACGCCGCCTGCAAGGACTGGGAGAAGGGCTGGAAGGCCCCGCTGGTGCTGCCGCTGCCGCCGGCCAATGCCGCAGCGCAGACCCAGCACGTGCTGCTGCAGGGCACGTTCCCCAAGCAGTGCGAGCAGCGCGAGGACTTCACCAACCTGGTGGACCGCCAGTGGCTCACCGCCCAGGCGGTGCGCCAGATCTGGGGCGAGCTGGGCGGCCGCATCGGCGGCAGCGCCGGCACCGACACCGAGGCCGCCACGCCGCCCGAGGCGAAGGTGCAGGCCACGCATCTGGGCCGGCCGATGGCCGAGTGGATGCGCGGCATGATGAAGCGCAGCGACAACGGCCTGACCCGGCTGACCTTCCTGCATCTCGGTGCTGCCGCCGCGGCGCCGGGCGAGGACACCTTGCCGGCCGCGAAGCGCGTGGTGACCGACTGGTTCGCCGCCCACGGCATTGACGCCACCGGCCTGGTGCTGGACAACGGTTCGGGCCTGTCGCGCAGCGAGCGCATCAAGCCGGTGCAGATGGCCGCGCTGCTGCAGGCCGCGCACGACGGCCCGCAGGGACCGGAGCTGCTGGCCATGCTGCCGGTGGCCGGCGTCGATGGCACGCTGCGCCGGCGCATGAAGGGCACGCCGGCCGAGGGCCATGCGCGGATGAAGACCGGCACCCTGCGCGACACCTTCGCGCTGGCGGGCTATGTGAGCGATGCCCACGGCCGGCTGTGGATCGTCGTCGGCATGATCAACGACGAGAACGGCGAGAAGGGCAAGCCCGCCCTGGATGCGCTTGCCGCCTGGGTGGCGCGTCAGTAGGACGCGGCCCACCACCAGGCGAAGCCGCCGAGCGCGGCCAGCCACAGCGCCACGATGGCCGCCGCGCCGGCGCGGCTCTTCGGCTTCGCGCCGCCGGCCTGCAGCCAGGCCTCGGCGCGTTCGCGGCACTCGGCCATCAGCGCCGGCGGCATCAGCCGGATCGCCAGCCAGATCAGCGCCGGCAGCAGCAGCGCGTCGTCGACGAAGCCCAGCACCGGGATGAAGTCGGGGATCAGGTCGATGGGGCTCAGGGCGTAGCCGACGACGATCGCGCAGAGCGCCCGCACCGCCCAGGGCGTCCGCCGGTCGCGGGCCGCGAACCACAGCGCCACGCCGTCGCGCTTCAGCCGGCGGGCCCAGGCCAGCAGGCGGGTTTTCAGTGGCTGGCTGCACATGGCTGCCGATGCTACCGTCCGGGCTTACCGACCCGGAGGCTCGCGATGGACGATCCGCTTTCGATGGCGCAATGGACCGTGCGCATCTGCCTGTTCCTGGTGGCCGCGATCGCGCTGCTCGGCGGCACGCTGCAGTTCGTCCTCGGCCAGCCCGACACCACGCCGCGGCTGGACAACGTGCACCGCTTCATGGCCGGCGTCTACTTCTCCACCGGCCTGATCAGCGGCTGGGCCGCGATCACCGTGCGCCAGCAGGGCACGCTGGTCTACCTGCTCGCTTTTGGCGTGCTGCTCGCGGGCTGCGGGCGGCTGGTGTCGATCCGCAAGGTCGGGCTGCCGCAGCCGGCGGCGGTGTGGCTCGGCTACCTGGTGCCGGAGCTGGTGCTGCCTTTCGTGATCGCGGGGGCGCAGGCCCTAAGGTAGTCCCTGCGCTGACAGGAACTCGCGCATCGCCGCTATCGTCCCGATCATCTGCTCGCGCTTGAAGCCATGGCCCGCGCCGGGCACCAGCACGAGCTTGTTGGGCACGCCGGCGCGGCTCAGCGCCTCGTGCAGGCGGATCGACTGCTCGGGCGGCACGGTGGCGTCGGCATCGCCGTGGAACGTGATCACCGGCGGGTTGCCGGCGCGCACGTTGGCGATCGGCGAGATCTCGCGGGCCAGCGCCTCGCGCTGCGCATCGGGCATGGCGCCGAACCATTCGACGGCATAGGGCTTCTGGTGCGGGCCGTGCAGCAGGTCGTTGACGTCGGCGATGCCGAACCAGTTGACGATGGCGGCCACCTTCGGCATGGCGACGGCGCCGCTGGTCCAACGCTGCTTCTCGTCGGCGGGGCAGGCGCGGTCGAAGCGGCTGCCCGCGGGCAGCATGCCGGCGATCAGCGCGAGATGGCCACCGGCCGAGCCGCCGGCCAGCACGATCCTCGACGGGTCGATGCGCAGTTCCTCCGCGCGGCGGCCCAGGTAGGCCAGCGCGCAGCGCACGTCCTCCACCGCGGCCGGCGCCGGTGCGACATTGGCCATTCGGTACTCGACATTGGCCGCCGCATAGCCCATCTGCAGGAAGGGCATCAGGCGCAGATTGGCCACCTCGCGCTGGCCGCTGACCCAGCCGCCGCCATGGATGTAGACCACCAGCGGCACCGGCTTCTCGGCCCGTGCGAAGGGCAGGTAGAGGTCGAGCTTGAGTTCCTGGCCGCTGGCGCGCTGGTAGGTCAGGCCGGGCCACATTGCGATGTCGACGCCGCTGCCGTCGACGAAGGGATCGGCGGCCTGGGCTGCCGCGCAAAGCCCGATCAGGCAGGCGGCGATGAAACGCTTCATGCGGCAGTCGCCGGCTGCAGCAGCCGGATCGTCCGCGCGTCGGCGTCGAGCTCGGCCGTCGCGCCCACCGGCACGGTCAGCTTCAGCTTCACATGGCCGAACATCGCGCCGCGGTAGACCGGCACGTTCAGCGGCAGGAAGTAGTCGTTCAGGATCTCCTCCAGCGTCAGCATGCCGTAGCCGTCGCCCGGCTCGCATTTCGTGAACTGGCCGATCACCACGCCGGCCAGCTGGTCGAAGGCGCCGGCCAGGCGCAGCGTGGACAGCATGCGCTCCACGCGGTAGAGGTACTCGTTGATCTCCTCGATGAAGAGGATCGCGCCGCGGCAGTCCGGGAAGTAGGCGCTGCCGGCCAGCGAGGCGAGCACGCTGAGATTGCCGCCGACCAGCACGCCGCGGGCGGTGCCGCCGCGCAGCGTGACGGTGCGCTCGCGGGACACCAGGTTGTCGCTGCGGCCCGGCTCGGGGTTGCGCAGCGTGGCGGCCTCGCCGCGCATCACCACGGCCTTGAAGTTCTCGACCGACCAGCCGTTCCATTCGCTCTCGCCGACCGGCGCGTGGAAGGTCACCAGGCCGGTCTGGCGCTGGATTGCGTTGAGCAGGCAGGTGATGTCGGAGAAGCCGCCGAAGTATTTCGGGTTCCTGCGGATCGTCGCGTAGTCGAGCTTGTCGACGATGCGGTTGCAGCCGGAGCCGCCGGTCATGGCGAAGATGCCGGCGATGGTCAGGTCGGCGAACATCGCGTTCAGGTCGCCGGCGCGCTCGGCATCGGTGCCGCCGAACTTGCCCCAGCGCGAGCGCAGGTGGCGGCCCTCGCGGACCTGGAAGCCCAGCGCCTTCAGCGTCTCGATCGCGTAGTCAAAATCGTCGCTGCTCCAGCTCGCGTTGGCCGGGCTGACGAGGCCGACGGTGTCGCCGGGCTGCAGGCGGCGCGGGACCAGCGTCGGCTGGCGTGCTGCCTGTGTCTGCTTGGTTTGCGCGTTAGCGGCGGTGGCCGCGGCAATGCCACCGAAGGCGAGGGACTGGGCAAAGGAACGTCGTGTCGTCGTCATGCTCAAAGGACTCGGGGTAGGTCGCGCCGCACAGCCACGCGGTCGCCGAAATCGAAATGCCACCATTCGGTGCTGATGCCGTGGAAGCCGGCCTGCCGCATCGCCGCGCGCAGCCAGCCGCGCTCGGTCAGGTGCGCGGCGGTGAGCAGCCCTTGCGCGAGATGCTCCACCTCGTACTCCGGATGCGAGGACAGCGTCATCTCGTCGAAGCCGGTGCCCATGTCGACCTCCATCCCCTGCGGGTCGATGATCGTCAGGTCCACCGCCATGCCGAAGGAATGGATGGAGCCGCGCTCGGGGTTGGCGAGGTACATCGTCAGCGGCGTGCCGGCCAGCTCGTTCCACAGCACCTCCTGCACCCGCTGCGGGCGCAGTGCGTCCAGCACGCGCAGTGTGTAGCCCGGGCGGTGGGATGCGAGCCAGGCGGCGGCCTTCTCGACCGCGTCGGCGGCCTCGCGACGCAGCCACATGCAGTCCATGCCGCCGTAGACGTCGCGGCCGACGAAGTTGTCGGGCGTGGCATAGCGCAGATCCACGCTGACATTCGCCAGGCTCAGCAGCGAGCGGAAGTCGGGGTGCTGCGGCACATCCTCGCAAGGAATCATCGCGACCGTGGTGCTCATGCGGACGAGTCCTCCGTTTCCAGGCTCGCCAGCTTGTCGCGCGCCGCCTCGCCCAGGTACTTCACCAGCCGCCGCGCGGTCTGCGCCAGCGGGGCGCTGGCGGCCGTCAGCAGGTAGAGCTGCACCGGCACCAGCGGCGCCAGCGGGCGCAGGCGCACGCGGGTCCGGTCGGCGGACGCGGCGGTGAACGGGTCCACCACCGTCATGCCCACGCCTTCCTCCACCAGCGCGCGCGCGAGCTGGTAGGTCTGCACGGTGATGCGGCAGGGCACCGGCGTGCCCTGCGCCTCGCTGGCGTTGTGGACCACGTTGGCCAGCGGGTCGTCACCCGCCAGGCCCACCAGCTCGGTGGTGATCTCGCCGATCGTCAGCGGCCCCTGGCCCTGGGCCTCGGGGCTGGTGAGCGGGCAGACCGCCATCATCTGGCCGGTGGCCAGCACCTCGGCCTTGATGCCGGGGTGGCGCGGGTCCTGCAGCGAGAGCGCCATGTCCGCCTCGCCCAGCAGCAGCGCGGCGACGATCTCCCGCGTGTGGTTGGTGGCCAGCGAGCAGTGGCTCAGCGGGAAGGCGCGGCACCAGTGGGTCATCGCCGCGGGCACGATGCCGGCGGCCAGTGTCGGCGTGGCGACCAGGCGCACCTGTTCGGACTCACCGCTGCGCAGGTTGGCGGCCAGGCGGCGGATGCCGACCAGGTCGCGGTTGAGCTTGTCGATCTCCACGTACAGGCGCTGGGCCTCGGGCGTCGGATAGAGCTTGCCGCGCACGCGGTCGAACAGCGGCATCCCGAGCTGCAGCTCGCAGTGCTGCAGCACCTTGGTGACGGCCGGCTGCGAGATGTGCAGCAGCTGGGCCGCGCCGGAGATGGTGCCGGCCTGCATGATGGCGTGGAACACCTCGATGTGTCTGAGTCTCATGGTGTTGTCACTCCCGGTATACGTTCTCGAAGTCCACCGACCCGTTCGGGGCCATCACGAAGCCTCGCACATCGCTGCGCAGCGGGATGTAGACGGTCGAATGCGCCATCGTGATCCAGGGCCGCTCGCGCTTGAACAGCTCCTGGGCCTGCACGTAGAGCTGCAGGCGGCGGGTGGTGTCGGTGGTGGCGCGGGCCTCGTCGATCAGCGCCTCGAAGTCCTTGTTGCAGAACTTGACGCCCGAGGTGTTGGCCGCGCAGCTGAGGTTGGGCGTCAGGAACTCGTCGGCGTCGCCGGTCTCGCCGGACCAGCCGCTCATGTAGACGTTGTGCTCGCCGCGGTTGGCGCGCTTCAGGTACTCGCCCCACTCGTAGGTTTTGATGTTGGCCTTGACGCCGATCCTGGCCCAGTCCTGCTGGATCAGCTGGGCCATCAGCTGGCCGTTGGGGTTGGTGGGGCGGGCGACGGGCAGGGCCCAGAGGTCGATCTCCAGGCCGTCGGGGTAGCCGGCCTGGGCCAGCAGCTGCTTCGCGCGGGCCGGGTCGTACTCGTTCTTCAGCGCGCGGTCATAACCCGGAATGGCCGGCGGGAAGGCGCTCACCGCCTGCATCGCGTCGCCGCGCGGGAACAGCGCCTTGAAGATGGCGCCGCGGTCGATCGCGATGTCCAGCGCCACGCGCACGTCCCGCTTGTCCGTCGGCGCCTTCTTCATGTTGAAGGACAGGTAGGAGATGTTGAGCGCCTGGATCTTGGCGATCGTGATGTCGCGCCGGCCGTCCAGCGAGGCCACGTCCACGTCGCGCAGCGCGGAGGCCACATGGCATTCGCCGGCCATCAGCTTCTGCACCCGCACGTTCGGCTCGCGGCTGATGCTGAAGATCAGGTTCTGCGTGCGCTGCGGCTCGCCCCAGTAGTCGGGGTTGGCCTGCATGCGGATCACGTCGTCCTTGGCGTAGGACTTGAAGCGGAAAGGCCCGGTGCCGACCGGCTTGTTGTTGATCTCGCTGGCCTTGCTCTCGCGCAGCAGCTGGGCGGCGTACTCGGCCGACTGGATGCCGGTCCAGGCCATCGCGAAGTTGGCGACGAAGGGCACGTTGGGGGCCTTGAGGCGGAAGCGCACCGTGTAGTCGTCCACCTTGTCGATGCCGGCCAGCAGCTTGCTCAGGCCGATGTTCTGCGGGAACACGAAGGTCGCGGGGAAGGCCTTGTTGAACGCCGTATTCGGGTCGATGAAACGCTCGAACGTGAAGATCACGTCGTCGGCGTTGAACTCGCGCGTCGGCGTGAACCACGGCGTGGTGTGGAACTTCACCCCGCGGCGCAGCGTGAAGGTGATGGTCTTCGCGTCCGGCGAGACGGTCCACGAGCTGGCCAGCTTGGGCACCAGCTCGGTCGTGCCGCGCCTGAAGTCCAGCAGGCCCTGGAACATCTGGTGGGAGACGGTGTTGGTGCTGGCGCTGTCCCACATGCCCGGGTCGAAACCCTCGGGGCTGGCGTCCGCGCAATAGACCAGGGCCTTGGGCCGGGCTGCCTGCGCCGCGGGCGCGAGCAGGGCTGCGGCGGCCAGCAGGATCAGCGGCAGGCGTCGGGGCGAAGCAGGGAAAAAAGGCATGGAAAGGCAGCGGCCGGGAAGCGACCCGGACTGGGCCGGAGCCCATTGTCAGAAGCCGGGCCGGGCCGGCAATTGAATTCGGCCATTTTTACCATAACCTTTAGTTATGGCGGAGTCCGCTGCCTACAATAACCCCGAACCTCAACGGACATGGAAAGCCCACGCATGAGCCCGATCCGCAGCCTGATGCTCGCCGTCTCCCTGCTCGCCATCGCCGCCGGTCCGGCCGGCGCTGCGAGCTCCGCCGCCTCTTCGGCGTCCGACAGCGCTTCCGACTCGGTCGGCAGCATCTCCAAGTCGATCACCAACTCCAGCGACAGTTCCTCCGGCGACAAGAAGGTCGCCGCCGGCGACTACAAGCTGGTGCAGATGGTCGCGGTGGCCGACCAGCCGGCCATGCTGAAGCTGCGCCTGCGCGGCGCCGACGGCAGCGAGTTCCTGCTGGCCCTGCCGCGTCAGGCGGCCGAGAACGGCCAGCTCGCCGAAGGCCAGACCATCACCGCCCGCGAGCGCCCCTACGGCCTGGAGCTGGTGGCGGCCGCGCAGGGCAAGACCTTCTTCCTGCTGGTCGACGACGCCTGGCACCAGGAGCTGGCGAGCCACCCGGTCGTTCTTTGAAGTCATGGCTCCTCGCCGGCCTGGCCTGCCTGGCCGCCGGCGCCGCGCAGGCTGACTCGCTGCGCTTCTGCGACCGCCAGAAGGAACCGAACGCCGCCGAGCAGGACGCGCTGCTGCGCTTCGCGGCCATCGTCAAGCAGGAGCTGGCCGCCTCGGGGCAAGACCTGGCCCTGGTGTCCCGCTCCGGCCTGCACCTGGAGCGCATCGGCCAGCGCTATTCGCATGCGGGCTTCAGCCTCAAGGCCAGCGCCAACGGGCCCTGGTCGGTGCGCCAGCTCTACTACGCCTGCGACGAGAAGAAGCCCCGCATCTTCGACCAGGGCATGGCCGGCTTCGTGCTGGGCACGGCGGATGTGGAGCAGGCCTACCTGTCGCTGGTCTTCCTGCCGCCCGAGGCCAGTGCCGCGCTGGAGCAGGCGGCGCGGGATGACCGTCGCGCCCTGGCCTTGCTCGGCGCGAACTACAGCGCCAACGCCTACCCGTTCAGCCAGGACTTCCAGAACTGCAACCAGTGGGTGGCCGAGATGCTGGCCCAGGCCTGGGGCAGCGCCGCCGGCCGGGCCGATGCCCAGCAGTGGCTGCAGGCCGAGCACTACGCGCCGACCGACATCCAGCTCGGCCCGCTGATGCTGCTGGGCCTGTTCGTGCCCTGGGTGCATGGCGGCGACCACCCGCAGGCGGACAAGGCCGCCGGCCGCTACCGCGTCAGCATGCCGGCCTCGCTGGAGGTCTTCGTGCACGAGCGAGAACCGCAGGCGCGGCGGGTGGAGCTGTGCCGCAGCGGCACGCGCATCGTGATCCACCGTGGCTGGAGTGCCATCGCCGAGGGCTGCGTGGCGGGCGAGGGCGACGAGCAACTGATGCTCTGAGCTGTCCGGTTGAGCAGGTTTGAGGATGCGCCGGCCGAACCGGCCCGGCAAGATCGTCGCCGTACCTCACGAAGAACAAGCGGAGACGGACGATGCGCTGCACGAGACAGATGGGGCTGGTCCTGGGCTGGCTGGTTGCGGCGTTGGCCGCGCCGGCCGCGCATGCGGACATGGTGGTCAACGGCTTCACGCTGCCGGGCGATCCGGCGGCGGTGGTCTGGGGCATCAACAACAACGGTACGCTGGTCGGCAGCAGCGCCGACGCGAGCAGCCAGTGGGGCTTCGTCTACGACGGCGGCGTCGTCACGCGCCTGCTCGGTCCGGCCGGCAGCCTCGGCGCCTCGGCCATCGGCATCAGCGACACCGGCAGCGTGATCGGCTCCTATGAGACCGGCACGCCGGCCTCGCCGCTGGTGCGGTCCTTCATCTACAGCAACGGCAGCTACCTCACGCCGGACTTCGGCCTGCCTTCGTCCAGCGACATCGAGCTGCGCGGCATCTCGCCGGACGGCCGCTATGTCAGCGGCTATTACCAGAGCACGGACAACTCGCGTGGCGTCGGCTTCGTCTACGACCGCGGCACCAGCCAGCTGGTGCACAGCTTCGACTACGGCGCCGGCAGCACGGTGATCCCGCAGGGCATCAACAGCCACGGGCAGCTGGTCGGCAGCATCTACACGCCCTCGGGCAATGTGTCCTTCCTCTACGACATCGGCACCGGGCAGCAGAGCACATTCAGCTTCTCCGGCGCGAGCAAGGTCAGCGCCCGCGCGATCAATGACCAGGGCCTGATCGCCGGCTGGCTGAACCAGGCCGGCGACGGCAGCACCCATGCCTGGATCGGCAGCGCTGCCGGCTTCCTGCTGCTGCCCGGCCTGGCCGGCCAGCCGATGGTGGCCGAGGGGCTCAACAACCTGGGCCAGGTGGTGGGCTTCACCACGCCGAACGACGGCTCGAACGGCGTGAGCTTCATCGCCTCGCCGGTCGTGCTGCCCACCAGCAGCGCCGGCGGTGCCTACACCTTCAGCACCGCGGTGGTGGCCGACCAGCCGGTCTTCATCGACCCGCTGGTGGCCATCGGCTATGCGTACAAGATCGGCGCCGGCAATCCGCTGTTCAAGACCGTGAGCCTGCCCGCCGGCGTCGGCGACGACCGCTACGAGATCATCGTCGGCAGCCAGCACTTCACCGTGCACGGCAACGAGATCTTCGACTTCACCGCCCATGGCTTCGCGGCCGGCGTCGACGGATTCACCGTCGAGGGCATCGAGCCCGCGGCGCTGCTGGACCCGAACGACCCGCAGGCCTTCGTGACGCGGCTGACCTTCGCCGGCAGCGGCCAGTTCACCGGCACGCAGACGGCGCTGACGATGGACTACACGGCGCCGGTGCCGGAGCCGTCGAGCGGCGTGATGCTGCTGGCCGGTGGCGCGCTGCTGCTGGTGATGCGCAGGCGCCGCGCCTAGACCACGTGGCAGGCCACCTGCCTGCCCTCGACCTCGCGCAGCCTCGGCACCTCCACCTTGCAGCGCTCGATCGCCAGCGGGCAGCGCTTGTGGAAGCTGCAGCCGCTGGGCGGATTCAGCGGGCTGGGCAGCTCGCCATGGATGCGGATGCGCTCGCGCCGGTCCTCGGGCTTCAGCGCCGGCGTCGCGCTCATCAGCGCGCGCGTGTACGGGTGCAGCGGCCGCGCGTAGATGGTCTTCTTGTCGCCGTACTCCACGGCGGCGCCGAGGTACATCACCATCAGCTCGTCGGCCACATGCTCGACCACGCTGAGGTTGTGCGAGATGAACACGTAGCCGGTGCCGAACTCCTGCTGCAGGTCCATGAACAGGTTCAGGATCTGCGCCTGGATGGAGACGTCCAGCGCGGACACCGGCTCGTCGGCGACGACGATGCTGGGGTTCAGGATCATCGCCCGCGCGATCGCGATGCGCTGGCGCTGGCCGCCCGAGAACATGTGCGGGTAGCGGCGCAGGTGCTCGGGGCGCAGGCCCACCTTGGCGGCGAGCGCCTCGATGCGCTCATGGCGCTCGGCCTTCGACAGCTTCGTGTTGATGGACAGCGGCTCGTCCAGCGTGGCCTCGATGCTCTTGCGCGGGTTCAGCGAGGCGAAGGGGTTCTGGAACACCATCTGCACCTGCTGGCGCAGCCGCGTGAGCTTCTCCTTGCCGGCGCCGGCGGCGTCATCCCCGGAGAAGCGCAGCGCGCCGGAGGTGGGCGCCTCGATCAGCGTCAGCTGGCGGGCCAGCGTGGACTTGCCGCAGCCCGATTCGCCGACGACGGCCAGCGTCTTGCGGGCATCGAGCGTGAAGGACACGCCATTCAGCGCCTTGACGGTGGCCTTGGGCTTCATGAAGCCGCGGCTGACGCTGTAGTAACGGGTTAGGTCAACGGCTTCGAGCAGGTGGGCGCTCATTGGGCAGCTCCCAGCGGAAAGTGGCAGCGCACGCCCTGCGCCAGCGCCGGCCTCGTCGTGCGGCAGAGCTCCTGCACGTACGGGCAGCGCGGCGACAGCAGGCAGCCCGCGGGCCGGTCCAGCGCGCCGGGCACGATGCCGGGCAGGGCGGACAGGCGGGCGGCGCCCTTGTTGTGTTCGGGGATCGCGGCCAGCAGGGCCTCGGTGTACGGGTGCTGCGGGCGCTCGAACAGGCCGGGCACCGGGCCGGTCTCGACCACCTGGCCCGCATACATCACCGCCACCCGCTGCGCCATCTCGGCCACCACGGCGAGGTCGTGCGTGATCATCACCAGGCCCATGCCCTGCTCGCGCTGCAGCCGCAAGAGCAGGTCCATGATCTGGGCCTGGATGGTGACGTCCAGCGCGGTGGTGGGCTCGTCGGCGATCAACAGCTTCGGGTTGCAGGCGATGCCCATCGCGATCATCACGCGCTGGTTCATGCCGCCGGAGAGCTGGTGCGGGTAGGCGTGCAGGCGGTTCCTGGCGTCGGGGATCTCGACCAGCTCCAGCAGCTCGATCACCCGCTTCTCGGCGGCGGCGCCCTTCAGCCCGAGGTGCGTGCGCAGCACCTCGGAAATCTGGGCGCCGACGGTGTAGCTCGGGTTCAGGCTGGTCAGCGCGTCCTGGAAGACCATGGCCATGTCGCGGCCGATCAGCGCGCGGCGCTGCTTGGCGTTGAGCTTCAGCAGGTCCTGACCCTGGAATTCCAGCAGGTCGGCCGTGACCTTGCCGGGCGCGTCGATCAGGCCCATCAGCGCCAGCATCGTGACCGACTTGCCCGAGCCCGATTCGCCGACGATGCCCAGCAGCTCGCCGGCCTCGACCGTCAGGTCCACGCCGTCGACGGCCGGGAAGCTGCCGAACTGGACGCGGAGATTCTTGATGTTCAATAAGGCCATGGCTCAGCTGACCCGCTTCAGCTTCGGATCGAGCGCGTCACGCAGCCCGTCGCCCATCAGGTTGATCGACAGCACGCTGACGAGGATGGTCAGGCCCGGCAGCGAGACGACCCAGGGCGCGCGGACGATGTAGTCGCGCGCGGCCGAGAGCATCGTGCCCCACTCGGGCGTCGGCGCCTGGACGCCCAGGCCCAGGAAGCCCAGGCCCGCGGTCTCGAGGATGGCCGAGGAGAAGCTCAGCGTCGCGTTGACGATCAGCGGCGCCATGCAGTTGGGCAGCACGCAGGAGAACATCAGCCGCAGCGTGCCGGCGCCGGCGACGCGGCTGGCGGTGACGTAGTCGCGCCGGATCTCGGCCAGCGCGGCGGCGCGCGTGAGGCGCGTGTAGCCGGGCAGGGCGCCGATGGCGATGGCGATCACCGTGTTAACAAGACCTGGCCCCAGCACCGTGATCACGCAGATGGCCAGCAGCAGGCCCGGCAGGGCCAGCATGATGTCCATCACCCGCATGATGGCCGGCGACAGGCTGTGCTCGTAGAAAGCCGCCAGCAGGCCCAGCAGCACGCCCGGCAGCAGCGAGAGGAAGACTGACGCCAGGCCGATGCCCAGCGAGATGCGGCCGCCGTGCAGCAGGCGCGAGAGGATGTCGCGGCCCAGCTCGTCGGTGCCGAGGATGAACTGCCAGTTGCCGCTGGCGTGCCAGACGGGCGGCTGCAGCATGTGGGCGCGGTACTGCTCCACCGGGTCGTAGGGCGCGATCAGCGGGGACAGGAGGGCGGCCAGCGCGATGACGCTGAACACGACCAGCGCGGCCAGCGCGCCGCGGTTGGCCGAGAAGCCGAGCCAGAACTCGCGGGCCGGCGACGGGTAGGAAGCGACGATGGTGTCGGTGGCCATCAGTGTTGGGAACGGATGCGTGGGTTGATCACGCCGTAGAGAAGGTCGACGACGAGGTTCACGCCGATGAAGGTCAGGGCCGAGATCAGGATGCCGGCCTGCACAACCGGGTAGTCGCGCCGGCCGATCGAGTCGATCAGCCAGCGGCCGATGCCGGGCCAGGAGAAGACGGTCTCGGTCAGCACCGCGCCGGCCAGCAGGCTGCCGGTCTGCATGCCGATCACGGTGATCACCGGGATCAGCGCATTGCGCAGCGCATGGACGACGACCACCCGGCGCGGGTCCAGGCCCTTGGCGCGGGCGGTGCGGATGTAGTCCTCGCGCAGCACTTCCAGCATCGAGGAGCGGGTCATGCGCGCCACCACCGCCATCGTGCTGGTGCCCAGCACCAGGCCCGGCAGCAGCAGGTGCACGCAGGCGGAGGCGAAGGCGCCCTCTTCGCCGGAGAGCAGCGAGTCGATCAGCATGAAGCCGGTCGTCTGCGGGATGTCGTACTCGATGCTGATGCGGCCCGAGACCGGCGTCCAGCCGAGGTTGACCGAGAAGGCCATGATCAGCATCAGGCCCCACCAGAACACCGGCATCGAGTAGCCGACCGTGGCCACGCCCATCACGCCCTGGTCGAAAAGCGAACCGCGCTTCAGGCCGGCGACGACGCCCAGCGTCAGCCCCAGCGTCACGGCCAGCAGCAGCGCGGCGCAGGCCAGTTCGACCGTGGCGGGAAAGAACACGGCGAAGTCGCGCGAGACCGGCTCGCGGCTGTACAGCGACAGGCCCAGGTCGCCGTGGGCGAGGCCGCCGACGTAGTCCAGGTACTGCGCGTACAGCGGCTGGTCCAGGCCCATGCGGTGCACCAGCGCGGCATGGGCCTCGGCTTCGAGATGGCGCTCGCCCATCATCACCTCGATCGGGTCGCCCGGCACCAGCCGGATCAGGCCGAAGGCCACCAGCGTGATGCCGAGGATGGTCGGGATCAGCGTGGCAAGTCGCTTGAGCAGGAAGGCGAGCACGTCAGGGCTTGGCGGGGTCCGCCGGCGGGGCGGCCATCAGCATGCCGCCCTTGGTGGTGGCCACGTCGATCAGCGCCGCGGTCTCGGCGTCCAGCTCGCCGCTGTAGTTGGACGGGCGGTACTTCATCTGGAAGGTCGAGATGACGTCCTTGGTCAGCGCGTCCATCACGCCGGTGTGGCCGATGTTGTAGCCGAAGCGGCCCAGCCGGTCCTGCGCCCAGGCCACGTCGGGCAGGGCGTCGGCATAGCCGGCCTGCTTGACGGCGACCTGCGCGGCGTCGGGCCAGGGGATCAGGCCGGCGTCGGCGAACTGCTTCCAGGGGAAGGCCGGACCCGGGTCCTGCTTGCGGCCGGGGGCGATGTCGGCGTGGCCGATGATGTGTTCGGGCTTGACGTTGTGGCGCTTGGCGATGTCGCGCACCAGCTTGATCACCTCGTCGATCTGCGCCTGCGGGAACGGGGCGTACACGCGGCCGGCCGGCGTGTCGGTGTAGCCGGCGTTGACGATCTCGATGCCGATCGACGACGAGTTCAGGTTCTGGTTGCCGGACCAGTAGCTGGCGCCCGCGTGCCAGGAGCGGCGGTTCTCGTCGACGAGCTGGTAGATTTCGGCCGGCGTTTCACGAACGAGGTAGTGGGCGCTGACTTTGCCACCCGTCGTCAGCACCTTCAGCGACTTCTCCCAGTCCAGCACCGTGTAGTGCAGCACGATGAACAGCGTGCGGCTGTCCTGGTTCTCCGAGGTGTAGTCGTGGTGGACCACCGGCGGGGCGTAGGGGCCGGTCGCGCAGGCGCTCAGAAGCAGCGCCAGGGCGGCGGCGGAGAGAGTTCTTTTCATGGGGCGGACGGCGGGATTGTCGGTCGCGAGAGCGTAGGGGTGGCCCCGGACGGCAGCAAATGCCGATGCGGGCGCGTTGCATAACTTTAAGTTTGCCCGGATTCAGGTCGCCTTCCCTGAGATCACGGGCGGGTCGAGCGGAGTCGGTTGGTTTGAGGGCAGCAGCGTTTTCTTCATGGCAGCAGCAGGCACAGGCGCTGCAGGATTCCCCGCTCGAACAGTACCGCCGCGATGTCCGCGCCACCGGCACCGCGCCGCGTCCGGCGCCGCCGCCGCTGGACACGGCGATGTTCACCTCCTCGCCGCTGCAGGACTTCGCCGCCGAGGTGCGCCACGACCTGGTCTACGACCCCAAGCCGCTGGTGCCCGAGGTCGAGCCGATCGACACCGTCCACACGCCGCCGCTGTCGCGCGGCAGCTACTCGATGCTCACGCTGCCGGGCCTGCACCTGCGCGCGGACCTGGGGCCGCTGCTGTGGATCCATGCCGAGCGGGGCGCGCCGGGGCAGGTCGGCGCCTTGCTGAACGAGGTGGCTTGATTAGATCGTTCTTGTTTGTCAGTGATGCTTGTATTGTTTGCGTAATGTGAAGAGTGATTTCGTCCGGGACTGGTTTTTCTGCAACGCAGCAAAACCCAGAATTCATTCCATGGACGAAGCGCAGAACGCAAAGCAACAAGGCGACGCCGGATCCAACAACCCAGACGCCGCGCAGATCGCGGCCTTGAACTGAAAAGGATTCCATCATGAACACGCTCAACAAGATCTTCTCCGCCACCGTCATCGCCGCTGCCGCCCTGGCCGGCGCCAACAGCGCCACCGCCGGCGAACTGACCCGCGAGCAGGTGGTCGCCCAGCTGGCGCAAGCCCGCGCCGACGGCAGCATCGCCTCGTACAACGCCGACGATTCCGAGCACTTCCTGAAGTCGGGCCGCAACGCCGCCGCCCGCAGCACGACGGTCGCCGCCCAGCCCGTGTCGGGCACCAAGACCCGCGCCCAGGTGATCGCCGAACTGCGCGCCGCCCAGGCCGACGGCACCCTGGCCCTGCAGCACAGCGAAGACATCGGCGACCAGCTGCGCTTCGCCGCGATCCAGAGCCAGAAGGCTGCCGCCACCGCGATGGCCGAATAAGCACCCGGCCGACCGGCCAGCCAGCGGGGCG
>NZ_LYVQ01000112.1 GCF_001984095.1 Pelomonas sp. KK5
GCTCGCGGCATTGGGCGCGATGGTGGCGCGGTCGGTCTGCGGCGTGAAGGCGAAGGCGGGCAGGCCGGGCAGCGAGTTGTTCTGCGGGGTGGTGGCGGGGTTGTTGGTGGTGAGGTCGGGGCTCTCGACGCAGGTGGCGTCGGCGAGGCGGTTACCCAGCTGGCGCAGCACGCGCTCGCAGGCGGTCTCGGCGCGAGCCGAGGTGGAGAGACCGAGCAGGCCCAGTAGAGCCAGCGCCGCGCCAAGGGATGGTTTCATGTCCTTGTCTCCGTTCGTTGTGATGGCGGCGGCCATCATTCCTCAAAACGGCCGGCGGTCCAAGTGCCGCCGGAATCGGACCGGATGTGTGCGCCATCAGGGCAGGGCCCGCTCCAGGGCGTTGACGTTGAGCACGCCCAGACCGGTGCCGGGGTCGTAGCCGGGAGCGCCCACGTAGAACCAGTTGTCGCCGGTCGTGATGTCTCGCAGCCCCAGGTCCCGCCCACTGAGCTGCTGCAGCAGCTTCAGGCCGTAGAGCTGCGGATGCAGCAGGCCCAGGCGCGAGCCACGGGCCTGCACGAAGAGCGAGAAGATGCCGTTCATCTGCGGCGCGACGAAGCTGGTGCCGCCGTTGTAGTCGGACCAGCCGCCGTCGATCGTCGACAGGATCAGGTAGCCGGTGTATGGATCCGCGTTGAGCGAGACGTCGGGCAGGTTGCGGCCGCGTACGCCGGCCGGCACGGTGAAGAGGTACTGCTGCACGCTCAGGTCCGGATAGTTCGGATACTTGACCAATTGCTGGTTCGGCTCGCTGGCGCGGATGCCCGGCAGCGCCCGCTGGTAGAAGGGCACGGGCCAGAACACGCTGACGCCCCCGCCGCCGCCGCTCGGGAACAAGAAGCTGTCGACGCTGCCCGGGCCGTACCAGGTGAGCACATAGTCGCTCAGGTAGTCCCAGCCCCAGACGCGTTCGCCCGGTACATGGACCGTGTCGTAGTAGAGCGCGATGTCCCCGCCCAGCGTGGTGCCGCCGGCCGCGATGATGTACGGATCCGAGGCCGGCGACAGCACGCTCAGCACCTTCGTGAACTTCGGATAGGGCAGGGTGTCGATGGTCTCGTAGGCGCCGTAGTCGCCCGAGGCGGCGAAGGCCGAGATGCCTTGCGCGGCGGCCTCCGCGAAGGCCTGGTGGTAGACGGCCATCAGCGCCACCGATTCGAAGGAGACGCCGGGGATCGCGTAGTTGAAGATCTCGGCGCTGCCCCAGCTGACCGAGAGCGTGTCCACCCGGTTGTCGGACACGGCCTTGTAGAACACGTCGACGAAGCCGGCCTCGGTGTTCGGCGCGTCGTAGACGACGATCTTCGCGCCCGGGGCCAGGCCGCCGGACTGCTGGACGTCCAGGCTGGTCTCGACCACGCCGACGTTGGGTGCGATCTCGGCGCCGCCGTCCACATGGACCTGCGTGATCCGGTTGGGCTTGACCTTCAGGCCGATGGCGCTCCAGTAGTCGTAGCAGTCCTGCGGCAGAAAGCCGGCCAGCGTGACGATGCCGATCGTCGTGCCGCGGCCGTCCAGGCCGCGGGCATAGAGCGGGTTGACGTTGTAGATGTTGGCCACGTCGCCGGTGGTGAAGTCGCCCGACACGCCGGTGGCCGTGCTGTTGCCCTGCGGCAGCACCAGCTTGTGCGGCGCCACCGGGCTGGCGCGCGCGCTCGACAGATGGGGCTTGAAGGTCGATTGCTGGCTGTTCAGCCCGGCCACGTAGAGGATCAGGTCGGACAGCTGCGGCGCGTGGTCCGGCCGGTGGAAACGCCGGCCCTTCGCGTCCACATAGTCGCGCAGCGTGGTGGCGAAGGCCTGGCTGAACTGGTCGGCCGTGCCGGTGGCGCTGATCAGCAGGTGGTTGTCGTAGACCTGGTCGACCGTGATGCCCGCACGCTTCAGGTCATTCGTGATCTGGCGGATCTGGTCGTCGGACGGCGCGAAGCGCTCGCGGAACTGCTGGACGCTGAGGAAGTTGCGGAAGCCCGGCGAGCCGGGCGTCGAGGAGCTGGCGACGAAGCGATCCAGCGCGTCGGGGTTCTGCACCTTCAGCACGATGGAGACGGTGATCGGCGTGGCCGGGGCGGTCGGGCCGGCGTCGAGCGGGGCGGCGCCGGGGCCGCCGATCGGCGAGGCCGTGGCGAAGGAGGCAAGGAAAAGGGTTGCGGCGGCGATGGCGCGGCGGCTGGGCTTGAGTGTCATGCGGAAGCTCCTGTTCAGAGTTGCACGATGTCCCGCCGGGGCCCGAACTGCGCTTGTCGCGGCGAGCTGCCTGTTGTGAAGCCACTCTAGACGCTCGACCCGCCCGGCGCTCTCGTGCTTTTACCGGGCCTGCGCTGCTGCCAAAGTCAGGTGCCTGTCAGTTCTCGAGGCGCCGGGTCTGGTGTTGGTTGTGGAAAAATTATTCCAACATAATTTGATGTGGAAACATCTTTCCATAACGTGCGGAGCCGCCTATAGTCCGCGCCAGCAGAGGAGACAGGGCTTCATGAAGCAGATCGCAGTGTTCGGCGCAGGCCGCATCGGCCGCATCCATGCCACCAATCTGGCGGCCTTGCCCGGGGTGAAGCTGCGCTTCGTCAGCGACCCGATGCCGGGCGCGGCGGCGGAGCTGGCGCAGTCGCTCGGCGCGGAGGTGGCCTCGATCGACGCCACGCTCGCCGACCCATCGATCGACGCGGTGGCCATCTGCTCCTCCACCGACACCCACAGCGAGCTGATCACCCGCGCCGCCGCCGCCGGCAAGCACATCTTCTGCGAGAAGCCGGTGGACCTGTCGGTGCCCCGCGCCCAGGCCTGTGCGGATGCGGTGCGCGCGGCCGGCGTGGCCTGCATGATCGGCTTCCAGCGCCGCTTCGACCCGACCTTCAACGAGGCCGCGAAGCGCCTGGCCGCCGGGGAGATCGGCAAGCCCGAGATGCTCATCATCACCAGCCGCGACCCGGGCGCGCCGCCGGTGGCGTATCTCAAGGCCTCGGGCGGCGTGTTCCGCGACATGCTGATCCACGACTTCGACGTGTTCCGCTGGATCCTCTGCGGCGACGGTGACGAGGCCGCCTGGCTCAGCGCCACCGGCTCGGTGCTGACCGATCCGGCGATCGAGGGCCTGGACTTCGACAGCGCCGCGGTCACGATCCGCACCCGCGCCGGGCGCCTGTGCCAGATCAACACCAGCCGCCGCGCCGCCTACGGCTACGACCAGCGCTTCGAGGTGCTGGGCTCGGGCGGCCTGCTGCAATGCGCGAACCAGACGTCGTCGAACGTCGTGCAGTGGGATGCGAATGGCATCCGCGGCGACAAGCCGGAGCACTTCTTCCTGCAGCGCTATGCGGCAGCCTACCGGCTGGAGATTGCGCACTTCTTCGAGTGCCTGCAGTCGGGCGCGCCCTTCCGCACGACGGTGGCCGACGGCGTCGCCGCGCAGCGCCTGGCCGATGCGGCGACGGAAAGCGCGAAGACCGGCCAGCCGGTGGTGCTGTCGTGAGCGCGCGGCCTTTGCTGCGCGTCGGCATCGCCGGCCTGGGCCGCCTCGGCGCGCGCCATGCGCAGGCCTTGGCCTGGGGCGCCCGCGGCTGCGAGCTGGTGGCGGCTTGCAGCCCGGTGGAAACCGAACGTGAGTTCGCACGCACGCAATGCGGCGTCGAGCGGCTGCACGCGGAGCTGGAGCCGATGCTGGCCGATCCGGACATCGATGCGGTGGTCCTCGTCACGCCCACCTCGCTGCATGCGACGCAGGCCATCGCCGCGCTGCGCGCCGGCAAGCATGTCTTTGTCGAGAAGCCGCTGGCGCTGAACGTCGAGGATTGCGCGGCCGTGCTCGAGGTGGCCGCGCAGCATCCGCGACAGGTCGCCATGGTCGGCTTCGTGCGCCGCTTCGATCCGCACTACCAGGCGGCGCAGCGGGCGATCGCGGCCGGCGAGATCGGCCGGCCCTTCATCGTCAACTCGCAGACCTGCGACCTGAACGACCCCGAGGGCTTCTTCGTGCGCTTCGCGCCGACCTCCGGCGGCATCTTCATGGACGTCAGCATCCACGACATCGACCTGGCCCGCTGGATGCTCGGCAGCCCGCGCGCGCGCCGCGTCTTCGCCAGCGGCACCAATGCGCTGCACCCGGCGCTGGCCGAGTGCGGGGACGTGGACAACGGCCTGGCCATGATCGAGTTCGACGGCGGCGCCCGTGCAGTGCTCTACGCCTCCCGCACGATGGCCCATGGCCACGAGACCAGCACCGAGATCATCGGCACCGCCGGCAAGCTGCAGGTGGGCGAGCATGCGGCGCGCGACCGCATCGTGCGCAGCGATGCCCACGGCGTGCGACATGCGGTGCTGAAGGATTTCTACGAGCGTTTCGAGAGCGCCTTCCAGGCCGAGATGGCCGCCTTCGTCTCAGCCTGCCGCGGCGAGCAGGCGCTGCCGCTGGCGCTGGCCGATGCGCTGGAGGCCACCCGCATCGGGCTGGCGCTGACGACCTCGTTCCGCGAGGGGCGGCTCGTGGAACTGGACTAGTTCAGAAAAATATTTCTACGTGAATACCCAAAGAGAAATTCGTGTTCAGCTGGACTAGAGTCGAACCATGCCAGCCTCCCTCGACTTTCCCGCCGGCCGTCCCGTGGACCTGGTCTGCCTGGGCCGCCTGGCGGTGGACTTCTATGCCCAGCAGTTCGGCGCCCGGCTGGAGGACGCGCGCAGCTTCGCGATGTACCTGGGCGGCAGCTCGGGCAACCTGGCCTTCGGCATCGCCCGCCTCGGGCTCAGGAGCGCGATGCTCAGCCGCGTCGGCGATGAGCAGCTCGGCCGCTTCCTGACCGAGGCACTGGCCCGCGAGGGCTGCGACGTGAGCCAGCTCCAGGTGGACCCGCAGCGGCTCACCGCCCTGGTCGTCCTGGGCCTGAAGGACCGAGACACTTTCCCGCTGCTGTTCATGCGCGAGAACTGCGCGGACATGGCGATCGATGCCGACGCGATCAGCGAGAGCTTCATCGCCGGCTGCCGCGCGCTGGCCATCACCGGCACCCATCTCTCCACCGAGGGCACGCGCCGCGCCGCGCAGACGGCGCTGGCTTACGCCCGCCGCCACGGCGTGCGCTGCGTGCTGGACATCGACTACCGCCCGGTGCTGTGGGGCCTGACCTCGCGCGGCGCCGGCGAGAACCGCTACGTGCCCGATGCGCGGGTCACCGCGCAGCTGCAGGAGCTGCTGCCGAGCTTCGACCTGCTGGTGGGCACCGAGGAGGAGTTCCTGATCGCCGGCGGCGTGCCGGGGGACCTGCTGGCCAGCCTGCGCGCCGTGCGCGCGATCAGCGGCGCCACGCTGGTGCTCAAGCGCGGCCCGCTGGGCTGCTGCGTGATCGAGGGCGATGTGCCCGAACGCATCGAGGATGCGCCAACCTACCTCGGCGAACGGGTGGAGGTGCTCAATGTGCTCGGTGCAGGAGACGCCTTCCTCGCCGGCCTGCTGGGCAGCCTGCTGCAAGGCCAGGACTGGGCCGAGGCCGCGCGGGTGGCGAATGCCTGCGGGGCGATCGTCGTCTCCCGCCATGCCTGCTCGGCCGCCATGCCCACGCCGGCCGAGCTGCGCCACTGGTTCGAGGGCCGGCGCCACGGGGCGCGTGTCGATGCCGACCAGCAACTGGCCCACCTGCACCGCGTCACCGCGCCGCGGCCGGCCTGGGACGAGCTCTGCGTGATGGCCTTCGACCACCGCAGCCAGTTCCACGACATGGCCCGCGCGGCCGGCGCCGACGAATCGCGCATCCCGGTGCTCAAGCGGCTGCTGGTGCGGGCGGTCGAGCAGGTCGAGCGCAGCCATGCGCTGCAGGGGCATGCCGGCGTGCTGATCGACGGCGGCGACTACGGCCGCGACGCGCTGGCCGGTGCCACCGGCCGTGGCTGGTGGGTGGGGCGGCCGGTGGAGCTGCCGGGCTCGCGGCCGCTGCGCTTCGATGGCACGCGCTCGATCGGCAGTGCGTTGCTGAACTGGCCCACCGAGCAGGTCGTCAAGTGCCTGGTGCACTACAGCCCGGACGATGCCACGGAGCTGCGCCTGGCGCAGGAAGACGCGCTGCTGGAGCTCTGGGAGGCCACGCGCAGCAGCGGCAACGAACTGCTGGTCGAGGTGATCCCGCCGCGCGCGCTGACACGCGCCGGTGGCGAGGACGAGGCCGTGCTGCGCGCGCTGACGCGGCTCTACAACCTCGGCATCAGGCCCGAATGGTGGAAGCTTGCCCCGCTGCAGCCCGCAGGCTGGGCGGCGCTGGCGCAACTGCTGGCCGAGCGCGACCCCCACTGCCGCGGCGCGGTCATCCTGGGCCTGAACCAGCCGCTGGACTACCTCGTGCGCAGCTTTGCCGAGGCGACCGATCCGGTGGTCAAGGGCTTCATGGTCGGCCGTTCGCTGTGGGGCGATGCGTCCTTGCGCTGGCTGCAGGGCGGCCTCGATGATGCGGGCCTGGTCGACGCGGTGGCGCGCAACTATGCGACGCTGGTGGAAGCCTGGCGCAGCCGGCACGAGGCCAACAAGGAACAGCGCCGATGAGACCCGAGAAGACCGTACGCCTCACGATGGCCCAGGCACTGGTGAAACACCTGGCGGCACTGCAGCTGCAGGGACCGGGCGGCGAGCTGCAGCCCTGGTGTGCCGGCGTGTTCGCGATCTATGGCCACGGCAATGTGGCCGGCCTCGGCGAGGCGCTGTGGGCCGAGCGCGGCCGCCTGCCGACCTACCGCGCCCACAACGAGCAGGCGATGGGCCATGCCGCCGTGGCCTATGCCAAGGCGCAGATGCGCCGCCGCGTGATGGCTGTCACCAGCTCGATCGGACCGGGCGCCACCAATCTGCTGACCGCCGCCGCGGTCGCCCAGGTGGACCGGCTGCCGGTGCTGCTGCTGCCCTCGGACACCTTTGTCTCGCGCGCACCCGATCCGGTGCTGCAGCAGATCGAGGTCTTCGGCCAGGGCGACGTCAACGCCAACGACGCCTTCCGCCCGCTGGTGCGCTACTTCGACCGCATCGTGCGGCCCGAGCAGATCCTCAGCGCGCTGCCGCGGGCCGTGCAGGTGATGACCGACCCGGCGCTCTGCGGCCCGGCCTGCCTGGCACTGCCGCAGGACGTGCAGGCCGAGGCCTTCGACTGCCCGGCCGATTTCCTCGAGCCGGAGCCCATCGTCATGCGCCGGCCCGCACCTGATCCGGCGGAGCTGGCCCGGGCGGCGGAGCTGCTGCGCAGCGCGCGGCGGCCGCTGCTGATCGCCGGCGGCGGCGTGCTCTACAGCGAGGCCGGCGAGGCGCTGCGGGTGTTCGCCGAGAAGCACGGCGTGCCGGTGGCCGAATCGCACGGCGGCAAGAGCAGCCTGGCCTGGGACCATCCGCTCAATGCCGGCGCGGTCGGCGTGGACGGCGGGCCCGCCGCCAACGAACTCGCGGCCGAGGCGGACCTGGTCGTCGCCGTCGGCACGCGGCTGCAGGACTTCACCACCGGTTCGCGCGCGCTGTTCCCGCAGGCCCGGCTGCTGGGCCTCAACGTGCAGCCTTTCGATGCGATCAAGGGCCGAGGCTGCGCGCTGGTGGCCGACGCGCGGCTGGGGCTGGAGCAACTGGGCGCCGCGGTGGCCGGCTGGCGCGCCGATGCGGCCTGGACCGCTCGCGCACAGTCGGCCGCGGCGCGCTGGAACGCGCGCGTCACCGAGATCACGACAGCGCCGGTCGCGCCGGGTGTGCTGCCCTACGAGGGCGAGGTCATCGGCGCGGTGCGCGACTCGGCGCCCGACGACGGCAGTGCCGCCAACGACATCGCCGTCTGCGCCGCCGGCACGTTGCCGGCCGAACTGCACAAGCTCTGGCGCGCCGCCGCGCCGGGCGGGTACCACGTCGAATACGGCTTCTCCTGCATGGGCTACGAGATCGCCGGCGGCCTGGGCGTCAAGCTGGCGCGGCCGGAGCGGGAGGTGGTCGTCTTCGTCGGCGACGGCTCCTACCTGATGATGAACTCGGAGATCTCGAGCTCGCTGCTGCTGGGCCTGAAGCTGATCGTCGTCGTGCTGGACAACCAGGGCTACGGCTGCATCCAGCGGCTCCAGAACGCCACCGGCTCGGCCAGCGCCAACAACCTGCTGGTCGATTGCGTGGCCGAGGGCGGCGTGCATGTGCCGGTGGACTTCGCCGCGCATGCCCGCGCGCTCGGTGCCGAGGCGGTGCATGTGAAGGACGTGGCCGAGCTGAAGACCGAGATGGCCCGCGCGCGCCAGGCGACGCGCACGCAGGTGCTGGTCATCGACACGACCCACACCCGCACGACCGAGGGCGGCTGCTGGTGGGAGGTTGGCGTGCCCGAGGTTTCGGAGCGCGGGAAGGTGCGCGCCGCGCATCAGCAATGGCAGGCGGGCAAGGCCCGGCAGCGCGCTTGATTGAGATAGGACGATGCAATGAGCGAACAGGGAATCACGTCGAGGCCGTCGTGCATCCGGGCCGAGCGCCGGGCCGCTCCCAAGCCGGCCCGCGAGGCGATGTGCATGCCGGTCGATCCGGCATGCATCGCCGCCCCCTCGGGGGGCCGGCCGGCGTACTCGCTGGCCGGGGGGCTCACATGACCTGGAATGTCCGCATCGGTATCAATCCCATCGGATGGATGAACGACGACCTGCCCGCGCTGGGGGGCGACACGCCGCTGGAGACGGCGCTGCGCGAGGGCGCCGAGATCGGCTACGAAGGCTTCGAGCTGGGCAACAAGTTCCCGAAGGAGGGGCCGGCGCTGAAGGCCAAGCTGGGCGAGTTCGGCGTGGCCTGCGTGTCGGGCTGGTACTCGGGCGCGCTGGCCGAGATCCCCGATGGCCTCTCCAACTGGCAGGTGCTGGACGCCGAGATGCAGGGCTGCTTCGAGCACATGAAGAAGCTGCAGTACAACGGCTGCAAGGTGGTGGTGTACGGCGAGGTGGCCGGCAGCGTGCAGGGCCGCATGGACACGCCGCTGTCGCGCCGCCCGCGCTTCAGGACCGAGCAGGAATGGCGCCACTACGCGACGCTGCTCAACACCTTCGGCGAACACCTGCAGAAGACCTTCGGGCTGACGCTGGCCTACCACCACCACATGGGCGCGTACGTCGAATCGCCCGAGGAGGTGGACCGGCTGATGGCGCTGACCGACCCGCGCCATGTGGGCCTGCTGTTCGACACCGGCCATGCCTTCTTCGGCGGCGCGGCCGATCCGGTGGCGCTGCTGCGCCGGCATCTCGCCCGCGTGGTCCATGTGCATTGCAAGGACGTGCGGCCAGCCGTCATCGAGCGGGCGCGCAACGAGGGCTGGAGCTTCCTCGCCAGCGTGCTCAACGGGGCCTTCACGGTGCCAGGCGATGGGGCGATCGATTTCGCCTCGGTGCTGTCGGCGCTGCGCGGTGGCGGTTACGAAGGCTGGCTGGTCGTCGAGGCCGAGCAGGACCCCGCTGTGGCTCCCAGTTATGCCTATGCGAAGAAGGGCTACGAGACGCTGCGCGGGCTGGTGGAGGGCTTGTCATGAGCAGCCCCTTGCTGGTGAAGGCCGCGCAGGCCGGGCGCGAGATCATCGAGGTCACGCCCGAGAGCGCGGGCTGGCGGCATGTCGGCTTCCGCGCGCTGCGGCTGGCCGCGGGCGAAGGCGAAGCCTTGCAGACCGGCGCGCGCGAGCTGTGCCTGGTTGTGCTGAGCGGCATGGTGGACGTCAGCGTCGACGGCGTGCTCCATGCGGACCTCGGCACCCGCGCCAGCGTCTTCGATCCCGTGTCGCCGGCCGCCGTGTACGTGGGGCCGGGCAGGGCCGTCGAGATCCTGGCCCGCTCTGCCGCCGAAGTGGCGCTGTGCAGCGCGCCCGCCGACGCCGCCGAGCGGCCGGCCAAGGTCCTGGACTCGTCGGCCATGAAGCGCAGCGTCCGTGGCACCGGCAGCAACACCCGCTACATCTGCGACATCCTGCCCCACGACGATCCGACCGCCGCCCACCTGCTGGTGGTCGAGGTGATCACCCCGCCGGGACACTCGTCCAGCTATCCGCCGCACAAGCACGACACCGAGTCGCCGCCGGCCGAGACGCAACTGGAAGAGACCTATTACCACCGCCTGAACCCGCCCCAGGGCTTCGCGTTCCAGCGCGTCTACACCGACGACCGCAGCCTCGACGAGGCCTGCGCGGTGGAGGATCACGATGTGGTGATGGTGCCGCGCGGCTACCACCCGGTGGTGGCGCCGCATGGCTACGAGCTGTACTACCTGAACGTGATGGCCGGGCCGCAGCGGCTGTGGGTGTTCAGGAACGACCCGGCGCATGAATGGATGCTGGTGAAGAAGTGAAGGGGGGTCGGCATGGGCGCGCTTCGGCGTGGGTGCCGGCGGCATGAGTCCGGGTGCCGGGAACCCGGCTCCAGAATGCATCAGGGGTGCACCGAGCACCCCTGAATCTGCATCGGCTGCCGTTCGGCCGCCGAACCTGGCTTACCTCGCGACCGACCTGCGGCGAGCCCGGCCGAGCGCGAACAGCGCCATACCGACCAAGGCCAAGGTGCCGGGTTCCGGAACCGGGGTGTTGACCACGTCGCGGGCCGTGCTGATGAAGATCTGCTCATAGCCGCTGTTCAGGTCGCGACCGTAGTCGCCACCGACGCCACCATTGCAGATGGGGCCATTGGGGCCGCCGAGCGTGGCGGGATCGCAGCCCAGGCGGACGTCCACGCTCATCGTGTAGTTCGCCAGCTGAGCCGACGACAGCGTTCCGAACAGGCTGTTCAGTTGCGCATTCAACTCGGGGAACAAGATGGCATAGGCCGCCTGATTCGCCCCCAGGTTGTGGTTGATCGGCGCGCTGGCTCCGGGCGTGGCGCAGTCCACCGGGACCTGGCCGGTGCTGTCGAGGCAAATCTGGCCGCCGGAGAGAACGTAGTCCGTCGAAGCGCGGTTACCGGCGACAGGACCGGCTCCCGAAGACGTGTAGTTCGCCACATTGCCGTTGAAGGTGCCGCCACCGCCAGCCGTGACGGGCGCGTACTTGCCGCCAACGCCTGCGGTCGTTCCCCGGTTCGTGAGGTCGTAGATCCCGATTGCCGCGCCGCTTGCATCCTTGACCGTGATCTGTGCCCAGGCAGCCAGCGACTGATCGAACGCACCACCGGAACTGGTCTGGTTGTTGTTGAAGAAGAAGATCATCGACTGGCCGGCCAGATAGGTCTGCAGGGCCGACAGGCTGGAGTCCCAGGTGTTCGCGCCGTTGTGCTGGACCGTGCCTTGCGTGCCGTTGGAGGTGGCCGCGCTGGGCGCCCAGTAGGGCGCCGAGTTCGTGCCGTTCGGCGTCGAGTAGGCGTTGTCCATCCCGTTGAAGTTGGAGATGACCTGTTGCCCGCCTGAGCCCGTACCGAGCACCGTCAAGCCCTTGATGGCGCCGGGAGACGAGGCCACGTAGTACGCGCAGCCGGGGTTCGTGCATCCGTCCTGGATGGCGAGAATCGGCAAGGAATACGACTGGGCATCGCCATACTGGACATAGCTCTTGCCAGTGAGGTCGAATGCTTGGCCGGGAGTCGCGACGAACGCCGCGGATGCTGACAAAGCCCATGCCAAGAGATTCAGCTTCTTGTTGGTATTCATCGCGTCTGCCTTCCGCAGATTGCGCCGTATCTGGTGTGTGTAGTTCGGCGCAGATTGTCCCCGCCGGAGGTCATGCATCGATCGTGCCAGTGAGCTAAGCCATTGTTTTCAAAAGCACCCGACTACTGCTGCCAGACGCTCTGTAAAGAAATGCGACGGTATGCAAGGCTCATATGCGCTTGCGGACTGTCACTCAATGTCAGGCTGCCGCTATATTTCGGACAAGCAGGACTACCGGGCGACCGCTGAAGCGGGTGCAGAAAAATGTCCAAATCGATCAGCCGTAGCCTTTGGGTCGTCGCTCTCGTGCTGCTAGTCGGCGTGGCCGCGCTCTATGTCCACCGCCGAAATCCTCCCGTCGAGAGCCTGATCGCATCCGCCCAGGAATACCTCGTCAGGAACGAGCCCAAGTCAGCGATGCTGCAGCTCAAGACCGCCCTGGCGGCGAAGCCTCAGTCTGCCGAAGCCCGATTCCTGCTGGGCAGCGCCCTGTTCGAGTCGGGCGATGTCACATCCGCCGAGGTCGAACTGCGCAAATCCATCGAGCTGGGCTATCCGGATGAAAGCGCAGTCCCGTTGCTGGCCCGGACACTGCTCGCAAGCGGTCAGGCCGGCAAGCTGCTGCTCGAGTTCGGCAACCATTCCCTCAAGGATCCGAATGCCGTCGCGGACCTGCAGGCTTCGCTGGCACAGGCCTACGCGGAGCAGCACGCGGTCGACCTGGCCCAGGTAGCCCTGGACCGGGCGCTCGCGGCGGCGCCGGCTAACGGACGCGCCAGGCTCGTCCAGGCCGCCTTCAAGGCCGAAGCGGGAGACGTCGATGGCGCCTTGCGCTTGCTGGACGGGTTGCTGGCCAGCGAGCCGGGCAGCTATGAGGCCTGGCAATTGAAAGGCGACCTGCTGTTCATGGCCAGGCACGACGCTGAAGCGGCCATCCAGGCCCAACGCCAGGCCCTGAAGATCCGCAAGGACCTGGTCGGCGCGCATGCCAGCATCATTTCCATCGAACTCAGCCAGCAGCACAAGGAGGCCGCCCAGAAGCAGCTCGATGAGCTCAAGCGTGTCGCGCCGGTTCACCCGCGCACGCTGTTCTACGTGGCCGACCTGGCCTTTCGCAACGGGGATGTCAAGACCGCCAGGGAGGTGACGCAGAAGCTGCTGCGCGGCGCGCCGGGCAATGCGGAGGTACTTCGTCTGGCCGGCAGCATCGAACTGCAGACCGGCGGCCTGCGCACGGCGCAGGACCTGTTGGGCAAGGCGCTGAAGGCGGCGCCCGGCGTGGTCGACACACGGCGCCTGCTGATCCAGACCTGCCTGCGCCTGGGCGACGCTGACCAGGCCCAGAGCCTGCTCAAGCCCCTGCTGGCGGCGGCGCAGCCGGATGCCCAGACCTATGCGCTGGCGGCCCAGGTGTATCTGTTTGCCGGCGATGCGACGACGGCTGAAGGCTTCTTCGCCCAGGCGGCCAAGCTGAACCCGGGCGACATGCACAGCCGCACTGCGCTTGCGCTGGCCGAACTGAGCAAGGGGCATGCGGAACGGGCTTATGCAAGCCTGGCCGAGATCGCCAGCGCCGACAAGGACACTGTGGCCGACATGGCCTTGATCAGCACGTACCTGCGCGCCGGCAACTTCGAACCTGCCCTGAAAGCGCTGGACAACTACGAGCGCAAGGAGCCCCGCAGCGCCATGGTCGAGAACCTGCGCGGCCTGATTGCGCTGACCCGTCGGGAAGTGCCGGCCGCGCAACGGCACTTCGAGCAGGCCCTGGCACGTGATCCCCTTTATTTCCCGGCCGTGGTCAGCCTGGCGGAGATCGATCTGGCCCAGGGCCGGACCGAGCAGGCACAAGGGCGTTTCGAGGCCGTCCTCAAGAAGGATCCGAAGAACGTGCGGGCCGGGCTGGCCGTTGCCGGCTTGCGTGCCCATGCCGGCGCGAGCAGGCGGGATGTGCTGGCCTTGATGGACAAGGCCGTGAAGCAGGCCCCTACCGACGTCAAGGCCCGTCTGGTCCTGATCAATGCCCAGTTGGCGGGCGGCGAGGCCAAGGCGGCCCTGGCGACGGCGCAGGACGGCGTCGCGGCCATGCCGGACAGCGCTGAATTGAATGCCGCATTGGCGCGTGCCCAGCAGGCCTCGGGCGAGCTGTATCAGGCCATCGCCACGCTGACGCGGCTGGCCGAGAAACAGGGGCAGGCACCCGAGGTGTTCTTGCAACTGGCCAATGTCCAGGTCGCCGCCGGCGACCAGGTGTCGGCACGCCAGAGCTTTCAGCGTGCGCTGAAACTGCGGCCTGATCTGCTGGCAGCCAAGCGCGGCGTGATGATGCTCGACATCGCGGGCGGCCGTCCCAAGGCCGCGATGAGCATGGCACGCGCGATCCAGGCCGAGCCGGGGCACGAAGCCGTCGGCGCGCTCTACGTCGGGGACATCGAGTCGGCGCAGAAGAACTGGCCCGCCGCAGTGGCCGCCTATCGCGACAGCCTGAAGCAGGCCGACATGCCCGAGACGGCGATCAGGCTGCATCAGGCGCTGCTCGATGCCGGCCAGAGCGCGGAGGCCGATCGATTCGCCGCAACCTGGGTCAGCGGCCATCCGCGCGATACGGCGCTCCTGGCGGTGCTGGGGGACATGGCCCTGGCGCGGCAGGACTACGCGAGCGCCGAGCGCCACTACACCGCCATCATCGCCTTGCAGCCCAACAGCGCGGGCATCCTGAACAACCTGGCCCTGGCGATGCTCCGACAGCACAAGCCCGGTGCGCTGGCCCATGCGCAGAAGGCCAACGCGCTGGAGCCCAAGCACCCGGCCATCATGGACACCTTGGCCACCGCGCTGGCGGAAGCCAATCAGCTGGACAAGGCGATCGAACTCCAGCAGCGCGCGCTGGGCCTGGCGCCCGACGTTCCCAAGCTCCGCTTCAATCTGGCCACGCTCTACATTCGTGCCGGCAACCCGGGCAAGGCGAAGAACGAGCTGCAGACGCTGAGGCGCCTGGGCGACAAGTACCCGGAGCAGCAAGACGTCACCAGGCTGCTGGCCACGCTATAGGGCTGCCGGGCCTTCGAGGCCCGCGCCGGCCCGCGCCTACTTCAACCCACCACTCAGGAACTGCTGCAGGCGCTGGCACTGCGGCCGTACCAGGATCTCCTTCGGGTGGCCCTGTTCCTCGACCCGTCCCTGGTGCAGGAACAGCGTGTGATTGGAGACCTCGCGGGCGAAGCCCATCTCGTGGGTGACGACGATCATCGTGCGCCCCTCGGCGGCGAGGTCGCGCATCACCTTCAGCACCTCGCCGACCAGTTCCGGGTCCAGCGCCGAGGTGGGCTCGTCGAACAGCATCAGCTCGGGCTCGACGGCCAGCGCGCGGGCGATGGCCACCCGCTGCTGCTCGCCGCCGGAAAGCTGGGCCGGGTAGACGGCCTTGCGGTGCGCCACGCCGACGCGGGCCAGCAGCGCCTCGGCCTTCTCGACCGCCTCGGCCTTGGCGACGCCCAGCACGTGGATGGGCGCCTCGGTGACGTTCTCCAGCACCGTGCGGTGGGCCCAGAGATTGAAGTTCTGGAAGACGAAGGCCAGGCGCGAGCGCCACTTCTGCAACTGCCTGGCATCGGCGGCCTTGAGGCTGCCGTCGCGGTCGCGGGTCAGCGCGAGCGTCTCGCCGCCCAGCGACAGCGTGCCCTCGTGCGGCTGCTCCAGCAGGTTCAGGCAGCGCAGGAAGGTGCTCTTGCCGGAGCCGCTGGAACCGATCAGTGTGATGACGTCGCCAGGCTTGGCGGTCAAGGAGATGCCCTTCAGCACCTCGCGCTCGCCGTAGCGCTTGTGCAGGTTCTCAACGACCAGGCTGTCGTGGCTCATTGTGCTCATGCTCCCAGCAGCTTGCCGGTGCGCGTGGCCTCGCGGCCCGCGACCTTGGCGACGCGCATGCCGGCCGTCGCGAAGCGCAGCGAATCGCGGGCGTAGAGCAGGCCGTCCACCGGGCTCGTCAGCTCCGTCACCACGTCGGTGATCGGGTCGATCACATGGGCCAGCACGTCGCCCGCTTTCACCGTCTCTCCGGCCTGTCGCAGGAAGGTCAGCACGCCGGCCACCGGGGACTTGATCGGCATGCTGCCGGCCAGCGGGCGGGCATCGCCGACGGCCTCGGGCATCGGCGGTACCTCGCCGGAGATCAGGCCGCGCCATGTCAGGTAGTCGATGATGCGCTGCGCATCGGCCTCCGCCAGCGTGTGCTCCACATCCACATAACCGCGCAGCTCGACGGTCACCGCCAGGCAGGCCTGCGGGATCGGGAAGCGGCCGCCGAAGTGCTTGTCCCACTTCCACCAGACCTGCGAGCAGGCCTCGTCGAAGGGGTTGTCGCCGGAGTCGGTGGCCAAAAGGGTCAGGCTCGCGCCGAGGAAGCGGGCCAGCGGCTCGCACTGCGGCCAGCAGGGCGTCTCGGTGTAGAGGTGCACGACGGCCTGCGCGTCGCAGTGCAGGTCCAGCACCACGTCGGCGTCGCAGGAGAGGGCCATCAGCGCGCGTCGCTGCGACTGCAGCTCGGTGTCGACCGGCTGGGCCCTGACCGCCTTCTTCAGTTCACGCCGCAGAACCTGGACGTTATGCAACGGGTCGGCACTTAGCGAGGGTTCCGCCGCGACCGCCGCGGCGGCGATCTGGTCCGGATAGTGGCGGTTGAAGTTCTCGCCGCTGGTCAGCTCGAAACGGCCTTGCTGGGCGTGCAGCAGGTGCTGGGAGAGACCGATCGGGTTGGCCATCGGCACCAGTACGATCTCGCCGGCGACGCGGCCGGCGGCTTCCAGCGCGTCGAGCTTGCGGCGCAGGTGGTGGGCCACCAGCATGCCGGGCAGTTCGTCCGCGTGCAGCGAGGCCTGGATGTAGGCCTTGCCGGCGGCCGCACCTTCGGCGCCGTAGTGCAGCGAGACCAGTTCGCGGCGCGTGCCGGGCGCGGGGGAGAGCAGGGTGTGGGTCTGGATGAACATGATCGGGAACTCAGCGGGGCATCAGAGGCTTGAGCCACTTGGCCTCGGCCCTGTGGAACAGCGCGACCAGCAGCGAGGTCAGCGCAAAGTAGAAGCAGGCCGCGGTGATGAAGGCCTCGAAGGGCACGTAGTAGCTGCTGTTGATCTCGCGGGCGGCGCCGGTGAGGTCCATGATGGTCACGACGCTGGCCAGCGCGGTGCCGTGCAGCATGAAGATCGCCTCGTTGCTGTAGGCCGGCAGCGAGCGGCGCAGCGCCGAGGGCAGCACGATGCGGCGGAACATCACCGCGCGGCTCATGCCCATGGCCTTGGCGGCCTCGATCTCGCCGGCGGGCAGCGCCATGATCGAGCCGGCGATGATCTCGGTCGTGTAGGCGGCGGTGTTCAGCACGAAGCTCAAGCAGGCGCAGAACCAGGCCGAGCTGAGCCAGGGCCAGGCCACGCTCGCGCGGACCGCCTCGAACTGGGCCAGGCCGTAATAGATCAGGAACAGCTGCACCAGCATCGGCGTGCCGCGGAACACATAGGTGTAGAGCCAGACCAGGCGCGAGACCCAGCTGCCGCGCAGGCTGCGCAGCACCGCCAGCGGGACGGCCAGCGCGAGGCCGCAGGCCAGTGAGATGGCGAGCAGCTCGACGGTGTGGACGGCCCCTTCCAGGTAGAGATGGAAGTTGTCCTGGATCGCCTCGAGGTTGAAGACCATCGTCAGAGCGCTCCCTGCCTCACGCCGATCGACAGCCGCCGCTGCAGCCAGCCGAACATCAGCTCGGAGGCGCTGGTGAAGGCCAGGTAGAACAGCGCCACCGCCAGGTAGAAGCTGAAGGGCTCGCGGGTGGTGCCGGCCGCCTGCTGGCCGCGGGTCATCAGGTCCGACAGGCCGATCACCGAGACGATGGCCGTGCTCTTGATCAGGACCAGCCAGTTGTTGGACAGGCCCGGCAGCGCGTGCCGGAACATCTGCGGCAGCGTGATGCGCCGTGCGATCTGCCAGGGCGTCATGCCGAAGGCCAGGCCCGCCTCGCGCTGCCCCGGAGGCACGGCCAGGAAGGCGCCGCGGAAGGCTTCCGTCAGGTAGGCGCCGAAGATGAAGCCGATCACCAGGACGCCGGTCAGGTACGGGTCCATGTCGATGTAGTCCTCATGTCCCAGCGCCAGCGCGATCGCATTGATGGCCACCTGCCCGCCGAAGAACAGCAGCAGCATCAGCACCAGGTCGGGCACGCCGCGGATCAGCGTCGTGTAGACCTGGGCCAGGCCGCGGGCCACGCGCGAGCGCGACAGCTTGGCCAGCGCGCCCAGCAGGCCCAGGCCCATGGCCAGCGCCATCGAGGTCAGCGCCAGGCTCAGCGTGACCAGCGCGCCCTGCAGCAGGCTGGGGAGGAAGCCGTGGAGCATCGGCAGGGCCTCTTACTTCTTCGGCGTGATGTCGTACGGGAAATACTTCGCCGCGGTCTTCTTGAAGTCGCCGCTGGTCTGGTAGGCCTCGATGGCGGCGTTGAACTTGGCACCCAGCGTCTTCTCGTCCGCCTTGCGCATCGCCACGCCGGTGCCGGTGCCGAAGTACTTCGGGTCGTCGAAGACCGGGCCCACCATCGCGAAGCCCTTGCCCTCGGGCTTGCCGAGGAAGCCCTGGTCGATGGCGGGCGAGTCGGCCATGGTCATGTCGATGCGGCCGGCCTTCAGGTCCAGGAAGATCTGGTCCTGCGTCGCGTAGCGCACGATCTCGCTCTGCTTGAACTCGCCGTTGACGCAGGCCTCGAAGATGGTGGCGCGCTGCACGCCGATCTTCTTGCCCTTCAGGCCCTCGGCGGTGAAGGTGAAGCTGGAGCCGGCCTTGGCCACCATGCGGGCCGGGGTGGCGTAGTAGGGCCGCGAGAAGGCGACCACCTTCTTGCGCGCCTCGGTGATCGAGACGGACGCGATGATCGCGTCCACCTTGCGGGCCTGCAGCGCGGGGATCAGGCCGTCGAAGTCCTGCTGCACCAGCGTGCACTCGGCCTTCATCTGCGCACAGTAGGCCAGGGCCAGGTCGATCTCGAAACCCTTGAGCTTGCCGTCGGCGCCGATCTCGGAGAAGGGCGGATAGGCGCCTTCGACGCCGATGCGGATCTTCTTCCACTCCGGGGCCTGGGCCTGGGCCAGGGTGGCCAGGCCGGCCAGGGCCATCAGCGTGAACAGGCGGCGTGCTTGCATGGTCTTTCTCTCCTTGGGGTCAGGTCTCGATATTGAAGTTGTCCAGGAAGGAACGCACCGGAGCCACGGTGGCGGCGGGGTCTTCTTCCTGGGGCACATGGCCCAACGTCTCGAATGTAACCAGCCGGCTCTCGGGAATGTCCCGGGCAAACGCGCGGGCCGCGGCAATCGGCACCAGATGGTCGCGCGCGCCCCACAGGATCAGCGTCGGCTGGCGGACCGTGCGGATCTCGTCGGCATGGTCGCCCGGACGGGACTGCGCCATGCGCCGGCCCAGCGCCTCGCGGTTGCCCTCGCGCAGCGTCATCTCGAAGTAGCGGTCCACCAGGGCGCCGGTGACCCGCGAGGGATCGCCGTAGACGTTCCTGACGCTGCGCTCGACGAAGCTGCGCGGCAGCACGTACTTGCCCAGCCGCGCCAGCAGGCCGCCCGCGCGCGCCACCTGGAAGCCGCCGGGCACCGGCTCGGGCTGGATCGCGTAGCCGCCGGCATCCACCAGGACCAACGCACCGACGCGCTCCGGGTGGCGGGCCGCCACTTCCCAGGCAATCAGTCCACCTAACGAGTTACCTCCCAGCACCACCCGCTGCAGCTGCAGCCGGTCCATCAGCGCCAGCACGAAGGCCTGGTAGGCCTCGTCGCGGTAGTCGCCGTCGGCGCTGGGGCCGGTGAGGCCGAAGCCGGGCAGGTCGACGGTGACGACGCGGTGTGTCTTCTTCAGCTCGGCGACCCAGCCTTCCCAGGTGTGCAGGCTCGACGCGGTGCCGTGCAGCAGCACCAGCGGCAGCGGGTCGCCGCGCGGGCCTTCGTCGCGCAGGTGCACGACCTGGCCGTTCAGCTCGATGAACTCGGAGGGCGGCGGCGCCCAGCGGGGGATCAGGCTTTCCAGCGAGCGGTCGGGGGCGCGGACGGCGGCGTAGCCGAGGCAGCTCAGCATCAGCATGACGCCGAACAGGCGCACCGCCCACGCGGCCAGCCGGCTGTTCATCCGGCCGGATCCTTCGAGCGATGGCTTTCACTGGCCGGCCGGGCCGGCTCGGCCTCGGGCGCCAGGCCCGCATCCAGCGACTCGCGCTGGTCGAAGACGAAGCAGCCGCCGTGGTAGTGCGGGGCGTTCCCGGTCTCCTCGAAATACTTCAGGATGCCGCCTTCGAGCTGGTAGACCGGCGCACCCAGGCCCTGCTGCTGCAGGTAGATGGCCGCCTTCTCGCAGCGGATGCCGCCGGTGCAGTAGCTGACCACGGTCTTGCCTTCGAGTTCGGCGCGGTGGGCCTGCACGGCCTCGGGGAACTCGCTGAACTTGCCGATGCGCCAGTCGATCGCGCCGTCGAAGGCGCCGTAGTCCACCTCGAAGGCGTTGCGGGTGTCCAGCATGACGACCGGGCGGCCTTCGTCGTCATGGCCCTGGTCCAGCCAGCGGGCCAGCGTCTGCGGGCGCACGGCCGGGGCGCGCTCCAGCTGGTCCGGGCGGATGGCCGGGTGGTTCATGCGGATGATCTCGGGCTTGACCTTGACCAGCAGCTTCTTGAAGGGCACCGCCTCGCTCCAGCTTTCCTTGGGCTGCAGCGCGGCGAAGCGGGCGTCTTCATGCAGCGTGGCGACCCAGGCGCGCACCGCTTCGGGCGTGCCGGCGAGGAACAGGTTGATGCCTTCCTCGGCCAGCAGCACCGTGCCCTTCAGGTCCAACGCCAGCGCGCGTTCATGCAGACGCTCGCGCAGCGCCTCGGCATCGGGCAGGCGGACGAACTGGTAGGCGGAAATGTTCAGGACGGACTTCATGGAAGGCGGGGATTGTAGGTGCGGCGACAATGCCGCCCATGGATCCAGACACCCGTATCGACGCCCGCTTGACCGAGCTCGAGATCAAGGCCAGCTTCACCGACGACACTGTCGAGCAGCTGAACCAGATCATCATCCGCCAGCAGGCGCAGATCGAGCTGCTGATGCGCGAGGTGATGGATCTGAAGCAGCAGGGTTCGGCCGCCGGCCCGACCTTCCGCAGCCTGCGCGACGAGCTGCCGCCGCACTACTGACAGCCCCTCGCCCAGCACCGCCCCGCTGAACGCGGGCGGTGCCGGTCGGTCCCCCGGGGGGACGGCGATGCAAGCGGGGGATGCCCCGCTTGCACATCGCCTTGAGGCGCCCTTGGGGCGGCCCGGCGGGCGCCTCAACGTCATCGGCTACCACTTGCAGCCCTTGTCCCGCGCCGTATCGGCCACCAGCGGGACGACGGCGAGCAGGCCCTTGTCCGCGTGCTGGTCGCGGCAGTCGCCGCGGCCGGTCTTCTTCATGTCCTCGGCCATCTTGGTCTGCGTGTCGGGCGGATGCGGCATCAGGTTCAGCAGGCTGTTGCCGGCCTGGCGCGACATCGGGCCGTTGACCGGCAGGCGCAGGTCCAGCGGCTGGCGTGGCGCGCTGGCCGAGGCGGAGGGAGGCGTGGCGATGTCCTGGCCGACGCGCGTGCCGGCATCGGGGCGGCCCACCGGCGG
>NZ_LYVQ01000113.1 GCF_001984095.1 Pelomonas sp. KK5
GCTGGCCGGCTGGATCGGCGGCTTGTGGGCGCGCCAGCCCTCGGCCGACCCATGCGGGGTGGCCGCCGCCGCCGTCTGGTGGCATGGCACGGCCGGCGAGACGCAGGCGGCTGGCCCGCTGCGAGCCGCGGACCTGGTCGAGCGCATGCACGCGCTGCACGCCGCCCTGTGAACGGCAGGGCCCCGCTCGCGAGTGCGCTGCGCGAGGCCGTGGCGACGATGCTGGCTGCGCTGGGCACGCTCGGCTGCACGCTGGCCATCGCGCCGTCCTCGGGCGCCGCGGTGCTGGGCGTCCTGCTCTGCCTGTCGCTGTCGCGCAGCCGGCTGGACCGCAGCCTGCGCGGCCGGCTCGAAGCGGCCGCCGTGCTGCCGCTGGTGGCCCTGGCGGCCGCCGCGGTCGGCTGGCTGTTGCTGCATTGGCGCTGGCTCGGCGCGGGCGCCTTCGTACTCACGATGGGCGCTTCGATCTGGCTGCGCCGCTTCGGCCCGGCCGGACTCAAGGCAGGGATGCTGATCGCCCTGCCCTTCGTCGCGATCCTGGTCACGCCGGTGGATGCGGCGATGCCCGCCTGGCTGCCCGCCGTGATCGGCCTGCTGGCGCTGGCCTGGGTCAGTGCGGTTCACGCCTTGGCGCAGCGAACGGGCTGGCTGGTGCCGGCCCCATCACCCGCGGCGCCAGCCGTCGCATCGCCCGGCACGCTGCGCCCTCGCGCCAGCACCCGCCAGGCACTGCAGATGGCGGCGGCGCTGGCCCTGTCCTTCGTCATCGGCTACCTGGTCTTTCCCGAGCGCTGGGCCTGGGTGGTGCTGACGGCCTTCATCGTCAACAGCGGCAACCAGGGCCGGCTCGACGTCGTCTACAAGGCCGCGCTGCGGCTGCTCGGCGCGGCAGCGGGGACCGTCCTCGCGCTGCTGGTCGCCCGCATCCCTGTGGACGCCGCGCCGGCCTGGATGCTGGCCGCCCTGTTCATGGCCGTCTGGCTGCGGCCGCTGGGCTACGGCTGGTGGGCGCTGTTCCTGACGCTCGCGCTGGCCCTGCTGCAGCCGGGCGGGATCGATCTGGGCCTGCGGCTGGAAGAGATCGCCGTCGGCGCGCTGACCGGCATCGCAGCGGCCTGGTGGCTGCTGCCCTTGCGCACGAGCGATGTGCTGCGCCGGCGCATCGCCGACGCGCTGACCGCACTGGCCGGGGCCCTGGACCCCTCCGACCCGACACGCTCGCCCGAGCGATTCATCGCCGCGCTCGATGCGATCCAGACCCTGGCCCCGCCGCTGCGCGCGCTGCGCCGCATCAGGCCGATGCAGGAGGCCGACTGGATCGATGAACTGGCTGCAGCCCGTGCGCCGCTGCTGACCCTGATCGAAAGCCGGGCCACGCCGCCTGCGCTGCGCCGCCAGGTCGGCGCCGCACGCCAGGCCCTGCGCGAGCCTCAGTCGCTGCTGGCCGCGCTCCAGGCCTTGCGGCGCCTGACCCAATCCTGATGACGACTCAACCTCGCTCCCCGCTCTTGCCCATCGCGCCGAACGAAACCCACTCCTGCTCCATCTCGACCTCCAGCTTGCTGAACAGCTTGCTGGCGTCGGCGGCGCCGAGGCCTTCGTAGCGGATCGCGCGCAGCAGCATGTCCAGCTGCTTGGACTTGCGCCAGAACCAGGCGGACTTCTGCTCGAAGCGGAACACCGTCGTCGATGCCACCATCGCCGCCGGCAGCGAGGCCAGCAGCGCCTGCCAGCCCTTGGGCACCTGGTCGAGACTGACCGCCAGACCGGCGGCGATGCTGGACAGCACCGTCAGCCCGGCGATCAGGTAGCCAAGCAAGTAGTTGCGCCGCGCGAAGCGGCGGGCAGCGACGACGGCCGCCTGCAGTTCCTGCTCCAGGGACTCTTCCATCGCGCTCCCTCCGGGCCTGCACGGCCCTAACACCCAATCTCAGCGGCGCTTGTTGCGCGCCTTCGCGTCGGCCGACTTCTTTGCCGCGGCCTTGGCCGATGCACCGCTGCCGCCCTTGGCCGCCTGGCGCGCCGCCTTCACCGGATGGGGCGAAGCCTTCTTGCCGCCTCCGCTGCGGCCACCCGCCTTCAGCTCGCGATCGGCACGGCGCACCTGCTCCAGTTCCTCGACCGCCGAGGCCGGCCGCTCCGGCAGCGCACGCTGCGCCTGCGCGCGCACCAGCCGCGCCTCCTCGTTGTCCTTGACCAGGCGGAAGTCGATCTTGCGCCCGTCCAGGTCCACGCGGCTGACCTGCACCTGCACCTTGGTGCCGGTGCTGTAGCGGATGCCGGTGCGCTCGCCGCGCAGCTCCTGGCGCACCTCGTCGAAGCGGTAGTACTCGCCGCCAAGTTCGGTGATGTGGATCAGGCCTTCCACGTACATCGAGTCGAGCAGCACGAAGAGGCCGAAGCTCGTCACCGCGCTGACCGTGCCGCTGAATTCCTCACCCAGGTGCTCGCGCATGTAGCGGCACTTGAGCCATGCCTCGACGTCGCGCGAGGCCTCGTCGGCGCGGCGCTCGTTGGCGCTGCAGTGAGCGCCGACGACGTCCCAGCGCTCGGCCTCGGTCGAGGCGGTGGCCGGGTTCGGCGGCGCCGCGCGGCCGGGCCGCTTGACCTGCATCGGCACTTCCATCTTGCCGGCGTCGAGGTGGTACTTCTTGCCGGCCAGGATGCACTTGATGACGCGATGCACCAGCAGGTCCGGGTAGCGGCGGATCGGGCTGGTGAAGTGCGTGTAGGCCTCGTAGCTGAGTCCGAAGTGGCCGGAGTTGGCCGAGGTGTAGATCGCCTGCTGCATCGAGCGCAGCAGCATGCTGTGGATCTGCGCGGAATCCGGTCGGTCCTTGGTGGCGGCGGCGATGGCCTGGTACTCGGCCGGCTTCGGGTCGTCGCTGATCGACAGGCCCAGGCCCAGCGAGCGCAGGTAGGCCTGCAGCGCCACGCGCTTCTCCGGCGTCGGGCCCTCGTGCACGCGGAACAGCGCGGCGTGCTTGGACTGCGCGATGAAATCGGCCGAGCAGACGTTGGCGGCCAGCATGGCCTCCTCGATCAGCCGGTGCGCATCGTTGCGGGTGCGCGGGACGATCTTCTCGATGCGGCCGTTCTCGTCGCAGATGATCTGCGTCTCGGTGGTGTCGAAGTCGATCGCGCCGCGCAGCTGGCGCTGGGCCAGCAGCGCGCGGTAGACCTCGTGCAGGTGCAGCAGGTGCGGCACCAGGGCCTTGCGCTTGGCGGCCTCGGGGCCGTGCGTGTTGCCGAGGATGGCGGCCACCTCGGTATAGGTGAATCGCTCGTGCGAGCGGATCACGGCCGGGTAGAACTGGTAGGCGCTGACCTCGCCCGCCTCGCTGACCAGCATGTCGCAGACCATCGAGAGCCGGTCTTCATACGGGATCAGCGAGCACAGGCCGTTGGAGATCTTCTCCGGCAGCATCGGGATCACGCGGCGCGGGAAGTAGACGCTGGTGGCGCGTTCGTAGGCGTCGTCGTCCAGCGCCTCGCCGGGCTTCACGTAGTGGCTGACGTCGGCGATCGCGACCAGCAGGCGCCAGCCCTTGAACGCCGTCTTGCCGCGACCCTGCTTGTGCGGCTCGCAGTAGACGGCATCGTCGAAGTCGCGGGCGTCCTCGCCGTCGATGGTGACCAGCGGCACGTCGCGCAGGTCGATGCGGTGCTTCAGGTCGACCGCGCGCAGCCGCTCGGGCAGCTTGGCAGCCTGCTGCAGCGCCGCCGAACTGAAGCGGTGCGGCACGTCGTACTTGCGCACGGCGATCTCGATCTCCATGCCGGGATCGTCGATCTCACCCAGCACCTCGACGACGCGGCCCACCGGCTGCGAATACAGCGAGGGCGGCTCGGTCAGCTCGACCGCCACCACCTGCCCCGCTGCCGCATTGGCGATGCCGTTCTTCGGGATCAGGATGTCCTGGCCCATGCGCTTGTCTTCGGGCGCGACCAGCCAGATGCCGGACTCCAGCAGCAGCCGTCCGATGATCGGCCGCTTCTTGCGCTCGAGGATCTCCAGCACGCGGCCTTCGGGACGGCCTCGCTTGTCGAAGCGCACCAGGCGCACGCGCAGGCGGTCGCCGTGCATGACCGCGTGCATTTCCTGGGCAGACAGGTAGATGTCGCCCGAGCCGTCGTCCGGCGTCAGGAAGCCGTGGCCATCGCGATGGCCCTGGACGGTGCCTTCGACTTCTCCGGACGGGTTGCCACTGTCCGGCGCCTGATTCGTGTTCTTGAAATTTTTGATGCTAGAATCTCTTTCTTTCCTGAGATGCCCAGGTGGCGGAATTGGTAGACGCACTAGTTTCAGGTACTAGCGGGTAACTCCGTGGAGGTTCGAGTCCTCTCCTGGGCACCAAAACAAAACGAACAAGGCCAGCACATTGTGCTGGCCTTTTTCATTGCGCCGACGAAGTTCAGCGGCTCAGATACAACAAGGCCCGTTTGCGTGTTCTGCATAACGGGCCTTTTATACGTCATCAGACGGCGAATTTCTTGGCCAGCGCCTCGGGGCCCATGCCGTCGTACTCCTCGAACGGCTGGTGAATCCACGGGCTCGTCTCGAGCATCTCGACGTAGTAGTCCGGCGTGTAGCTGGACACACCCTTGGTCCAGATCACCGCCGAGCGCAGTTCGCTGATCGAGGGCATGCCGCGCAGGCGCTCCACCACCGCCCGCAGCGTCACGCCGGAGTCGGCCAGGTCGTCGACCAGCAGCACGCGGCCGGCCAGTTCACCCTTCGGCATGGTGATGTACTTGGCGATGTCCAGGCGGCCCTGGATGGTGCCGGCCTCGGCGCGATAGCTGCTCGTGGACATGATGCCCAGCGGCTTGTCGAACACGCGCGAGAGCACGTCGCCCGGACGCATGCCGCCACGGGCCAGGCACAGGATCTGGTCGAACTGCCAGCCCGATGCATGGACCTTCAGCGCCAGGCGCTCGGTCAGCATGTGGTATTCGTCCCAGGAGACGTACAGGTGTTTGCCGTCGTCGGTCAGCATGATGGAAGGTTCTCCTGTTTAGGCTTGATAGGGGTGACGAAGGACGATCGTGTGCTCGCGGTCGGGGCCGGTCGACACCATGTCGATCGGCACGCCGATGACTTCCTCGATGCGGGCCAGGTAGGCGCGCGCGGCGGCCGGCAGCGCGTCCATGCTCGTCGCGCCGAAGGTCGTCTCGGTCCAGCCGGGGAAGGTCTCGTAGATCGGCTCGCAGGCAGCGATCTCGTCGCCGTCCAGCGGCAGGATGTCCAGGGTCTTGCCGTTCAGCTTGTAGCCGACGCACATCTGGATTTCCTTCAGGCCGTCCAGCACGTCCAGCTTGGTGATGCACAGGCCGGTGATGCCGTTGATGATCATCGAGCGCTTCAGCAGCGCGGCGTCGATCCAGCCGCAGCGGCGGGCGCGGCCGGTGACGGTGCCCTTCTCCTGGCCGACGGTGGCGAGGTGGTAGCCCACCGTGCCTTCCTTCTCCCACTCCAGCTCGGTCGGGAACGGGCCCGAGCCGACGCGCGTCGTGTAGGCCTTGGTGATGCCCAGCATGTAGTGCAGCATCTGCGGGCCCACGCCGGCACCGGCGGCGGCATTGCCGGCCACGCAGTTGCTCGACGTGACATACGGATAGGTGCCGTGGTCGATGTCCAGCAGCGTGCCCTGGGCGCCTTCGAACAGGATGTTGGCGCCGGCCTTGTGGGCCTTGTGCAGCAGGTAGCCGACGTCGGCCATCATCGGCTTGATGACCTCGGCCATCTTCATCGCCTGGTCGAAGATCGGCTGGAACTCCAGCGCCTCGGCCTTCAGATAGCCGGCCAGCGCGGTGTTGTGCAGTTCGAGCAGTTCCTTCAGCTTCTTGGCGAAACGCTCCGGGTGCTTCAGGTCCTGCACGCGCAGCGCGCGGCGGGCGACCTTGTCCTCATAGGCCGGGCCGATGCCCTTGCCGGTGGTGCCGATCTTGCCGCTGCCGCTGCTCTCGCGCAGCGCCTCGCGGGCCTTGTCCACGGCGACGTGGAAGGGCAGGATCAGCGGGCAGGACTCGCTGACGAACAGGCGCGAACGCACCTCCACGCCGGCCTTCTCCAGGCGCTCGATCTCGCTCAGCAGGTGGGTCGGGTCGACGACGACGCCGTTGCCGATGTAGCAGGCCACGCCGTTGCGCATGATGCCGGAGGGGATCAGCTGCAGGGCGGTCTTCACGCCCTTGATCACCAGCGTGTGGCCGGCGTTGTGGCCGCCCTGGAAGCGCACGACGCCCTCGGCGTGATCGGTCATCCAGTCGACGACCTTGCCCTTGCCTTCGTCACCCCACTGGGTGCCCACCACGACCACGTTGCGGCCGCGCGCGATTTCGCCGTTCATATCGTTTCTTTCCTTCAAGTATCAGGAGCGGGCCGTCGCGATCAGAGCGCGCGCACAACCCATTGACTGCCCACCTGCGCCAGTTCCCGGTCGCAGTCGAATTCATCGCCCTCATGCTCGTGGCCGGGCAGCACGCAGACGACGGTCTCGCCGTCCTCGCGCAGGCGGCGGATGGCCGCGCGCAGCGCCGCGTCCTCGCCCCAGGGCGCACGCACGGCGGCACGCAGCGGCGTGGCCGGGCTCAGGCCCACCAGTGTCTTCAGGTCCACGCTGAAGCCCACCGCAGGACGGCGGCGGCCGAACACCGCGCCGACCTCGTCGTAGCGCCCGCCGCGCAGCACCGCATCGCTGCTGCCGTTGGCATACAGCGCGAAGCGCACGCCGCTGTAGTAGGCATAGCCGGTCAGGTCGGCCAGGTCGAAGCCGAGGTTCACGTGCGCGTGGGTCTGCTGCAGGTGCTTGGCCAGCCACTGGAGATCATCCAGCGCGGCCCGGACCAGCGCGTTGTCGGGCAGGCGGCGGCGGGCCTCGTCCAGCACCTCGATGCCGCCGTACATCGACAGCAGCGATGCAAGCGCCTCGCGCACCGGGGCGGGCAACTCGCCCGTCAACGCGGCCAGCGCGGAGGCATCCTTGGCAGCCAGCGCCGCCACGATGGCATCCAGCGCCGCCGGGGTCAGGTCTTGCCCCTGCAGCACGCCGCGCACGATGCGGGCATCGCCGAGATCCAGGGCCACGTCCTTCAGGCCGGCACGAGCCACCGCGTCGAGCGCCAGCTCCTGCACTTCCAGGTCGGCTTCCAGGCCGGCGTGGCCGTAGATCTCGATGCCGAACTGCAGCAGTTCGCGCGAGGCGTTGAGGCCGTCCGGGCGCGTATGCACGACGGGGCCGCAGTAGCACAGCCGGGTGACGCCGACGCGGTTGAGCAGGTGCGCATCGATGCGGGCGACCTGGGGCGTGGTGTCGGCGCGCAGGCCGAGGCTGCGGCCCGAGAGCTGGTCCACCAGCTTGAAGGTCTTCAGGTCCAGCGCGTGGCCGGTGCCCGAGAGCAGCGATTCCAGATGCTCCAGCATCGGCGGCATGACCAGCTCGCAGCCGTAGGTGCGGGCCATGTCCAGCAGTTCGCGGCGGAGTTCTTCAATGGCGCGCGCCTGCGAGGGCAGGACGTCGGCAATGTGCTCCGGCAACAGCCAAGCAGAAGACATGAGGCAGGGGGAGGCGGTTAAAAACGGCATTGTACCGGGTCAAACCCGGAGAACCGCCGCAAAACCGTCACGCTTGCCGGATGAACGTCAGTTCCAGAACAGCAGCATCAGGACCACGCCGGCCGCGATGCTGGACAGGCCGATGAAGCGGATCTGCCCATCGCTCATCTGCAGCACGCGGCTGAACACCTGGCGCCAGGTCGCCGGGCTGATGAAGGGCATCAGCCCTTCGATCACCAGCATCAGCGCCAGCGCGCCCAGCAGCGTGCCCACGATGCCCGCTTCTTACTTGCGTGGCGCCGCGGCCGCGGGTGCCGCCCCCGCACCGCGCATCGCCTTGAAGAAGTCGTTGCTGCTGTCGATCACCATCACGTCCGACTTGCTGCGGAAGGTGCTGCGGTAGGCCTGCAGCGAGCGGTAGAACTGCGCGAAGGCCGGATCGCGGCCGAAGGATTCGGCATAGACCGCCGAGGCCTTGGCATCGCCCTCGCCCTGCACCTTCTGCGCGTCGCGGTAGGCCTCGGCGACGATCACGTCGCGCTGGCGGTCGGCGTCGGCGCGGATCTTGTCGCCTTCGGCGCTGCCGGTGGCGCGGTCCAGGTTGGCCACGCGCTGGCGCTCGGACTTCATGCGGCTGTAGACCGCCTCGGTCACGTTGGCGGCGAAGTCCACGCGCTTGATGCGCACGTCCACCACCTCGATGCCGAACTGCTTGGCCTCGTCCTCGAGGCGCCTGCGCACGTCGTTCATGACCTTGTCGCGCTCGGTGGCGAGCACGCCCAGCACGGTGCGCTTGGTCACTTCCTCGTTGAACGCGGCCTGCACGATCGGGCTCAGGCGGTTCTCGATATTGCTGGTGACCGGGCCGTTGTTGCGGATGAACTGGCGCGGCTCGGCGATGCGCCACTTGACCAGCCAGTCGATGACCAGGCTCTTCTTCTCGGCGGTGAAGATCGGGCGCGACTCGGGACTGTCCAGCGTCTGGATGCGGCGGTCCAGCATCACGACGTTCTGCAGCGGCGGCGGCAGCTTGAACTTCAGGCCCGGCTCGGTGATCACTTCCTTGATCTCGCCGAGCGAGTAGACGACGGCGAAGCGGCGCTGGTCGACGATGAACATCATCGAACTGGCGAGCAGGAAGACGATCAGCGCGCTGATGGCGATGACGACAAGGCGATTCATTCGCTGGGGCTCCGGTTCAGTGGCTCTCGCGCTCGCGGCTGCGCAGGCCGTCGCGGGAACGCATGTCGTTGCTGGGGTTGCTGCTGTTCAGCTGCGAGTTCAGGTCGTTCGGCGCGGAGGGCGCCGGCACCGGCGTGCTCGCGCTGACGCTGCCGCCCACCTGCTGGACGATCTTGTCCAGCGGCAGGTACAGCAGGTTGGAGTTCTTCTGGTTGTCGATCATCACCTTGGTGACGCTCTGGTAGACGCTCTGCATCGTGTCGATGTAGAGGCGGTCGCGCGTCACCGCGGGAGCCTTCTGGTACTCGGCCAGCACGCTCTTGAAGCGGGCCGCATCGCCCTCGGCCTGGGCCAGCACGCGCTGCCGGTAGCCGTCGGCCTGCTCGCGCAGCTGCGCGGCCGTGCCCTGGGCCTTGGGGATCACGTCGTTGGCATAGGCCTGGGCTTCGTTCTTGCGGGTCTCGCGGTCGGCCTTGGCGCGGAAGGCGTCGTCGAAGGCAGCCTTCACCTGCTCGGGCGGCTGCACGTCCTGCATGTTGACGCTCTTGACCGTGATGCCGGCCTTCAGCCGGTCCAACTGGGCCTGGATCGACGTGACCAGCTGCGCGGCGATCGCGTCGCGCTGCTCGTAGAGCACCGAGTCCATGTCGTTCTTGCCGACGATCTCGCGCACTGCCGATTCGGCCGCCAGCGTCACCGCGTCATCGGGGCGCTGGTTCTCGAACAGGTACTCGCGGGCGTCCTTCAGCGTGTACTGGACGCTGAAGCGGATGTCGACGATGTTCTCGTCCTTGGTCAGCATCGACGAATCGCGCAGGCCGGTGGCCTGCACCACCGCGGCACGGCCCACGTCCACCTGCTGCAGCCGCGTCACTGCGACGATCTCGCTGGCCTGGAACGGATAAGGCAGCCGGTACTGCATGCCGGCGCCCACCGTGCTGCTGTACTTGCCGAAGGAGGTGATGACCGCCTGCTCGCCTTCCTGCACGATGAAGACGCCGCTGGCCAGCCAGCCCACCAGCACGACGCCGGCGATGACCACCGCGCCGATGCTGGCGTTCCTCATGTCGGGGCCGTTGCCGCCGCCACCGCCGCTATTGCCGTTGCCGCCCTCGCCCGAGCCGTTGCCGTTGTTCGAGGACTTGCCGCCGAACATATTGGACAACTTGCGATTGAAGTCGCGCCACAGCTCGTCGAGGTCCGGCGGGCCGTCGTTGCGGTTGTTGAAGAGGCGGCCCCACAGTCTCGACCGGCCGAATGGGATGCGATTCATGCTCACGCCTGTATCGTTGATTGGGTTTCGGTGTTGTCGGCCTGCATGGCCGCCACCAGTTGCTCGCGCAGCACGTCGAGCCCGCTGCCATCCTGCGCGCTGACGAACACGCGCGGCATGCGAACGCCGACCTTGCCGGGCTCGTGCCGCTCGATCCAGTCCAGCGGCTGGCGCGGGCGCTGGTCTTCGTCGAGCAGGTCCTGCTTGTTGTAGACAAGGATCTGAGGAATGTGCGAAGCGCCGATCTCTTCCAGCACCCGCTCCACTTCAGCCAGTTGCTCCTCCAGCACCGGCGAGGCGGCGTCCACCACATGCAGCAGCAGGTCGGCGTCGATCGCCTCCTGCAGCGTGGCCTGGAAGGCGGCCACCAGCTTGTGCGGCAGGTCGCGGATGAAGCCGACCGTGTCGGACAGCGAGACGCTGGCGCCGGCCTGCTCCAGGTACATCGACCGGGTGGTGGTGTCCAGCGTGGCGAAGAGCTGGTCGGCCGCGTAGCTGCGCGCCTTCACCAGCGCGTTGAACAGCGTGGACTTGCCGGCGTTGGTATAGCCCACCAGCGACACACGGAATACACCGTTACGTGCACGGGCCCGCTGCTGGGTGCTGCGCTGCTTCTGGACCTTCTTCAGCCGTTCCTTGGTGACCTTGATGCGGTCGTCGATCATCCGGCGGTCCAGCTCGATCTGGGCCTCACCGGGGCCGCCGCGCATGCCGATGCCGCCGCTCTGCCGTTCCAGGTGGCTCCAGCGCCGCACCAGGCGCGTGGCCAGGTATTGCAGCCGGGCCAGCTCGACCTGCAGCTTGCCCTCGTGGCTCTTGGCTCGGCGGGCGAAGATCTCAAGGATGAGCGCGGTGCGGTCGGCCACCGGCACGCCCAGCACCCGCTCCAGGTTGCGCTGCTGGGCCGGCGAGATCGACTGGTCGAACAGCACCGTGTGGGCCTGGTGGGTCTGCACGAGCAGCTTGATCTCGTCGGCCTTGCCGGAGCCGACGAAGAGCGCCGCGTCCGGCGCCTGCCGGCGCGCGACGACCTTGGCCACGGGCGTGTCGCCAGCCGACTCGGCCAGCAGGGCCAGTTCGTCCAGCGTGGGGTCGAAACTGCCGGGATGCTGGCCGTTGTGGCCGGCGGTGCGGCCGAACTCGACGCCGACGAGAATGGCACGCGCCGCCTCGGAGGGCGGCGGCGTGGCGGGATTGCCGTTGACGGCGGGGGAAGATGAACTCAAGGCAGTGGCTGTAGCCGCTCGCTCAGTTGGGAGCCTCGTTGGATCCCTCGGCGGCGTGGAAGTTCACCGCGCGGCCGGGCACGACCGTGGAGATCGCGTGCTTGTAGACCATCTGGGTCACGGTGTTGCGCAGCAGGACGACGTACTGGTCGAAGGACTCGATGTGGCCTTGCAGCTTGATGCCGTTGACCAGGTAGATCGACACCGGCACATGCTCCTTGCGCAGCAGGTTCAGGAAGGGATCTTGCAAGAGTTGGCCTTTATTGCTCACGATATGCTCCGTGTTGAGAGAGTTGTTGATGGAGGCTCTGTGGAGGTCTGACTGACGACTTGCACCTTAACACAGGGTTAGCCCGGATCGCGCGCTGACGGTCAAATCGGCGGTCCGGGCTTCAGCAGCAAGAATCAGTCCTTGTCGGCGAAGGGATTCGCCGCCGAACGCAGCTCGATCTTCATCGGCGTGCCGACCAGCTTGTAGTGGGCGCGGATGCGGCCTTCCAAGTAGCGCTTGTAGACCTCGGTGACGCCTTCCAGCGAGTTGCCGTGGATCACGACGATCGGCGGGTTCATGCCGCCCTGGTGGGCATAGCGCAGCTTGGGCCGGAAGTGGCCGACCTTCTTCGGTGTCTGGTGCTGCACGGCCTCCTGGATCAGGCGGGTCAGCACCGGCGTGGTCATCTTCTTGTAGGCCGAGGCATAGGCATCGGCCAGTCCGCCCCACAGCGGGCCCAGGCCCTGGCGCTTGAGCGCCGAGATGTTGTGGATCGGCGCGAACTTGAGGAAGCCCAGGCGGGTCTCGATCGAGCGCTGCAGCGTCTCGCGCTGGTAGCTGTCCACCGCATCCCACTTGTTGATGGCCAGCACGACGGCGCGGCCGCTGTCGAGGATGTAGCCGGCGATGTGGGCGTCCTGGTCGGTGACGCCCTGCGTGGCGTCCAGCAGCAGCAGCACGACGTTGGCATCGGCGATGGCCTGCAGCGTCTTCACCACCGAGAACTTCTCGATCGCCTCGAAGACCTTGCCCTTGCGGCGCAAGCCGGCGGTGTCGATCAGCTTGAAGCGCTGGCCGTTGCGCTCGAAGTCGACGCTGATCGCGTCGCGCGTGGTGCCCGGCATGTCGAAGGCGACCAGGCGCTCCTCGCCGAGCCAGGTGTTGATCAGCGTGCTCTTGCCCACGTTGGGGCGGCCCGCGACGGCCAGGCGAATCACGCCGTCGTCTGCCGCTTCGCCCTCTTCGTCGTCGTCGAAGTGGAAGGGCTCCAGCGCCGCCTCGATCAGGCTGCGGATGCCCTGACCGTGCGCGGCCGAGACCGGATGCGGATCGCCCAGGCCCAGCTCGTGGAACTCGGCCAGCAGCGGCGAGTCGCTCATGCCCTCTGCCTTGTTGACGGCCAGCAGGATGCGCTTGTTGGCGGTGCGCAGGTAGCGGGCGATGTCCTGGTCCTGGGCCGACAGGCCCAGGCGGATGTCGACGACGAAGACGACCACGTCCGCCTCGGCGACGGCCTGCTTGGTCTGCTTGGCCATCTCCTTGACGATGCCGGTGCTGCTGTCGGGCTCGAAGCCGCCGGTGTCGATGACGATGAAGTCGCGGTCACCCAGGCGGCCATCGCCGTAGTGGCGGTCGCGCGTCAGGCCGGCGAAGTCGGCGACGATGGCGTCGCGCGTCTTCGTCATCCGGTTGAACAGCGTGGACTTGCCCACATTGGGGCGTCCGACGAGGGCGATGACAGGCTTCATGGGGTCAGCTTATTGTTGTTGTTATGCCGAGCTGTTTACTGCTTACGGCTTGATGGCGTACAGGCCGCCCTTTTCGGTGGCCACCAGCGCGATGCCGTCCAGCAGCACCGGAGCGGTCACGATGGGGGAACCGTCGGTGGGCAGCCGGGCCAGCGTCTTGCCGGTCTCGCGCTCGACGAAATGGACATAGCCTTCGAAGTCGCCCACCAGCACCGAGTTGCCGACGGCCAGCGGCACGCCCAGCTTGCGGTTGGTGAACTGCTCGGCGGTCCAGGCGGTGTCGCCAGTGGCGATGCGCCAGGCGGAGAGGCGGTCGGAGCCGTCGGCGCCGTAGATGTACTGGGCGTCGCCGCCGACACCGTTGGTGCCGCCGACGATGCGGCTCCAGATCGTGGCGCCGCGCTCGGCGCTGACGCAGCCGACGGCCGACTGGAAGGCCCGCGCGCACAGCACCTCGCCGTTGCGCACCAGCGGCGCGACCAGGTCGGCCAGGCGTTCGACTTCGTTGGTGCCGCGCGGGTTGGCCACGCTGGACTCCCAGCGCACGGTGCCGCGCAGCGGATCGACGCCCGTCATGCGCGGGCCCTGGCCCACGATCAGCGTGTCCATGAACACGCCCAGCACGCCGGCCTTGGCGAGCGTCAGCGGCTCGCCGGGGCGGCGCATGTCGAAGATCTTGCGGCCGTCCAGCGCGTCGAAGGCCTGCACCTGGCGGTCCACGGTCAGCACGAAGACGCGCTCGCCGGCCACCAGCGGCGAGGCGATCACCGGCGTGGGCAGCGTCTTGCGCCAGAGCACCTTGCCGGCGTCGATGACCACCAGCTCGTTGCCGCGGGTGACGACGGCGGCGAAGCGTCCGTCGCTGCCGACGCCGGCCGACAGCTTGGCACCCACGTCGGCGCGCCAGACGGTCTGGCCGGTCGTGGCCTGCAGCGCCTGCACGACGCCGTCGCCGGCGGCGACGAAGAACTTGCCGTCACGCGCGGTGATGGCCTGCGCGAAGGACGTGTTGTCGATGCGCTGGTTCCACAGCACCTGCGGAGCAATCGTCGCGGCCTTCAGCTCTTCCAGCGGCGCCGGCTTCGGCGCCTTCGACGAGCTGAACAGCGAGCAGCCGGAGAGCGCGACCAGCGAAGCCAGCGCGAATGCGGAGAGCGCCCTCACTTGGCTGCCTCCTCGGCCGTCGCCACGCCCAGCGTGGCCAGCTTGGCCTCGACCAGGCGGCGGTAGTCCAGCGTCTTGTCCAGCGCGGCCAGGGCCTTCTGGAACTCGGCGCGCGCCTCGGCGGGCTTGTTCTGCAGCAGCAGCAGGTCGCCGCGGCGGTCGGCCACCAGGCCGGTGAACTCGGTGGACTTGATCGCGTCCAGCGTCTTGGCGGCGGCATCGAACTGCTTGGCCGTGATCTGCAGGCCGGCCAGGCGCAGGCGGGCGATGTCGCGGTAGTTGTCGTCGCCGGCGTTGTCGGCGGCCCAGGCGAGGCTGGCCGCGGCCTTGTCGGCCTGGCCCTTGTCCAGCTGCACCTTGGCCGTGGCCAGCGCAGCCTGTGCGGCGTAGGCGCTGCTGCCGTAGTGGCTCTTCAGGTCCTCGAAGACGACGGCGGCCTTGTCGGCATCGCCGGCCTGCACGGCCTGGTCCAGCAGGTCGTACTTGGCCGAGGCCTGCGCCGCCTGCACGGACTGGTACTTGTTCCAGCCCTGCCAGCCGGCAAAGGCGAGCAGCGCCGCGGTGATCACCCAGGTGATCAGGTTGCCCCACTGCTTCCAGAAAGCCTTCAGCTGGTCGAGCTGTTCTTGTTCTTCGAGATCGAGATGCGACGCCATGAGATTCGTTGGGTAGGGGACTGACTACGGGTGCGGCAAAGCCGCGATTATGCGTTGAGCAGTTCGGCCGCCCACTCGGCGGCGGTGGCCAGCGGGCGCGTGGCCTGCTCGCCGCCCTGCCCGCGCAGCGGCTTCACGGCCACCAGGCCTTGAGCCAGTTCATCCTCGCCGAACACCAGCGCATAGGCCGCGCCGCTGGCATCGGCCTTCTTGAACTGCGACTTCATGCTCGACTGGCCCGGATGCAGCACCACGGACACGCCCGCGCCGCGCAGCGCCTCCAGCGCCACCATCACCTGAGGCAAGCCGTTAGCCGAGGGGACGACCGCATAGGCATGCGGCACCGGCGCGGCCGGCGCCACGCCCACCTCTTCGAGCAGCAGCAGCATGCGCTCGATGCCCATGCCGAAGCCCACCGCCGGCGCCGGCTTGCCGCCGAGCTGCTCGATCAGCCCGTCATAGCGGCCGCCGCCGCAGACCGTGCCCTGCGAGCCGAGCTTCTCGGTGATCCACTCGAAGACCGTGAGGTTGTAGTAGTCCAGGCCGCGCACCAGGCGCGGGTTGATCGTGTACTTCACGCCGGCGGCGTCGAGGATCGCGCGCACGCCGTTGAAGTGGGCCAGCGATGCCTCGCCGAGGAAGTCCAGCAGCTTGGGCGCGGCGTTGGCCATGTCCTGCAGCGCCGGGTTCTTGGTGTCCAGCACGCGCAGCGGGTTCGTGTGCATGCGGCGCTTGCCGTCCTCGTCGAGCAGCTCGACATGGGCTTCGAGATGCTTGATCAGCGCCTCGCGGTGCGCGCGGCGCTCGTCGGGCGAGCCCAGGCAGTTCAGTTCCAGGCGGAAGTGATCGCCATCGACCAGGCCCAGCTCGCGCAGCAGACGGCTGCCCATCAGGATGACCTCGGCGTCCACGTCGGGCCCGGCGAAGCCCAGCGCCTCGACGCCCATCTGGTGGAACTGGCGATAGCGGCCCTTCTGCGGCTTCTCGCGGCGGAACATCGGGCCGAAGTAGTAGAGGCGGCGGCCCGAGTCGCGCAGGAAGTTGTGCTCGGTCATCGCGCGCACGACGCCGGCCGTCATCTCCGGGCGCAGCGCCAGGTGCTCGGCCTGGCCATGCTTGTCGGCACGGTCCTCGAAGGCGTACATCTCTTTTTCGACGATGTCGGTCACCTCGCCGATGCCGCGCACGAACAGCGCGGTGGGCTCGACGATCGGCGTGCGCACGTTCTGGTAGCCGTAGCGCTGCAGCACGCTGCGCATCTTCGCTTCGAGCCATTCCCAGCGCGCCGATTCCGGCGGCAGGATGTCGTTCATGCCCTTGACTGCTTGCAAGGGCTGGAGTTTCTTTTCGGACATTTACTTAGACGGTGGCGCCGAAGCGACGCTCGATGTACTGCTCGACGAGAGCATGGAATTCGGTGGCGATGTTCTCGCCGCGCAGCGTCAGCGCCTTGGCGCCGTCGATGAACACGGGCGCCGCGGGCGCCTCGCCGGTGCCGGGCAGGCTGATGCCGATGTCGGCATGCTTGCTCTCGCCCGGGCCGTTGACGATGCAGCCCATCACGGCCACCTTCATGTTCTCGACGCCCGGATACTTCTTGCGCCAGACCGGCATCTGCTCGCGCAGGAAGTCGTCGATCTGCTTGGCCAGTTCCTGGAAGGTGGTGCTGGTCGTGCGGCCGCAGCCGGGGCAGGCGGTGACGCTGGGGTTGAAGTTGCGCAGGCCCAGCGCCTGCAGGATCTCCAGCGCGACGACCACTTCCTGCGTACGCGCCTCGCCGGGCTGCGGCGTCAGCGAGACGCGGATCGTGTCGCCGATGCCTTCCTGCGCCAGGATGCCCAGAGCGACACTGGAAGCCACCGTGCCCTTGGTGCCCATGCCGGCTTCGGTCAGGCCCAGGTGCAGCGCGTAGTCGCAGCGCCTGGCCAGCTCGCGGTAGACCGAGATCAGGTCCTGCACGCCGCTGACCTTGCAGCTGATGATGATGTTGTCGGGGTTCAGGCCCAGCTCGGCGGCATAGGCGGCCGACTGCAGCGCGGACTGGATCAACGCCTGGTACATCACCGGCTTGGCGTCCCAGGGCTCTGCGCGATTGGCGTTCTCGTCCATCAGCTGGGCGAGCAGCTCCTGGTCCAGGCTGCCCCAGTTGACGCCGATGCGCACGACCTTGTCGTACTTCATCGCCGCCTCGACCATCATCGCGAACTGGCGGTCCTTCTTGTCGCCCTTGCCCACGTTGCCGGGGTTGATGCGGTACTTGCTCAGCGCCTGAGCCATCGCCGGGTACTCGGTGAGCAGGCGGTGGCCGTTGTAGTGAAAGTCGCCGACCAGGGGCACGTCGATGCCCATGCGGTCCAGCTGCTCGCGGATGTAGGGCACCTGCTCGGCGGCCTCGGGCGTGTTGACGGTGATGCGCACCAGCTCCGAGCCGGCGATCGCCAGCTCCTTGACCTGGATCGCGGTGCCGATGGCATCCACCGTGTCGGTGTTGGTCATCGACTGCACGCGCACCGGCGCGTCACCGCCGATGGTCACGACGCGGGAGCCCCAGGTGACGCGGGCCTGGCGCGAGCGGCGCGGCGCCGGGTTGGCGGCGGCGATCGCTTCTTCGACGGTACTGCGGGTATCGATCATGTTCGTTCAGTTCAGCTCGAAGCGAGCGACGTTGTCCTTGTTGCGCGCGGCCAGGTCGACCGGATTGCCGCGCACGCTCAGCTCGGTGCCGGCCACGTTGCCGATGGTCACCTTCAGCGGCGGCTGGCCGGCCAGGTCCGGGTCTTCGCCGGGCTGCACCAGGCGCGAGATCAAGACCTGACCCCGCGCATCGCTGACGGCGACCCAGGACTCGGCCTTGATATGGAGCTTCAGCGGCAGCAGGTCGCCGCTGGCGACGGCCGCGCTGGCCGTCACCGCGGGTGCCGGAGCAGGCTTCGGCAGGCTGGCCGCAGCGGCGACCACGACCGGCGCGGAAGCCACCGCGCTGGCAGCAACCGGGGCCGGCGCCAATACGGTTTCAGCGACGACCGGCTCGCTGGCCGCCGGCGCCTCGGCGAGCGGGACCGCCACCTCGGACGCTGCGCTGGTCGGCGCCGGCGGCGGCGAAGAAGGCTCCAGCAAGCGGTTGGGCATCAGGTACAGCACGGCCGCCGCCACCAGCAGCAGCGCCGGGCCCCAGAAGATCGGGCGCCGCAACTGCACCAGCGAGAAGCCGTCATCGCGGGCGCCGCGCTCACGGAAGGGCCGGTTGATGCCCTTGTTGACGTCCAGTTCGCGCTCGCCGCCGCGGGGCAGCAGTTGCAGCACCGGTTCCGGGTCGATCTTCAGCGTGCGGCAGACCGCCTTGGCCAGCGCCCGCACGAAGGTCATGTCGGTGAGCTCCTGCCAGCGGTCGGCTTCCAGCGCCTCCAGCTTGGCTTGCGGCACCTTGAGCATCGCGGCCACGGCGGCGATATGCAGGCCGCGCTGCTGGCGCGCATCGCGCAGCCAGGCGCCGGCCGTTTTCGGTGTTCCCTGCCCGGCGTCCTGTTGTTGCTGCTGATGTTGTTGTTCTTGTTCACTCATCGAATTGCCCCGACTCCATGGCCTGGGTTTCCGGCGACTGCGCGTACTCGCGGCGCAGCTTCTTGCTCAGGTCGCCCACCTGGATGGCGTTGCCCATGCGGCGCTCGATGCGCAGCTCCAGCCACAACGACTGGGCGTTGGTCTGCTCCGCCTGGGCATTGACGCGCCGGATATAGAAGCGGGCCCGCTCGTACTGCTGGCCGCGGTAGAGCACGCTGGCCAGGTTGTAGGCGATGGCCGGATTGCCCGGGTCGTACTCGAAGGCCTTGGCCAGCGAGGCCTGCGCCTCGGCCGTCTTGCCGGCGCTCAGCTCGCAGACACCGCGGGCCAGCAGCGTGCGGGCCATGCCGCGGTACTCGGGCTGCTGCAGCGCCTGGTTGAACTGCTCGAAGGCGGCCGGATAGCGGCGCTCCTGGCAGAGGAACCAACCGTAGTTGTGCATGATGTCCGGGTCGCGCGGGAAGGTGACCAGTGCCCGCTTGAAGCTGTCGTCGGCCAGCTGCTTCTCGCCCATCGCGGCATAGACCAGGCCACGCAGGTTGATCGCGTCGCGGGCATCCGGCTTGGCCGCCAGCGCCTGCTTGATCTCGTCCAGCGCGGTGTTGTACTGGCCCTGGGTGAAATAGCCCTTGGCGAGTTCGGTGCGGACGTTCGCGCGGCGCTCGGCGTTGGTGGTGTCCGATTCGGTCTTCGGCACGGCGTTGTCGACCGGCGCGGTCGCCTGGCATCCAGCCAGCCCCAGCAGCACTGTCGCAAGCACCGGCAGCAGGCCGGACTTCAGGAAGCGGTACTGCTGATCAGGGGCCGGTCGGGCTCGCGTCATGGCGTGGGGATCCGTGGTTATGTACGTTGTGGCGATGCGCCTTTTACCACCACCGGCGCGCGGACCATGCGGATGTGGGCGCGCGTGCGGTCCTGCACCTCGCCCGCGAGCTGGCCGCAGGCGGCATCGATGTCGTCGCCACGGGTCTTGCGCACGGTCGTGACGATGCCCGCATCGACCAGGATCTGGGCGAAGGCCTTGACCCGCTCGTTGGTGCTGCGCTTCAGGCCCGAGGCCGGGAAGGGGTTGAACGGGATCAGGTTCAGCTTGCAGTTGATCCGGTTCTTCAGCAGCTTCACCAGTTCATGGGCCAGCTCCGGCGTGTCGTTCACCTCCTGCAGCATGCAGTACTCGAAGGTGATGAAGTCGCGCGGGGCCTTCTCCAGATAGCGGTCGCAGGATTCGAGCAATTCGGCGATCGGGTACTTCTTGTTCAGTGGCACCAACTGGTCGCGCAGCGGGTCGTTCGGTGCATGCAGGGAGACGGCCAGCGCCACCGGGCAGTCCTCGCGCAGCCGGTCGATCATCGGCACGACGCCGGAGGTCGACACCGTCACGCGGCGGCGCGACAGTCCGTAGCCGTGGTCGTCCAGCATCATCTTCAGCGCCGGGACCAGGGCCGTGTAGTTCTGCAGCGGCTCGCCCATGCCCATCATCACGATGTTAGAGATGATCCGATCGGTCGTGCCCTGGCGCTGGCGCAGCGAATGCTCCGCATACCAGAGCTGGGCGATGATTTCCCAGGTCGCCAGGTTGCGGCTGAAGCCCTGGTGGCCGGTGGAGCAGAAGCGGCAGCCGACGGCGCAACCGGCCTGGCTGGAGATGCACAGCGTGGCCCGGTCGGACTCGGGGATGTAGACGGCCTCGACGGCGTCGCCGTTGCCGACGTCGAACAGCCACTTGATCGTGCCGTCGGCGGACACGTGTTCGGAGATCACCGGCAGCGCGGCGATAAGGGCCTTGCCTTCCAGCTTCGTGCGGAGGGACTTGGCCAGGTCGGTCATCTGGTCGAAACCGGATGCGCCCTTCTGGTGGATCCAGCGAAACAGCTGGGTGGCGCGGAAGCGCTTTTCGCCCAACTGCTCGCAGTACGCGGCCAGCCCTTCCAGATCCAGACCGAGCAGGTTCACCTGCTCAAGGGGGTTGACCGCGTCGTTCATTGCTTTGAGCTCCTAGCGTCCGGCCTCCCGGCCGGAACGCCAGAGGCCGGGTGCCGAATTAACGGCTGTAGACATTCATGCCGGGGAAGAAGAAGGCGATTTCCTGGGCAGCGGTTTCCGGGGCGTCCGAGCCGTGCACGGCGTTCGCGTCGATGCTGTCGGCGAAGTCGGCGCGGATGGTGCCCTTCTCGGCCTTCTTCGGGTCGGTGGCGCCCATCAGGTCGCGGTTCTTCAGGATGGCGCCTTCGCCTTCCAGGGCCTGGATCATCACCGGGCCGGAGATCATGAAGCTGACCAGGTCGTTGAAGAAGGGGCGGGCCTTGTGGACGGCGTAGAAGGCTTCGGCTTCGCCGCGCGACAGGTGGGCCATCTTGGCGGCCACGACCTTCAGGCCGGCGCCTTCGAAGCGGGCGTAGATCTGGCCGATGACATTCTTGGCCACGGCATCGGGCTTAATGATGGAAAGGGTACGTTCGATAGCCATGGGTTTCTCCTGAATTTCCGGGCTTGGCAAAGCCCGCGATTGTACTGTCTATTGGTGAATGTCTCTTGACTGATGGCGATGGCCGTGATCAGCGATGGCGGCCGCCGAAGCCGCCGCCCCGGCCGCCGCTGCCGCCACGGCCACCACCGCCACCACCACCGCCACCGCGGTTGTTG